>NZ_JAELVH010000019.1 GCF_019399235.1 Streptomyces poriferorum | reverse complement strand
TGGTGACCGCGTCCGTCGGCACCGTGGCGCCGCCGACGACCGTCAGTTCCTGCGCGAACGACCGGAACGTCGCCACGCACCGCCCCTCGTCGAACACCCCCTGCGTGCGAGCCAGGTCCAGATACGGCAACCGGCCCGCCACCTCCTCGTCCGACGGTGTCGGCGCGCGCAGGAAGCCGGTGTTCAGGGCGCGCAGCCAGTCGTGGAGCTCGGAGTCGGTGATGGGGCGGATGTCGAGGGGGCGGGCGTCGAGAGGGCTCATCCGCCCCACGCTAGACACGAGGGCGAGGGATGTCGCCCGCTTTTCCAGGGGCCGCCGGCCCTCAGAACGCCGCCCGGATCTCCCCGACCTCCGCGCTGCCGCCCATCAGCGGCGCCCGGCCGATCCGCGACACCACCGGGGCCTCGACGCCGAGCAGGCCCAGCGCACGGGCCAGTACGGGGCCGAGTGCCCGGGTCGATCCGTCGTCGATCTTGAAGGCCAGTGCCCGGCCGTCCGCCAGCGCCACCGCCTGGACCGCCTCGGCGCCCATCTTGGACAGCGTCCCCGGCACCTCCCGCATCAGCCAGGTGTCGGGGCGACGGGTGCCGGCCACGTACTCGGGATGGGCGCGCATCGCGTCCGCCACCCGGCGCTCCGCCGTGCCCTGCTCCGCCGTGACGAACGTACGGAACGCCCGCGCGAGGCCCACCAGGGAGAGCGCCATCAGCGGCGCGCCGCAGCCGTCCGTCCCGACCGCGGCGACCGGCTCGCCCGCCGCCTCCTCCACGACCCGGTGGACCAGCTGCTGGAGCGGGTGGGCCGGGTCGAGGTACGTGGCCGGGTCCCAGCCGTTGTGCAGGCACACCGCGAGCATCGCCGCGTGCTTGCCCGAGCAGTTCATCGTGATCCGCTCCCGGACGTGACCCGCCGCGAGATACGTCTCCGCCTCCACCGGGTCCAGCGGCAGATCGGGCGGGGTCTGCAGATCGTCGGCCGACAGCCCGTGCTCGGTGAGCATCTTGCGTACCAGATCGAGGTGGAAGCCCTCACCCGAATGGCTCGCGGCGGCCAGCGCCAGCCGCTCCCCCGACAGGTCGAGACCGGCCCGGAGCACCGCGGCGGCCTGCATCGGCTTGTTGGAGGAGCGCGGGAAGACCGGGGCCGCCGGATCACCCAGGGACATCTCCACGCTGCCGTCCGCGGCCAGGACGACCAGGGAGCCCCGATGGTGCCCCTCGACGAAGCCGGACCGGACGACCTCGGCCAGCACGGGCAGAAGGGGGGCCCGGCCGGATATGCCGGACGGGGACGACGGGGCTGCGCTGGAGGTCATGGTGGCCTTCCGGGGACGGGCGGGACCCGCCTCCGGAAGGGTCGCTTCAGGCGAGCAGGTCGTCTACTTGTGCTTCCCCGTCACGGTACCTGCGGGCGATCTCCGCACTGCAATCGTCCGCGGTGCGCTGGAGCCGGAAGCGGCGTCGGGAGACCTGCTGTTCGTAGCGGACCAGGCGTCCCATCGCGGTGTGCAGCTCTTCGTCCGTCCGGGCGTCGAGGTCGGAGAGTTCGACCTCGGCCAGCGTCTCCGCCGCGAGCTTCCGGTACTCGTCGCTGCGCGGCGTGCTCAGCGTGACGTGCCGTGCGGAGGAGCGGTGCAGCGACGGGGTGTCGGCGAGGATCTCCGAGAGCCGGTCCACCACCGGGGACTCCGGGTCCCGCCGCCGCGCCAGCTCGGCCCGCAGGATGTCGATGCGCCCCTGGACGAGCCGCCGCACGTAGCTGAGGTCCGCCTCGTCCCGCTGCGCGTCCCGCCGCAGCGTGCGCAGCTCCGGCAGCCGCAGGGCACGCAGATCGCGCGGGGCCGATGCGGCGGGCCCCTCCTCGGAGCCGTGCCCGGTCCGCTGCACGGGTGGGCGCATGGTGCTCGCACCCACAGAGGCATTGTTGTTGACGCCGGGGTGCGCGACCGGCACTGCGCCCGGGGACTGCCCGGTTCCATGCATGCTCATGCTTGTGTCCATCCCCTCGACCGGTGCGTCGGCACACCGCCTCCTGTGCATCGTGCCACTCCGAGGGGTCCCGTGGAGATGCTCTGTACCCGTTCAGCCCAAGATAGGTTGGTCTGTATGCGTGCAGTGGTACAGAGGGTGGACGGTGCGAGCGTCACGGTGGCGGACGCCGGGGGCGAGGGCGGCGGTTCGGCGGTCGTCGGCGAAATCGTCGGCGAGGGCCTGTGTGTGCTGGTGGGAGTGACCCACGGCGACACCGCGGAGAAGGCGGCCCAGCTCGCCCGCAAGCTGTGGTCGGTCCGCATCCTGGAGGGCGAGAAGTCCTGCTCCGATGTGAATGCACCACTTCTGGTGATTTCACAGTTCACTCTCTACGGGGATGCCCGCAAGGGCCGCCGGCCCACGTGGAACGCCGCGGCCCCCGGCGAGATCGCCGAGCCGCTGGTCGACGAGGTCGTGGCGCAGCTGCGGGCCCTGGGCGCGCAGGTGGAGACGGGCCGGTTCGGAGCGGACATGCGGGTCTCGCTCACGAACCACGGCCCGTTCACCGTCATCGTCGAGGTCTGAGCCGGAGGCGGCAAGTACGCCGACGAGGCCCGAGCCGGACGTGGCAGGTACGCCGACGGGCCCGAGCCGGACGCGGCAGGCACGCCGACGGGGCCCGAGCCGACGGGTACGCCGGTCGGGCCCTACGGTTCGACGACCGTCTCCTGGGCCGCCGCCGTGTCGCCCGCCAGCAGCTCCGCGTCCACCGCCACGTTCCGCTTCACCAGGGCCAGCGCGATCGGCCCCAGCTCGTGGTGGCGGGCGGACGTGGTGATGAAGCCGAGCTGACGGCCCTCAGCCCCGTCCGCGGCCAGCCGCACCGGGGTGCCGTGCCCCGGCAGCAGCACCTCGCTGCCGTCCAGGTGCAGGAAGACCAGGCGCCGCGGCGGCTTGCCGAGGTTCTGCACCCGGGCCACCGTCTCCTGGCCCCGGTAGCAGCCCTTCTGGAGGTGGACGGCGGTGCCGATCCAGCCCAGCTCGTGCGGGATGGTGCGGTGATCCGTCTCGAACCCGAGCCGCGGACGGTGGCCCTCTACGCGCAGCGCCTCGTAGGCCAGCACCCCGGCGGCCGGGCCGTGCGCCGCCGCGAACGCCTCCAGGCCCTCGCGGGGCAGGAACAGATCGCGGCCGTACGGCGTCTCCCGCACGGTCGCGCCGTCGGGGACCTCCGCGATGGAGCCGGCCGGCAGGTACACGACCGCGAAGTCCTCGGTACGGTCGGCGACCTCGACGCGGTAGAAGAACTTCATCGACTCCAGATAGGCGATCAACTCGCCCTGGGTGCCCGGCTCGACGTGCATCCACACGGTCTCGCCGTCGTCGACGAGATACAGGGCGTGCTCGATGTGCCCGTTCGCCGTGAGGATCAGGGACTCGGTGGCCCGGCCCGGGGCCAGCTCGCTGACGTGCTGGGTGATCAGGAGATGCAGCCAGGCCAGCCGGTCGCTCCCGGTGACGGTGACGACCCCGCGGTGCGAGAGGTCGACGAGACCGGAGCCGTCGGCGAGGGCGCGCTGCTCACGGAACAGGTCGCCGTAGTGCGCGGCGACGCCTTCGTCGCGACCCTCGGCGGGGACGGCGCCGGGCAGGGACAGCAGGGGGCTCTTCATGCGACCAGCGTACGACTCGGTCTAGGGCTGGGGCCCGGCGGCCGGACCGGTCATCGCTCCGGCCGACTTCGCCGTGCAGTCGGCGCAGCGGCCGAAGATCGCGAAGTGCTTCATGTCCGTCTCGAAGCCGAACGTGCCGCGCAGCTTCTCGGTGAACTCGGCGACGACGTCGACATCGGCCTCGATGACGTTCGTGCAGTCCCGGCAGACCAGATGGATGTGGTGGTGGCGGTCGGCCAGGTGATAGGTCGGAGCGCCGTGGCCCAGATGGGCGTGGCTGACCAGATCCAGCTCCTCAAGGAGCTCCAGGGTCCGGTACACGGTGGAGATGTTCACTCCGGACGCGGTCCGGCGCACCTCGGACAGGATGTCGTCGGGCGTCGCGTGTTCCAGCGTGTCCACGGCTTCCAGGACAAGCTGCCGCTGCGGCGTCAGCCGGTAGCCGCGCTGCCGAAGATCGGTCTTCCAGTCGGTGCTCACCACAGGCTCCAGTGTAGATCCGGGCCGGCCCGTCACCCGGCTGTCCGCCGGAAATGCGCCTCGTGGGCTACTTGAAGAACGCGATTCCGTCGTCCGGCAGGTCGCCGAGGCTCTTCGCCATCGCCGCGACCTCTTCCGGGGTGACGACCTTCTTCAGGTGCGCCGACATGTACGGCCGCAGCTCGACCTCGGGCGTGGACTTCTCGCCCACCCACATGAGGTCGCTCTTCACGTAGCCGTAGAGCCGCTTGCCACCGTTGTACGGGCCGGAAGCCGCCGTCCGGGCCACCGCGTCGGTGACCAGGTCGATCTGCGGCTTCTGGTGGCCCAGCTCGCCGTACCAGATCTCGATGACGCCCTGGTCGCGGACCATGACGACCTCGACCTTGCGGTCCTTGTCGATGCGCCAGTAACCGGACTCGGACTCCAGCGGCCTGACCTTGTTGCCCTCGGCGTCGAGCACCCAGGAGTGCGAGACGTACTCCAGGAAGTCCCGGCCGTCGTGGCTGAAGGAGACCTCCTGGCCGAAGTTGCACTTCTCGGCGCCGGGGAAGTCGGACACACCCGCGCCCGCCCAGTTGCCCAGCAGGAAGGCCAGCGGGACGAGGTCCGGGTGGAGGTCGGACGGGATCTCGATCATGAACGGCTCAATCGATCTGTGAGGCGGAAGGCGGGAGGCAGGGGCGCCGGATGAGGAAGGGGGTTCAGCGCTGACCCTGGTACAGCTTCTTCACGGTCAAGCCGGCGAAGGCGAGAACGCCGACGCAGACCAGGACCAGCAGGGCGGAGAAGAATGCCTCAAGCACGGGAGCTCCTTGAACGAGCGGTATGGCGGCAGTACAGGGCCGGGCCCCAGCCTAATGGGTGGGGTCCCGGCCCGCCGGTTCGGGGCGTGCCGCGGAGCGGTCAGCCCAGCAGCTGGTTCTGCAGGATCACGGTCTGGTGGAAGGGCACGCGCGGCGTTCCGCCGCTTCCCTTGCGGGACTGGACGATCAGGGCGACAGTGTCGCCGGCGACCAGATACGCCTGCCGCGCCTGGGCGGCGCCATAGGGCTTCGCTTCGGTGAACACGTAGGACGAGGTGTCCGCCACCTTCCCGCCGCCCGACCACGACTCGTCGAGGTCCGTATCGGCCACACCTGCCAGCGGATGGCCCGCCGTCGGTCCTATGGAGCAGTCGTCGCGGAACGCGTCGGCGAAGGCGGTCGAGTTGAACTGGAGCAGATGGACCCGGCTCGACGTGCCGTCCGGCATGGTCCAGCCGCGCGCCGCGATGTGGCGCAGCGCCCCGTCGCGCAGCGTGGTGGTGATGTCGGCGCGGAAGTCATTCTCGTACTCCGACACGAACTGCCGCGTGCTCACCCACCCGCCTCTCAGCTCCATGTCGGCCGTCGCTCCGGCCAGGGCCCGGAACAGCAGGAATGGTGTCTTTCGGATTCAGAATGGGTCCCCCCACGAGACCTGAGGCGCAGATTCCGTGATCTGCGCACCCCACTGACCCGCCGGGCCTCAACGAGGGTGTGCGCACTGGGATTACAGTTCGACATATGCCGAAGAAGCTCGTGATCAAGGTGACCGCAGGTGCCGACTCCGCCGAGCGCTGTTCCCAGGCGTTCACCGTCGCGGCGGTCGCCGTCGCCAGCGGCGTGGAGGTCTCGCTCTGGCTGACCGGGGAGTCCGCCTGGTTCGCGCTGCCGGGGCGTGCCGCCGAGTTCGAACTGCCGCACGCGGCGCCGCTGCCGGATCTGATCGAGTCGATTCAGGCGGGCGGACAGATCACGCTCTGCACCCAGTGCGCGGCCCGCCGGGACATCACCGAGCAGGACGTCCTGGATGGCGTACGGATCGCCGGAGCGCAGGTCTTCGTCAGCGAGATCATGGCCGACGGCGTCCAGGCGCTCGTCTACTGACGTTCACCGCCCCGGACAGGCACACGCGCACGTCCAGCTCGGCGCGGACAGGCACCCACGCACGTCCACTGACCGGCTAGGCATACGCGCACGGCGCCCCTCACTGGCGGCGCTTCTTCCCGTCGAGTTCGTCCCACCACGCGTCCGACTCCGGATCACCGGTCGCTTCGCCCTTGCCCGGACGCGCGCGCGGCCGGGACGGAGGCCGGGGCGGCGCGGCCGCGGGGTCGTCCCACCAGCGGTCCTCCGGGCCCTTCCGGTTGGCGACCATCGCCGCGACGGGCGGTATCACCATCGCGACCACGCACATCGCGATGGCGGCGGGCATCGACCAGAGCCTCACGAAGGCCCAGGCGGAGACGAAGAGGACCAGACAGATCCCCATCATCACGAAGTAGGCGCGCCGGCGTCGGCGGTACATGCTTCCAGCGTAGGCCCGATCCGCCCGCCCGGCCGGTTCTGGACGGCACCGGTTCCCTGCCCGGACGGCACGAAGGGCCGTACCCCGTTTGCAGGAAGCGTCCAACCCCCTGGGGTACGGCCCTTCGGCCGGTCGTCGGCAGCGCCGAGACAGTGACCGCTAGACGGCGATGGCCACCTCGGAGAGGCCGCCCGTCTGCGCCACGACCGTGCGGTCGGCGCTGCCGCCGGGGACGAGGGCGCGCAGCGTCCAGGTGCCCTCGGCCGCGTAGAAGCGGAACTGTCCGGTCGCCGAGGTCGGGACCTCGGCGGTGAACTCGCCGGTCGAGTCCAGCAGACGGACGTAACCGGTGACGGGCTCGCCGTCGCGGGTCACGCTGCCCTGGATGGTGGTCTCACCGGGCTTGATCGTCGAAGCGTCGGGGCCGCCGGCCTTTGCTCCACACATGGCGTTCTGTCCTTCTGGTCGGGGGTCGTGCTGGTCCAGGTCGTACGGGTTACTTGTTGGCGCCGAGCTCGATCGGCACGCCCACGAGGGAGCCGTACTCGGTCCACGAACCGTCGTAGTTCTTGACGTTCTCCTGGCCGAGCAGCTGGTGCAGCACGAACCAGGTGAGCGCGGAGCGCTCACCGATGCGGCAGTAGGCGATGGTGTCCTTCGACAGGTCGACCTGCTCGGCCTCGTAGAGGGCCTTGAGCTCGTCGTCCGACTTGAAGGTGCCGTCGTCGTTGGCGTTCTTCGACCACGGGATGTTGCGGGCGCTCGGCACGTGGCCGGGGCGCTGCGACTGCTCCTGCGGGAGGTGGGCCGGGGCGAGCAGCTTGCCGCTGAACTCGTCGGGCGAGCGCACGTCGACCAGGTTCTGGCTGCCGATGGCCTTCACGACGTCGTCGCGGTAGGCGCGGATCGACTCGTCCTGCGGCTGGGCCTTGTACTGCGCGGCCGGGCGGGACGGGATCTGGTCGCCGTCGACCAGGTCGCGGGAGTCGAGCTCCCACTTCTTGCGGCCGCCGTCGAGCAGGCGGACGTCCTGGTGACCGTAGAGCTTGAAGTACCAGAACGCGTAGGACGCGAACCAGTTGTTGTTGCCGCCGTAGAGAACGACCGTGGTGTCGTTGCCGATGCCCTTCTTCGACAGCAGCTCCTCGAAGCCGGCCTGGTCGATGAAGTCGCGGCGGACCGGGTCCTGGAGGTCCTTGGTCCAGTCGATCCGGATCGCGTTCTTGATGTGGTTCTTCTCGTACGCGGAGGTGTCCTCGTCGACCTCGACGATGGCGACCTTCGGGTCGTCGATGTGGGCCTCGACCCAGTCGGCGTCTACCAGGACGTCACTGCGGCTCATTCTGTTCTCCTCCGGGGCAGTCTGCGGCGGGATGATGCGAGTGGTGCGCGATGGTGCGTGGTGATCCGGATGTACGCGGCCCGGTTTCGGCGCGTGCACGGGTGCCACGCGGGATGGCCCCGACGAGCGGTCGAAGGGCCTTGAATGCGGGAAATCCGACGGATCCCGCTCAGACAGTGCGACAGAGCATGGCGGCGACGCGGCACAGGTCCACTGCCCGCCGCTTCGTGAGATCCGCCTGTCCCCGCTGCGGGAGACCGCTAATAGAGCACTGCATGGGTCCGATCGTAGGGACGTACGGGCGGACATGTCACCGTTGTGTCGCATATTGAGACACGATCGTCCGCAGTGTGAGACGCGTGAGAGGTTCGCGGCTCCTCGGGAGCGCCGTCCCGGGCGTGGAACGCCTCGGCCATCTACGGAACGGACTGGTCCGTCTCAGCATGTGGCGGAACGGGCCGTACGGGGCCCCTACCCGGCCGCGACGGGAGTTATCCGGCGAGGCGGACGTCGGCGCCCGTCACCGAGATCTCCAGCCCGTCGGCGGTCGGCTGGATCTTCTCCAGCTTCAGGCCGTTCGGCAGTCTGCCCACCTCGCGCTCGAAGTCGGTCTTCTCACGCACGAGCCCTTCGAGCCCGGGGATGCCCTCGCCCGGCACCTTGTCCGCGTGCACCCGCACGGTGTGGCCGTCGACCAGGGTGACGGTGGACAGGACGCTGCGCGAGACCGTCCGGCCGACGACGGGGAGGGCGACCGTGCCGGTCACCTTCACCTTGCCGTCACCGCCGTACTCGACGACGACACCGTCGGCGGCGGCCTTCGTCAGGTCCTCGTACGAGATGACGGCCGTGCCACTGGCCCGGGCGGCCGTGGCTCCCGAGAAGCCGTCCGTCAGCCGCACCTGGTGCAGTTCGGCTTCCATGCTGCTGATCCGGAGCGCGCGGCCACCGGCGGTCGCCTCGATCCCGGTGACCTTCACGTCGACCTCGTCGAGTTCCGATCCGGCGACCTGGGTGAGGAACGGGAAACCCTTGATGGAGACGTCCGTCGACCCGGTCCGCGCCCCGGGGACCACCACCCGGTCCGCCGCCTCCGACTCTGCGAAGTACACCGCCGCACGGTCCACCGCTATGAACACCCCGGCCAGAACCACCACGACGATCAGCAGTATTCGCAGTGCACGCATGCCTGTCCTCCCCCGCGCCACATCCATCGGATCCCTGGCGCCGTGAGCCTACTGCGGCCACACGTCACGCCCCGGGTGATCGACGTGCGGAAGCCCCCCAACGGTTCCCCGTGGAGGGCTTCGGCAGGCCGGGTGACGCGGTACGGGCTACGCGACCATGCGCCCGACCAGATAGACGGCCGGGGCGGCCGCGGTGAGCGGCAGGGCCACACCCGCGGTCATGTGCACGAAGCGTGACGGGTAGTCATAGCTCGCCACCCGCAGCCCGATCAGCGCGCAGCCCCCGGCCGCGAGGCCGAGCAGCGCACCCTTGGCCCCCAGGTCGGTGACGGCACCGCCCACCGCACCGGCACCCGCGGCGACGACGAGCGCCGCCACGACCGAGGCCGGTCCGGGCAGCGGCAGCGCCCGGACGAGCACCGCCGCGGCGACGGCCACACCGCCGGCCGTGACGGCGTCCGGGACGGCCGCGAGGTGGCCGGTGGCGAGCACCGCGAGCGCGGCCGAGGCGACCGTGGCCATCAGCCCCTGCATCCGTTCGTCGGCACCGGCCCGGCTGCGCAGCTGGAGCACGACGGTGAGCAGCACCCACACACCGAGGGTGCCCAGGATCGCTGCCGGACCGTTCTCCCGGCCGGCCGCGAGCAGCGCCACATCGGCGACGAGGCCGCCCGCGAAGGCGAGCGCGATGCCCTGCCGGGCCGGCCACATGCCGTTGAGCCGGAACCACCCGGCCGCGGTCACCGCCTGGAGCAGGACCAGCGGCACGACGAGGGCGTACGGCCCGACGGCCGCGCCCAGCGCGAGCAGCAGCCCGAGTCCCGCGGTGATCGCGGCCGGCTGCATCCCGGGCGCGATGATCGGCGAGCGGCCCTCGGCGCGGGCGCGCTGGGCGTCGGTGATGCGGCTGTTGCCCAGGGTGGTCGGCGCGCTGTAGCCGTCCTCGCCCTGCGCGGGAGCCACGGGGGCCGGGGCGGGCGTGGCAGGCGCGGCCCGGGCCTCGGGAGGCAGCGGGTACGAGCCGGAGGCACCCTGCAACGGCGCCAGGTACGCGGTGTCCTCGGCGGGCTGCACGGGAGCGGGCTGCACAGGAGCGGCGGGCTGCACGGGGCCTGCGGGCTCGCCGGGCCGGATCGTCGGCTGGTACTGCGTGTCCCAGGTCTGGCCCTCCCAGGTCTGGGCGACACCCTGCTCCCCGGCCGGCCAGCCGGTCCCGGGCTGCGCCTGCGGGACCTGCGGGGCGGGCGAGCCCTGCTGCGGGTACGGAGCGGCCTGCTGGGGCGGGTGCGCGTCGTACCCGCCCGGCGTCCCGTACGGCGCCGCACCGCCCGCGTAGGGCGCCTGCTGCCCGTACGAGGGGTCCGCGTAACCCTGGCCGGAGTACGCCCGGCCGTCGTACGAGGCGTCGCCGTAGGAAGCGTCGCCGTACGAGGCGTCGCCGTACGCAGGGTCCCCGTACGACTGTTGCTGTTGCTGTTGTTGCTGCTGCTGCGGCTCCTGCCCGTACGGATACTGCGGCTGCGGATATGGCGGCTGCTGCTGGTGCGGGTACGGCTGCTGCTGATCGCTGCTGCTCATGTTCTGCGGTTCACCCTCCTGCGAACGGCGGGAGCACCTCGACCGTGCCGCCCTCGGCAAGGCGTACGGTCTCATGGCTCCGGGTCCCGACGGGGTCACCGTCGATGAGGAACGAACACCTTTGCAGTACGCGGCTCAGCTCGCCGGGGTGCCGTTCCCGTACCCCGTCGAGCGCCTCTTTGAGCGTCGCAGCGGTGTACGGCTCCTCCGCGGTTCCGGCCGCGGCCTTGGCAGCTGCCCAGTAGCGGATGGTTCCCGCAGGCATGGCGGCACTCCTCTCGTCTCGCGTCAGCTCACGCGTCGGCTGTCCATCATGGTTCACCGCGTCATCGCCCAGTCGGCGATGCGGGTGAGCAAGGTCTCGTCCGCCGCGTTCTCCGCGTGGCCCATGCCGGGCTCCAGCCACAGCTCGGCGGCCCCGCCCGCCGCGGCGGCGAGCATCCGCGGGTGGTCGAGCGGGAAGTACGGGTCCCGGTCGCCGTGCACGATCAGGAGCGGGGCCGGGGCGATCCGGCCGGCGGCCTCGACCGGGGAGAGCGGGACCGGGTCCCACTCGTCGCGGTCGATCCGGGTGCGGAAGCCGTACCGTCCGACGAGCCGGCCCGTGGGGCGGGTGACCATCCAGTGCAGGCGGCGCATCGGGGCCGTCCCCCGGTAGTACCAGCGCGCTGGAGCACTCACGGACACCACCGCGTCCGCATGCGCCTCCCCACGCGCTTCCGTGCGCCCCTCGGGCTCCCCCGCCCCTCCGGGGGCCGTATACAGCGCCCCGTGCCGCAGCACCACGGAACCGCCCATCGAGAACCCGGCCGTAACGATCCGCGTGTGTCCGAGCGACCGCGCCCAGGCCACGGCGGCCGCCAGATCCAGCACCTCGCGGTCGCCCACCGTGGACCGTCCGCCGGAGCGTCCGTGCCCCCGGAAGGAGAACGTGACCACTGCCGCACGCTGCGAGAACACCTCCGCGGCACGCCGCACCGCGGGGCGGTCGGCCGAACCGGTGAATCCGTGCGCGACCACGATCGCCGTACCGGAGCCGCCGGCCCCCGGGCCGGCGGCTCCATCTCCCGTACACGGGTCGTACACCGCCTCGATGAGGACCCCGTCATCGGCCCGCAATGTGGTCCGCAGCGGACCGTGCGTGATCAAGGGAACAGAGGAACTCCGAAATCGCCCCTCGGACACAGAAGTCATGTGGGCTATTCTGGCGGGAAGAGGATCCGGGCAATGCAGCCCCCGGGTCCTTTTGTGCATTCCGCGCGTTGTTACGACGACGTTTCGACAAGCTCAGCGGTCCTGGGCGCGGGCCGCACGAGTAAAGGCCGTATGACGAAACGTCGTACGACCGCACACGAAAAAGCGTACGAAGCAGTGCCGCATACTCCCCCGGGTCCGACCCGGGAGTGCCCCTCTCGCAGGGAACGAGGAGGACCGACGTAATGGGCGAGCCAACCGTGCACGATCATCGACCGACGAACCAGGCAGGTGGGCGGCGATGAGTTCACTGCTGCTCCTGACGAATGCCCTCCAACCGTCGACGGAGGTGCTTCCCGCCCTCGGCCTCCTGCTGCACAGCGTGCGGGTGGCTCCCGCCGAAGGCCCCGCTCTCGTCGACACCCCCGGTGCCGACGTCATCCTCGTCGACGGGCGGCGAGACCTGCCGCAGGTCCGCTCGCTCTGTCAGCTGCTGCGGTCCACCGGACCCGGCTGTCCGCTGATCCTCGTCGTCACGGAGGGCGGCCTCGCGGCCGTCACCGCGGACTGGGGCATCGACGACGTGCTGCTGGACACGGCGGGCCCCGCCGAGGTCGAGGCGCGGCTGCGGCTGGCCACCGGCCGGCAGCAGATCACCGCCGACGACTCCCCGATGGAGATCCGCAACGGTGATCTCTCGGTGGACGAGGCCACGTACAGCGCGAAGCTCAAGGGCCGGGTCCTGGACCTGACCTTCAAGGAATTCGAACTGCTCAAGTACCTGGCGCAGCACCCGGGCCGGGTCTTCACCCGCGCCCAGCTGCTCCAGGAGGTCTGGGGCTACGACTACTTCGGCGGTACGCGCACGGTCGACGTCCACGTACGGCGGCTGCGCGCCAAGCTCGGCCCCGAGCACGAGTCGCTCATCGGCACCGTCCGCAACGTGGGCTACCGCTTCGTCGCGCCGGAGAAGGTCGAGCGTGCCGCCGCCGAGGAGGCGAAGTCGGCGGCCGCGAAGTCGACCACCGAAACCCTCACCCGTTCGGAGCAGCCGGAGGTAGCCGAGGTCACGGAAGAAGCCCCGGTCCGGCCTGCCGGGAAGTAGTTCCATCCGCGTAGACTGCCGCGCGTGGCCAAGGTGACGCGGGACGATGTGGCGAGACTGGCGGGGACGTCGACCGCAGTGGTCAGTTACGTCATCAACAACGGACCCCGGCCGGTCGCCCCGGCCACGCGCGAGCGGGTACTCGCCGCGATCAAGGAGCTGGGCTACCGGCCCGACCGGGTCGCCCAGGCGATGGCCTCGCGGCGGACCGATCTCATAGGGATGATCGTGCCGGACGCGAGGCAGCCGTTCTTCGCGGAGATGGCGCACGCGGTCGAACAGGCCGCCGCCGAGCGCGGAAAAATGGTGCTCGTCGGCAACTCCGACTACCGCGACGAGCGCGAGGTCCACTACTTGCGCGCCTTCCTCGGCATGCGGGTCTCCGGCCTGATCCTGGTCAGCCAGGGCCCGAGCGAGCGCGCGGCGGCGGAGATAGAGGCGTGGGACGCGCGGGTCGTGCTGCTGCACGAGCGGCCCGAGGCGATCGACGACGTCGCGGTCGTCACGGACGACGTCGGCGGCGCCCAGCTCGCCACCCGCCACCTGCTGGAACACGGCAACGCGTACGTCGCGTGTCTCGGCGGCATGGAGTCGACCCCGTCGGTCGGCGACCCGGTCGCCGACCACGTCGAGGGCTGGCGCCGGGCGATGCACGAGTCGGGCCGCTCGACCGAGGGCCGGCTCTTCCAGTCCCCGTACAACCGTTACGACGCCTACCAGGTGGCCCTGGGGCTCCTCGCGGGCCCCGACCGCCCGCCGGCGATCTTCTGCACGACGGACGACCAGGCCATCGGGGTGCTGCGGGCCGCGCGCGAGCTGCGGATCGACGTGCCCGGTGAGCTCGCGGTGGCGGGCTTCGACGACGTGAAGGAAGCCGGCCTGACGGACCCGCCGCTGACGACGGTGTTCTCCGACCGCCCGGCGATGGCGCGTGCCGCGGTCGACCTGGTGCTGGACGACTCGCTGCGGGTGTCGGGTTCGCGGCGGGAGCGGCTGAAGCAGTTCCCCTCGGCGCTGGTGGTCCGGCGCTCCTGCGGCTGCGGTGAGCCGCCGGCTGCGCAGCGCGCGGCTGAGAACCTGTCGTAAGGCACCGGGAGGGACCGGGGGCGCCCTGCGGTCGCTTCAGCCCCGGGTCCTGATGTTCCTGTCGTCACCCGCGGCCGGGCCCGCGGCACGGAAGGTGCGCCGGTACGCGGACGGGGCGACCCCCGCCTCCGCCGCCAGGTGCCGCCGCAGCGAGGTGGCGGTGGCGAAGCCGACCTCGTGGGCGACCCGTTCCACCGGCAGGTCGGTGGACTCCAGCAGGTGCCGTGCCCTCCGCAGTCGTTGCTGGGTCAGCCAGCGGCCGGGGCTCAGACCGGTCTCCTCCTGGAAGCGCCGGGCGAAGGTGCGGGTGCTCATCGCCGCTTGCGCGGCCAGTTCGCCCAGCGACAGTGGCAGTTCAAGCCGCTGGAGCGCCCAGTCGCGGGTCGGCCCGGTGCCGGTGCCGCTCGCCGCCGGCAGGGGCCGTTCGATGTACTGCGCCTGCCCGCCGTCCCGGTACGGCGGCACGACGCAGCAGCGGGCGACATGGTTGGCCACCTCACTGCCGTGGTCCTGGCGCACCAGATGCAGGCAGACGTCGACACCGCTCGCCGCCCCCGCGGAGGTCAGCACGTCACCGTGGTCGACGAAGAGCACCCCGGCGTCGACCTCGACCCGGGGGAAGAGCTCCTGGAAGTAGTCGGTGAGCGCCCAGTGGGTGGTGGCCCGGCGCCCGTCGAGGAGACCGGCGGCTGCCAGCAGGAAGGCACCGGTGCAGATGGACACCAGACGAGTACCGGGGCGGACGCGGGCGAGGGCGGCGAGAGCCTGCGGATCCGGGGCCGTACCCAAGGCCGGCGAGATCGCGTACGGCGGGATGACCACGGTGTCCGCCTCGTCCAGCACCTCGGGACCGTGCCCGGGGGTGAGCGTCAGGTCCGAGTCGGTTCGCACGGACTGCCCGTCCACGCTCGCGGACACCACCTCGTAGCGTCCGTCGGCGGAACCCAGGACCCGGTGCGGGATGCCGAGTTCGAACGGGTAGACGCCGTCGAGGGCAAGAACGACAACCTTGTGGGCGCCGGACCGCGGAACCGGCCGCAGCCGACAGCCCAGTGCAGCCGCACGGTCGGCGCGGGCCGTGTCGTCCACGCGGTCGGTTTCTTCCGCGCGGTCGGTGGCGTCCGCGCGGTCGGTGCGGTCGGTGCGGTCGGCGTGGTCGGTGCGGGCGGCAAGGTCGCGAGGCATGGCAGGAATGTATCGGAGGATGACCTTCTTGCCATCGCCCGGGCCGCACCGTACGGGCCAGGATCGACACATGACTTCGACGGACACTCCTCAAACCCTCGTCCCCCAGGACTCCGCGGACCCGGCTGCCCCAAAGGGTGCACCGGTGATGCTCGCCCTGCATCAGACGGCCCTCGGCGGCCCCGAGGTCCTGCGGCTGACCGAGCTCCCGCGGCCCGCGCCCGGTCCCGGGGAGATCCTCGTCGCCGTGCACGCGGCCGGCCTCAACCCCACGGACTTCAAGCACCGCGCCATGAGTGTCTTCCTGCCGCCCCCGCCACAGACCCTCGGCTGGGACGTCTCCGGCACCGTGGTGGAGACCGGCTTCGGCGTCACCCTCTTCCGGCCCGGTGACGAGGTGTTCGGCATGCTGCCCTACCCGTACGGAGCCGGCTCCCACGCCGAGTACGTGACCGGCCCCACCCGCGCCTTCGCCGCCAAGCCCGCCGGCATCGACCACGTCCAGGCGGCCGCTCTGCCGCTGGCAGCGCTCACCGCCTGGCAGGCCCTCGTCGAGACCGCGGACCTCCGGGCCGGGCAGCGGGTGCTGATCCACGCCGCGGCCGGCGGTGTCGGCCATCTCGCCGTACAGATCGCCAAGGAGCGCGGTGCTCACGTGACCGGGACGGCGAGTGCGCCCAAGCACGACTTCCTGCGCGAGCTCGGTGCGGATGCCTGCATCGACTACCGCTCCGAGGACTTCACCGACGCGGAGGAGCCCTACGACATCGTCCTGGACACCCTCGGCGGGGAGACCGCCACCCGTTCCGTGGGCGTACTGCGCCCCGGCGGCGTCCTCGTCTCCCTGCTGCCGAGCAGCAAGGACACCCGGGCCGCAGCGGAGAAGGCACAGGTCCGCGCTGTCGTTCTGCTCGTCGAGCACGACCACGCCGGAATGCGCGCCGTCGCCGAACTCGTCGGCCGGGACAGGCTCCGCGCCCACGTCTCCGGCACCTTCCCTCTCGCCGAAGGTGCCCGGGCCCACGCCCTGGGGGAGACGGGCCGCACCACGGGCAAGTTGGTCATCACCGTGCGCTGAGGCGCAGCAGGGCCTCAGCTGAGGATCCTTGCAGGACCTCGGAGCACGGACCTTTATATCGGGCATACGAGGTTCTGCCGGGCTTCTCAGCGGGCACTCAGGGTCCTCTCATGTTCGCTGGACACTCTCGTAGACATGACAGAGACCCAGCGCCCGAGCGGCGAGTACCCGATGTACCCCTCGTACGGCAACGGAGACGCGGCCTACCCGCCGCCGCCGTCATACCAGCCCGTCCAGCCGGTCCAGCCGGTCGCCATGGGCCCCGGCACCACCGTGTGGCCCGCCCCTGGCACCGCCGGCTCCGGTGGCGCCGGCCACGGCGGAGACGGCTTCCCCGGGCTGCCGCAGGCGGCACCCGAACCGTCCGCGCCCCGCCGCCGGGCCCGCCGGCCCGTCGCGCTCCTCGCGGCGGTGGCCATCGCGGCCGCGATCGTCGGCGGCGGCACCGCCACCGTGATCGGGCAGCTCACCGACAACGGCACCGGCGGTACGGCCGGCAGCGTCATCCCCGGCACCACCGTCTCGCAGAGCAACAAGGGCACCGTCTCCGGCGTCGCCGCGGCGCTCTCGCCGACGATCGTCGAGATCGGCGCGACGTCGGCCTCGGGCCAGTCCACCGGTTCCGGCGTGGTCATCACGTCGGACGGCGAGATCGTCACCAACAACCACGTCATCGCGGGTGCCTCGTCCATCAAGGTCACGCTGAGCACCGGCAAGACGTACAACGCCGACATCGTCGGCACCGACGCCGACAAGGACCTCGCGCTGATCAAGCTCCAGGGCGCGAGCGGCCTGAAGACGGCCACCCTGGGCGACTCCTCCCAGGTCGCCGTCGGCGACCAGGTCGTCGCGATCGGCTCGCCCGAGGGCCTCACCGGCACGGTCACCAGCGGCATCGTGTCCGCACTCGACCGCGATGTCACGGTCGCCAAGGACAGCGACAGCGGCTCCGACAGCAGCCAGGGACAAGGTCAGGGACAGGGTCAGGGACAGGGCGGCGGGCAGCAGTGGCCGTTCGAGTTCGGCGGACAGCAGTTCAACGGCGACACCGGCGACTCCACCACCACGTACAAGGCCATCCAGACCGACGCCTCGCTGAACCCGGGCAACTCCGGTGGCGCCCTGATCAACATGAACGGCGAGATCATCGGCATCAACTCGGCCATGTACTCGGCCAGTTCGTCGAGCGGTTCCAGCGGCTCCAGTGCGGGCAGCGTCGGTCTCGGCTTCGCCATCCCGGTGAACACCCTCAAGGCCGACCTCGACACGCTGCGGGCCGGCGACAGCTCCTGAGCCGCGCCGCGCGACGCCGCGCCACGGCCGTGCGAGGCTGAGAAACCAGCGGTGCGCCCGGGCCCCGTACGGAACGAAAGAGGACGAAGCAGCGATGAGCCCCGCCGAAGACGATCCGCAGCGCATCCTGATCGTCGACGACGAGCCCGCCGTCCGCGAGGCCCTGCAGCGCAGCCTCGCGTTCGAGGGGTACGGGACCGAGGTCGCCGTCGACGGACTCGACGCCCTCACGAAGGCGGAGTCGTACGACCCCGACCTCATCGTCCTCGACATCCAGATGCCGCGGATGGACGGGCTGACCGCAGCCCGCCGCATCCGCGCCACGGGCACCACCACGCCCATCCTGATGCTCACCGCCCGTGACACCGTCGGCGACCGCGTCACCGGGCTCGACGCGGGCGCCGACGACTACCTGGTCAAGCCCTTCGAGCTGGACGAGCTCTTCGCCCGCATCCGGGCCCTGCTGCGCCGCAGTTCGTACGCGGCCGCGGCGGGCCCCGTCCCCGACGACAACGTCCTGGCCTTCGCCGACCTGCGCATGGACCTCGCGACCCGCGAGGTCATGCGCGGCACCCGCCACGTGGAACTGACCCGCACCGAGTTCACCCTCCTGGAGATGTTCCTGGCGCACCCGCGCCAGGTACTGACCCGTGAGCAGATCCTCAAGGCGGTCTGGGGCTTCGACTTCGAACCGAGCTCCAACTCCCTGGACGTGTACGTGATGTACCTGCGCCGCAAGACGGAGGCGGGCGGCGAACCCCGCCTGGTCCACACGGTCCGTGGCGTGGGATACGCGCTGCGGTCGGGCGGGGGCGAGGGATGACCGGCCCGCTCCGGCGGATCCGCGCCCTGCCCCTGCGCTCCCGGCTGGCACTGCTGGTCGCCACCGCGGTGGCGGTGGCGGTGGCGGCGGTGGCGGTGGCGTGCTGGTTCGTGACGAAGGCGCAGCTGGAGCATCAGCAGGACACGTCGCTGCGGGCCGCCACGGTCGACATCGACTATCTGAACGAGCTGTACCAGTACTGCAGCAACACCCGGAAGCTGCCGCCCTCGCCCTACACCGGCCTCACCGTCCAGCTCATCGACGCCCAGGGAACGGTCTGCATCGCCCCCGACGCAGCCGAGCTCCCGGTGACCGATGCCGACCTGGCGGTGGTCGATCACAAACAGCCCGGCGCACTGCATACGGAGTCCGATGCCGACGGAGTGAAGATGCGCGTCTTCACCTACTCGGTGACGGCTTCACGCGGGCCCGGCCAGCCGCGTACCGACCTCGGCGTCTCCATCGCCCGTCCGATGAGCGAGATCGACAAGCCCCTCACCACCCTCGCCTGGGTCCTCCTCCTCGTATCCGGCATCGGCGTCATCGGCGCCGGCGCCGCCGGGCTCTGGGTGGCCCGTTCCGGTCTGCGCCCCGTCGACGAGCTCACCGAGGCGGTCGAGCACGTCGCCCGTACCGAGGACCTGACGGTCCGCATCCCGGTGGAGGGCGAGGACGAGATCGCCCGGCTCTCCCGCTCGTTCAACTCGATGACCGCGTCGCTGGCCACCTCCCGCGACCGTCAGGCGCAGCTCATCGCGGACGCCGGCCACGAACTCCGCACCCCGCTGACCTCGCTCCGCACCAATGTCGAACTCCTCGCCCGGAGCGACGAGACCGGCCGGGCCATCCCGCCGGACGACCGCCGGGCGCTGATGACGTCGGTGAAGGCGCAGATGACGGAGCTGGCCTCGCTGATCGGGGACCTCCAGGAACTGGCCCGCCCGGACGCGGCCGACCCCGGCCCGCTCCAGGTGGTCGCGCTCCACGACATCGCCCGCACGGCCCTGGACCGCGCCCGGCTGCGCGGCCCGGAGCTGACCATCACGGCGGAGCTGGCCCCCTGGTACGTACGGGCCGAACCGGCCGCCCTGGAGCGGGCGGTCGTCAACGTCCTGGACAACGCGGTGAAGTTCAGCCCGCACGGCGGCACGATCGACGTGGTCCTGCACCGGGGCGAGCTGTCGGTCCGCGACCACGGCCCCGGCATCCCCGCCGACGAGCTCCCGCACGTCTTCGAACGCTTCTGGCGCTCCCCGTCCGCCCGCCAGCTCCCCGGCTCGGGCCTCGGCCTGTCGATCGTGGCGCGTACGGTCCAGCAGGCCGGTGGCGGGATCGACCTGCGTCCCGCGACGGGCGGCGGCACGGAAGCCGTGATCCGTCTCCCGGGAGCGCCGCAGCCGCCGCCGGAGCCTCCGCAGGGGTAGTGGCGGCCCTACGCCCCCTCCAGCCGCCCAGCCAGCGCCCGCAGCCCCGCCGCGATCTCGGCGGCGTCCGGGGCATGCTCCGGGTCGGTCAGCCACTGGATCATCACGCCGCTCATCAGCGCGAGCTGTACCGAACCGAGCCCCCGCACATCCGCCTCGGCGACCTCCGTCTCCGGTACCCCGGTCAGCTGGGCCGCGACCCCCCGGCGGCCTTCGCGCTGGCCGGCGGCCAGGAGGGCCAGCAGGTCCGGGGCGCTCTGGGCGTGGACGAAGGCCTCCACCGAGGCGACCCACAGCCAGCGGTCGGTGCGGTAGGAGGCGATCTCGCGCGTCCACAGGGCCTCGTACCGCTCGGCGGCCGTACCGTCTCCCGCCCCGAGGTCCCCGCCGGTCCGCCGGCCCCACTCGTCGATGGCCGCGAACAGCGCCTGGTTGAGCAGGGCCTCGCGGGAACCGAAGTGGTAGCCGATCGCCGCCATCGAGACCCGGGAGGCGGTGGCGATGTCGCGCACGGTGGTGCGGAGATAGCCCTTCTCCTCCAGGCAGCGCCTCGCTCCGGCCAGCAGGTCCTCGCGGTTTCCCATGCCCGGGATCGTACGGCTCCGCCACTGGGACAAGCGATCTGGGGCAAGCGATCTATACACACGTATTGCGCGGGCGATCTATACACACGTACAGTCGCCTTCATGACACAGCAGACCGCATCACGACGTGAACTGACCATCGACGGCCGCCGCATCTCCTACCTCGACCACGGCCCCGCAACCGGCCGCCCGCTCCTCGCCCTGCACGGCCATCTCTCCGAGGGCTCCTCCTTCGACGACCTGGCCGTCGAGCTCGGCCCCGAGTGGCGGGTCATCGCCCCCGACCAGCGCGGCCACGGCGACTCCGACCGGGCGGACGACTACGGCAGGGAGGGCTACGTCTCCGATCTGACCGCCCTGCTCGACCATCTCGGCACCGGCCCGGTCGTCGCCCTCGGGCACTCGCTCGGCGGCATCAACGCGCTGTACCTCGCGGCCGCCCGGCCCGCCGCGGTCACCGCCCTCGTCAACACCGACTCCCCGGTCGCCCTGCCGCACCAGGACCCCGGCCCGCTGGCCTTCCTCACGGGCTTCCCGTACACCGCGCCCACCCGGGAACAACTGATCGCCGCCTGCGGTCCGGTGGGCCCGATGGTGGGGCCCTTGCTGAGACCGCTGCCGGACGGCGACGGCTGGCGGCTGCCGTTCCACCCGCAGGACACACTCGACTCCGAGCGGCAGGTGCACGGCGACCACTGGGCGCAGTGGCTCGCGAGCGACTGCCCCGCGCTGGTGATCAACGGCCGCACCAGCCAGGCGCTGCCCGCCGAGCAGGCCGCCTCGATGGCGTCACTGCGCCCCCGCACCTCGCTCGTCACCCTGGAGACGGACCACTTCGTCCAGCTCCAGGACCCGAAGGGGTTCGCGCGGGCGGTACGGGAGTTCCTGGTGACCCTGTGAACGGGGCCTTCCCGCCGCTCCGCTTCGCGCCGCGGAGTCACGGCATTCGAGGGCGGCATCGACTTCGCCGGGCTCCGGGGCGGGTCAACGCTCAAGGAATGGCGCGGGAGAGGCAGTTACCGGGTCATGGCGCCCACCGAGCCCAACTCGCCGCCGCGCGCGACGTCCCCTGCCTGTACGTCGACGCCCCGGTCGACAGCGCTCCGATCCTCACCCGTCTCGGCCTGCACAAGGTCACCACGACCACGCCGTATGTCTGGTCCCCCTGAGCTCAGCCATTCGGATTGTGCCGGATCAGCGACTCCACCAGCCCCGACCGGGTCGCCGGGAAGTCCAGCGGGACGATGCCGAGGCCGGTCCAGCCGGCCGCCCCCGAGGAGTCGAGGAACGAGTGGACCTGGGGGTTGAGCCGGTCCGCGTTCCAGCGGGGCGGCAACAGGGCGGCGGTGCTCACGTAGTTCATGAAGAGCTTGCCGGGCTGCTCGGCCGCCTTGCGGAACTGGGCCTCGATCTTCGGGTACTTGGCGAACGGCTCCGCCATGTAGTCGTCCTGGATGTCGAAGAGCCCCGGATCGGCGTACCGCACGCCGGGCAGACCGCCGTTGTCGGCGAGCAGCACCACCTTGCCGCGCGCCCCGCCCAGCGTCGGCAGCGCGGAGTCGATGCGGAACAGCGGGCGCCAGCCCCGGTTGTCGAGGTAGTCGTCGAAGACCGCCCGGAACGCGGTGTCGCTCTCCTCCGAGTACTCCTGCTTGACCCGCATCAGCACGGTCTCGGTGGGGTGCTGGGCGAGGAAGTCCCAGCAGGCGCCGAGGACATCGCCGAACATCAGGTTCTGGTACGAGGCGCCGTGATGGATCGCGAACGAGCCACCGGTGATCCGGCACCGCACGTCGAGAAAGCGCACCCCGCTGTTCAGCTGCTCCGCGATCGTCGTGTTCTGGCACTCGGTCCAGGGCCCGCCGTAGCGGGCGCCGGAGTCGTGCGAACCGGGAATCGTCAGGCGCTGGAGCGCGGTGGCGTTCGCGATGCCGCTCATCCAGTCCCGCACCGTGAGTGCCCGCCGGGCCTCGGCGCGCGCGGGCGCCGCACCGACGAGAGCCGTGGCGGAAACGGCCAGCGCTCCGGCCAGGAAGTGTCTGCGGTTCGCGGTGTACGGGCTCATACGGGAACGCCTCCGGGTGCCGTGTGGGGTCAGCCAGCCTGGGATCAGCCCCCGGATTATGACCCGTACACATCACACACGGAACAGGGCGTACGCCTCGGGTGCGGCGCGGGAAAGACGGATGCGCGGGCCGGGGCCTCCGCCCCCGCCCGCGCATCCTGTCGGTGTCGTACGCCGGAACTACTGGACGATCGTGATCCGGTCCGTCGCCGGCGGGTCCAGCGGCGCGGCGGCCGTGGAGTGCGCGGCCAGGTAGGCGTTGAACAGGTCCAGGTCGGAGGCGCCGACCAGCTTGTTGGTGCCCGCACCGAGGGCCGCGAAGCCGTCGCCGCCGCCCGCCAGGAACTCGTTCATCGCGACCCGGTAGGACTTGGCCGGATCGATCGCCTCACCGTTCAGCTTGATCGTGCCCGTGACCACGCGGGCCGCACCGGACTTCGTCATGTCCAGGGTGTAGGTCAGGCCCTTCGACACCTGAAGGATCTTCGGGCTGGCCTCGTTCGAGCCGCTGACCTGCTGCTGGAGCGCGGAGACCAGCTGAGCGCCGGTCAGGTCGACGACGTTCATCATGTTGGTGAACGGCTGCACGGTGAACGACTCCCCGTACGTCACCACACCGTCGCCCTCGCTGCCCGACGCTTTGTACACCAGGTCGGCACGGATGCCACCCGGGTTCATGAACGCGACGACCGCCCCGCCCTTGTCCGCCGGCGCCAGGCCCTCCAGCTGCGCGTCGGCGATCAGGTTGCCGAGCGGCTTCTCGGGGGACGTGGCACCGCGGCCGTTGATGTCGGCGGAGATGAAGCCCTGCGGCCGGCTCGCGATCGGCGCCGCGAGGGTGTTCCAGCGGGCGATCAGGGCCGTCATGTCGGTGGCCTTGGCCTGGTCCCGGGTGACGACGTGGTTCGCCGAGACCGGGTTCGCGGGCGCGGGGCGGTGGTGCTGCGAGGACTTGGCGGAGCCGGATCCCTTCACCGCGGTGCGCACGATGTCCTTGGTGCGGCGGTCGTACGTCAGCGTCGTGTCCGTGTACAGCTTGCCGAACGACGAGGCCGAGGTGACCAGGCGCGGGTTGCCCGCCGGGTCCGGGATCGTGCACACGTACGCCTGGTGGGTGTGGCCCGTGACCAGCGCGTCGACCTTCGGCGAGATGCCCTTGGCGATCTCGGTGATCGGCCCGGAGATGCCGTCACCCGCGGCCGGGCTGTCGCAGTCGTAGTTGTACGAGGACGAGGCCGGGGCACCGCCCTCGTGGATCAGCGTGACGATGGACTTCACGCCCTGCCGGTCCAGCTCCTTGGCGTACTTGTTGACCGTCTCGATCTCGTCGTGGAACTTCAGGCCCTTGACGCCGTTGGCCGTCACGATGTTCGGCGTGCCCTCCAGGGTCACCCCGATGAAGCCGATCTTGACGCCGTTCTTCTTCCACACCGTGTACGGCTTGAGGATCGGCTTGCCGGTCTTCTCGTCCGTCACATTGGCGGCCAGGTAAGGGAAGTCGGCGCCCTTGAACTTCTTGCCCTGCTCGTAGCACCCCTCGACCGGGTGGCAGCCGCCGTTCTGGAGGCGGGCCAGCTCGGTGGCGCCCTCGTCGAACTCGTGGTTGCCGACGGTCGTCACATCGAGGTCGATCTTGTTGAGCGCCTCGATGGTCGGCTCGTCGTGGAAGAGACCCGACAGCAGCGGGCTCGCCCCGACCATGTCGCCGCCGGCCGCGGTGATGGAGTAAGGGTGGCCCTTGCGCGCGGCACGCAGCGACGAGGCGAGGTACTCCACGCCGCCGGCCGGGACGGCCTTCACCGTGCCGTCGGCCTGCTTCTCGTTGACCGTGCCGGCCGAGCCGGACGGCGGCTCCAGGTTGCCGTGCAGGTCATTGAAGGACAGCAGTTGCACGTCGACGGTCCGGGCGGGCGTGTGGTGGCCGTGGCCCTTTCCGTGACCGTGGCCCTGGGCGCCGGCCGGCATGGCGGCGACCAGCGCGCCGACGGTGGCCAGACCGGCTGCGGCGGCGAGCACCCGCCGGGACGCGCGGTTCTTCTGTGTCGCTGACATCGGTCCCCTTGTGAGTTCAGCGGGTGGTGTGAGGGTGTGACAAGTCTGGAGACTGCGTGCCGCAGCCTAGAGTCAACGCGCGTAGCGCGACAGGTGTTCGGGGTTACGAATAGGTTGCCGTCCGAGCAGAACGGGGCCATTCACTCATATGGCTTACATACGTGAGCAGAGACGTCACCGCCTGCATCGCGGGCGCGCAAATCTGTACGCCATGGACAGCGACAGCACCACCACAGCGGAGGCCGTCGTCCCCGCTCAACAGCCCTCGGGACTGCCTCCCGGCCTTCACGAGGTGATCGACGGACTGAATTCGATCGTGCGGAGCGCGCATGCGCACGACGGCTTGAACTCGATCGCGCGGAGCGCGCATGCGCGCGCCCAGCTCAAGGTGAACACCGAGATGCTCCGGATGTACGGGGAGATCGGGCGGACGATCCCGGAGCGGCAGCGCGGGGGGCAGCGAGGCACGAAGATCATCGACCGGATCGCCACCGCGCAGAAGTCTTCAAGGATCCGCACCGTCTCGACTTCACCGAGCTGGAGGGGCGTCCCGCCGAGCACGGCCCGGAGGACGCCCTCGTCGCCGGCCTGATCCGCTTCCTCACCGAGCTCGGGGCCGGTTTCGCCTTCGTCGGACGCCAGTGCCCGACCGGGCACGCGAACTGCTGCCCGCCGCCGAGGACCTCTCACGCATCGCGGTCGGCGTGCTGAACCCGCCGGAGCCCAACAGCTGAGCGTGGAGGACCCCGCACACCCCTCGTTCCCACCCCGCCCGCCGTACGCTCGTACACATGACGACTGACGTACCCCTCCCCGCCCCCGGACGCGAGATCCAGACGCTCGACACCCTCTCCCCCGACCAGGCGGCCGCCGTCTCCGAGCTGCTCGCCGAGGCCGCGCAGTCGGACGGCCGGCAGGCCGTGTCCGAGCAGGGGCGGCTGCAGTTGCGGGGCGGGCACCGGCAAGGCGTACGGCACTTCCTGCTGACGGCCGGCGGCACGCTGGTGGGTTACGCGCAGCTGGAGGACACCGACCCCGTCGAGGCACCCGCCGCCGAGCTGGTCGTGCACCCGTCGCACCGCGGGCACGGGCACGGGCGTGCGCTCGGGGCGGCGCTGCTCGCCGCGACCGGCAAGCGGCTGCGGGTCTGGGCGCACGGCGGCAAATCCGCCGCGCGGCACCTCGCGCAGGTGCTCGGCCTCTCGCTCTTCCGCGAACTGCGTCAGCTGCGCCGCCCGTTGAGCCCGCTGAACATCGCCGAGCCGGTACTGCCTCCGGGCGTCACCGTCCGCACCTTCGTGCCCGGCGAGGACGACGCCGCCTGGCTCGCCGTGAACAGCGCCGCATTCGCCCACCACCCCGAGCAGGGCTCGCTGACCCAGCGCGACCTGGACGACCGCAAGGCCGAGCCCTGGTTCGACCCGAAGGGGTTCTTCCTGGCCGAGCGCGGAACGGACGACGGCGGCTCCGAGTTGATCGGCTTCCACTGGACGAAGGTGCACGCCGACGAACAGCTCGGCGAGGTCTACGTGGTCGGCATCCGGCCCGACGCGCAGGGCGGCGGCCTGGGCAAGGCCCTGACCGCGACCGGGCTGCGCCACCTCGCCTCCGAGGGGCTGCCCACCGCGATGCTCTACGTCGACGCGGACAACACGGCGGCCGTGGCCGTCTACGAGCGGATGGGCTTCACCACCCACGAGGTCGATCTGATGTACCGCACGGAGTCCTGAGACATCGTCACGGCAGCGAGGGCCTCTCGTTTGGATCATGCCGGGCTCGCGGGGCCCGGCCCCTGATCCGGCCTGATCCAGACGAAAGACCTTAGGGGCGGCGTCTCTTGACGTCGCCCCTTCCTTACGCCACCCTTTCACTACTCAATTAGTGAAAGGGGTGAACATGGCACAGTCCGCAGCGGTCGAGTTCCGCATCGACCGGCGCAGCGGCGTCGCCACGTACCTCCAGATCGTCCAGCAGACCAAACAGGCCCTGCGGCTGGGACTGCTGGAGCCCGGCGACCGGCTGCCCACCGCGCGCGAGGTCGTGGAGGCCACCGCCATCAACCCGAACACCGTGCTGAAGGCATACCGCGAGCTGGAGCGCGAGGGTCTCGTCGAGGCGCGGCGCGGCCTCGGCACCTTCGTCACCCGGGCGCTCGGCGGCGCGGCGGCGGCCGACGACGCCCCGCTGCGCGCCGAGCTCGCCGACTGGGCCGGCCGGGCCCGCGCCGCCGGCCTGGAAAGGGACGACGTGAGCGCGCTCTTCACCGCCGTACTGGACAAGACGTTCGAGGGGGATCACACCGGATGACAGGCGCTGCGATCGAGGCCGTGGGCCTCGGCATGACATATCGGAGCAGAGGCGGGAACCGGGTGCTGCACGACTGCTCGTTCCGGCTGCCCGCCGGGCGCGTGTGCGCGCTCGTCGGACCCAACGGGGCCGGCAAGTCCACCCTGCTGGCCATCGCCGCGGGGTTCCTGCGGCCGGCCGAGGGAACGGTACGGGTGCTGGGCCTGACGCCCCCCGACGCCCGCGCCCGGATGGCCTTCGTGGCCCAGGACAAGCCGCTGTACCCGCAGTTGACGGTCACCGAGACGCTCTGGGCGGGCGCCGAGCTGAATCCGGCGAGCTGGGACCAGGCAACCGCCGAACGCATCACGGAGCCGCTCCCCGGCGGCGCGAAGGTCCGCACCCTGTCGGGCGGTCAGCGCACCCGGCTCGCGTTGGCCCTCGCGCTCGGCAAGCGGCCCGAACTGCTGCTCCTGGACGAGCCGATGGCCGACCTCGACCCTCTGGCGCGGCACCAGCTGATGGGCGCGCTGATGGCGGAGTCCGCCGAGCACGGCACCACCATCGTGATGTCCTCGCACATCCTCACCGAGCTGGAGGGCGCCTGCGACTACCTGCTCCTCGTCGACGGGGGCCGCATCCGCCTCGGCGGCGAGACGGACGACCTGATCGCCGCGCACACGCTGCTCACCGGCCCGGTGGGCGACCTCGCCCCGCACACCGTGGTCGAGTCCCGCACCACGGGGCGGCAGCTGACCGCACTCGTCAGGAGGGAAGGCCCGGTGGACGCGTCCGCCGGCTGGGAGACGGCGGAGCCGTCGCTGGAGGAGCTGCTGCTGGCGCACCTGCGGTCACCGGACGCGCCCCCACTGCTCACGCCGAGCGCGGACACCCGGACCCGTGAGGCGGTGAGCGCGGCATGAGCACGATCACCACAACCACGCCGCCGCGCTCCGCCCCGTCCGGCCTCGCCCTGCGCGCCGGTGCCCGGGTCCTCCTGCGTCAGCACCGGGCGGCCCTGCAGATCGCGGGCGCACTCGCTCTCGCCGGGATCGTCGTCCTGGTCGGCTTCGCGCTGCGTGCGGCACAGGTCGCGGACACGTTCGCCGCCGATCCCTGCTCGGCGGCGAACGTCGGCCTCGAGTGCTCCCAGCCGGTCCGGAACTACCTGGACTCCATGTCGCAGTTCAGCACAGTGCTCGGGTACGGAGGGCTCGCACTGATCGTCCTGCCCGGTCTCATCGCCGCCTTCGTCGCAGGGCCGATGATCGCCAGGGAGTTCGAGAGCGGGACGTACAGGGTGTCGTGGACACAGTCCGTGTCACCCGCCCACTGGTTCGTCGCCAAACTTGCCGTACCGGCCGTTGTGCTGCTCGCCGGTGTGTCCGTCCTGACTGCCGTCTACGCCTGGTCCCGGTCGCAGTCGAGCACCGAGTACCCGGTCAACTGGTACGAACGCCCCGTATTCGGTGCGCTGGGGACGATGCCCGTCGCGTACGCCCTGCTCGGCCTCGCCCTGGGCGCACTCACAGGGCTTCTGATCCACCGAACCGTCCCCGCGATGGCCGTGGCCGTGCTCGCCACCGGAGCGGTGGCCGTGACGCTGACCACCGTACGCAGCGCTCTGTGGCCCCTGCGGACGGCGATCAACACGGCGTCGGCCGGTAACGGCGTCGATGCCGACTCCTGGGTCCTCGGCACCGGCCGGATCACCGCCGACGGCAGTCGCCTGCCCATGGAGACCTGCTGGCAGCGTCCCCACGCGGAGGAAGTCCGGTGCCTGGCGGATCACCACGTCACCGGGTTCTGGGTCGACCACCACCCCGCCTCCCATTTCTGGCCCCTCCAGCTCGTCGAGACCGGCATCGTCCTCGTCCTCGCCGCCGCGGCCGTCGCGCTCGCCTTCCGCGTCCTGCGCCGCCGCCACGCCTGAGGGGCCGGGGCCGTGCCCGGGGGCCCACGGGACCCCCGGGCACGGCCACACCGCTTCCTGCATGTCATGTCGCCGTTACCGGGCATTCAGACGCCCTTGCGACCCTCTCAGGATGCAGCCAGCTGTGCCGACCCCCCGCAACGGGAGAAATCCCGGCGGAGAGCGCGCCGACCACGCGATCTCCGCGATCTCCTTCCTCTCCGACGCGCCCCCGGAGCACTCCACGCGGAAGAATGGGCCCATGAGCCAGCAGCCCAGCTCCGAGGTCCCGGTCCAGCCCACCGCCCAGCCGTCCGTCGGCTCCCTCGCCGCGCACCGGCCGCACGCCGTCGCCACCCCGTCGTCCTCCTCGGCGGCCCTGTCCACCGCGGCCGACCTCGACCCCGACATCGACGCCGACGCCGACGCGTACGAACCCGATGTCGACGGGGACGAGCTGCCGCAGGGCCGGTTCCTCGACCGGGAACGCAGTTGGCTCGCGTTCAACGAACGTGTTCTGGAACTGGCCGAGGACCCGGCGACGCCGCTCCTCGAACGGGCTAATTTCCTCGCCATCTTCGCCTCGAACCTGGACGAGTTCTTCATGGTCCGGGTGGCGGGCCTCAAGCGCCGCATCGCGACCGGTGTCGCCACCCGCTCCGCGTCCGGTCTCCAGCCCCGCGAGGTCCTCGACCTGATCTGGACCCGCTCGCGCGAGCTCATGGCCCGGCATGCCGCCTGCTACCAGCAGGACGTCGCCCCCGCCCTGTCCGACGAGGGCATCCAGCTGATCCGCTGGCCGGAGCTGACCGAGAAGGAGCAGGCCCGCCTGTTCACCTTCTTCCGCCAGCGCGTCTTCCCCGTGCTGACGCCGCTGGCCGTCGACCCGGCGCACCCGTTCCCGTACATCTCCGGCCTCTCGCTGAACCTCGCCGTCGTCGTACGCAACCCGGTCAGCGGTCACCGCCACTTCGCCCGGGTCAAGGTGCCGCCGCTGCTGACCCGCTTCCTGGAGGCCTCGCCGCAGCGCTACGTCCCCATCGAGGACGTCATCGCGGCCCACCTGGAGGAGCTCTTCCCGGGGATGGAGGTCCTCGCGCACCACATGTTCCGGGTCACCAGGAACGAGGACCTGGAGGTCGAGGAGGACGACGCCGAGAACCTGCTCCAGGCCCTGGAGAAGGAGCTCATGCGGCGCCGCTTCGGCCCGCCGGTCCGCCTGGAGGTCGAGGAGTCCATCGACCCGTACGTGCTGGACCTGCTGGTCCGCGAGCTCAAGGTGTCCGACGCCGAGGTCTACCCGCTGCCCGGGCCGCTCGACCTCACCGGGTTGTTCGGCATAGCGTCGCTGGACCGGCCGGAGCTGAAGTTCCCCAAGTTCATCGCCGGCACCCACCGCGACCTCGCCGAGGTGGAGTCCGCCTCCGCGCCCGACATCTTCGCCGCCCTGCGCGAACGCGACGTGCTGCTGCACCACCCGTACGACTCCTTCTCCACCTCCGTCCAGGCCTTCCTGGAGCAGGCGGCGGGCGACCCGGACGTCCTCGCGATCAAGCAGACGCTCTACCGCACCTCCGGCGACTCCCCGATAGTGGACGCCCTGATCGACGCCGCCGAGTCCGGCAAGCAGGTCCTCGTACTCGTCGAGATCAAGGCTCGCTTCGACGAGCAGGCCAACATCAAGTGGGCCCGCAAGCTGGAGGAGGCGGGCTGCCACGTCGTCTACGGGCTCGTCGGCCTGAAGACGCACTGCAAGCTCTCGCTCGTCGTCCGCCAGGAGGGCGACACCCTGCGCCGCTACTCGCACGTCGGCACGGGCAACTACCACCCCAAGACGGCCCGGCTGTACGAGGACCTCGGCCTGCTCACCGCCGACCCGCAGGTCGGCGCGGACCTCTCCGACCTCTTCAACCGGCTCTCCGGCTACTCACGCCGAGAGACCTACCGCCGGCTCCTCGTCGCTCCGAAGTCGCTGCGTGACGGGCTGATCGTCCGGATCAACAAGGAGATCGCACACCAGCGGGCCGGCCGGCCCGCCTACGTACGCATCAAGGTCAACTCGATGGTCGACGAAGCGATCATCGACGCCTGCTACCGGGCCGCGCAGGCGGGCGTCCCGGTCGACATATGGGTCCGCGGCATCTGCGCGATCCGCCCCGGCGTCACCGGCCTCTCCGAGAACGTCCGGGTCCGCTCGGTCCTGGGCCGCTTCCTCGAACACTCGCGGGTCTTCTCCTTCGGCAACGGCGGCGAGCCCGAAGTCTGGTTCGGCAGCGCCGACATGATGCACCGCAACCTCGACCGCCGCATCGAGGCCCTGGTCCGGGTCACCGACCCCGCGCACCGGGCCGCTCTCAGCCGGCTCCTGGAGACCGGCATGGCCGACACCACCTCCTCCTGGCACCTGGGCCCCGACGGGAACTGGACCCGGCACGCCACGGACGCGGAGGGCCGGCCACTGCGCCACGTACAGGAAATGCTCATTGACGCCCGGAGGCGCCGGCGTGCGACGCCCTGACCACCAGACACAGGCGGACGTGACCGCGGGGGCGGTGCTCGCACCGTATCTGCGGGCACAGGCCGCGGACTTCCTGCGCAGCCTGCGTCTGCACCGCGAGAACAGTGCCCCCAGCGACGCCGGGCCCCAGGCCGCCGTTCAGGCCACCGGGGCGCTGCGCCGCTCGTCCCGCCGCATCGGCGCCACCCTGCACACCTTCCGGACGGCGCTCGACCCGCTCTGGGCCGAGCAGCTGCGCACCGAACTGGCCTGGCTCTCCGGCACGCTCGCCCGCGAGCACGCGTACGCGGACCGGCTGACCCGGCTCCTCGAAGCGCTGCACGGGCTGTCGGGGGCACAGCTCCCGGCGGCGCGGGCCGAGTCCGGTGGCGCTGCCGTCGACAAGGAACGCGCCGTCCTCGGCGTCGGCGCGGCGCGCGCCGGCGCCCTGCTGGAACGGCAGCTGACCCTCGCCCGGACCCGAGCCCACTCCGCGGCGCTCCAGGCACTCGGCTCCTCGCGCTTCCACGCGGTGGCCGACGCCGTCGCGCTGCTGGCCTCCGAGGTCCCGCTGTCCGCCGAGGCCGCCGAACCCGCGGGTGAGCTGCTGCGCGAACCCGCCGAGCGGGCGGAGCAACGGCTGCTCGGGGCCGTCGCGGCGCTCCCCCCGTGGGAGACGGCCGAGCCGTACAACGAGGCGCACGACGCGCCCTGGCACCAGACCCGTCTGCTGCTGCGCCTGCACCGGTACGCCCACGAGGTGGTGCGCGGCGCCCCCGATCCGGTCCTGGCCGGCCCCGGTCACGCGCTCGACCTGCACCGGGACGCGGCGGAGGCGGCCGCTGCGGCCTCCGCGGCCGCCCGTACCCCTCGCATCGCGCCGACGACCGCCTACGCCCTGGGGGTGCTCCACGCCGACCAGCGCCACGAGGTGGAGGCGGCACGGTCCGTGTTCCGGGAGACCTGGCCGTACGCGACGGCGGGGGTGAGCCGGCCATGACCCGGGCGGTGGGCTCCACGGTGCGGGCGGCGGGCTGCGTCCTGTGGCGCCGCCCGCCCGCGTCCGCCGGCGGGGGCGTGGAGTTCTGTCTCGTACACCGTCCGCGATATGACGACTGGGGGTTCCCCAAGGGCAAGCTGAAGCGCGGCGAGTCCCCGCGGGACGCGGCCCTGCGCGAGGTCCTGGAGGAGACGGGCCACCACTGCGTGCCGGGGGCCGTGCTGCCCATGGCCCGTTACGTGGTGAACGGTCGGCCGAAGGAGGTCACGTACTGGTCCGCCGAGGCCACGGCGGGTGCCTTCGTGCCGAACGACGAGGTGGACGGCGTGCTGTGGCTCCGCCCCGCCGCCGCCCGCACCCGCCTGACCCAGCCCCGCGACCGCGACCTGCTGGACGCGGCCCTGCGAGTGCTGCCGCGCGCTTAGGGCGCCGGGGCGGGCGCTCACGCCGGGAGCGGGCCTCGCCCGGGCGAGGGACCACTCCCGGGCGAGGGACCACTCCCGGGCGAGGGACCACTCCCGGGCGAGGGACCACTTCCGGGCGAGGGGCCACTTCCGGGCGAGGGGCCGTCCTCATACGCCGGACGGGCTGAAGCGGCGTACCGCACCGGAACCAGGCCGCCCGACACGGTTCACCTCCCGTTCACTCACCCCCGCAGACCGCTTCACCTGTTCTGCCTAATTTTGGCAGTGCACGGTGCGAGGAACACACCGCACCGGACACGACTTCCGCTCGACCCACCACATCGCACGCCGTCGTAGACCGAAACCACCACGGCGGCTCCTGGAAGGAACACCCGAAAGTGAAGCTTCAGCGCAAGAACCGGCTTCGTGCCACCGCGCTCGGTGCCCTCGCCGTCTCCGGCGCCCTGGTCCTCACGGCGTGCGGTTCGGACAACAACAGCGGTGGCGACACCGGCGGGACCGGCGGCCAGACGAAGGCCGCGTCCAACGTCAAGTGCGACGGCGCCAAGGGCCAGCTGCGCGCCTCCGGGTCCAGCGCCCAGAAGAACGCCATGGACCTCTGGGTCAAGGAGTACATGGCCGCCTGCTCCGGCGTGGAGATCAACTACAACTCCTCCTCGTCCGGCGAGGGCATCGTCGCCTTCAACCAGGGCACCGTCGGCTTCGCCGGCTCCGACTCGGCGCTGAAGCCCGAGGAGGTCGCCGACTCGAAGAAGATCTGCAAGACCGGCCAGGGCATCAACCTCCCGATGGTCGGCGGCCCGATCGCGATCGGCTTCCACCTGGACGGCGTCGACAGCCTCACGCTGGACGCCCCCACCCTCGCCAAGATCTTCGACACGAAGATCAAGAAGTGGAACGACGAGGCCATCGCCAAGCTCAACCCGGGCGCCAAGCTCCCGGACAAGGCGATCCAGCCCTTCCACCGCTCCGAGGACTCCGGCACCACCCAGAACCTCGGCAAGTACCTCGGCGCCGCGGCCCCGAGCGACTGGAAGTACGAGGCCGAGAAGAAGTGGCCCGCCCCCGGTGGCCAGGGTGCGACCAACTCCTCCGGCGTGGCCACCCAGGTCAAGCAGGTCGACGGCTCGATCGGCTACTTCGAGCTCTCCTACGCCGCCTCGCAGCAGATCACCACGGTCGACATCAACACCGGTGGCGCCGCCCCGGTGAAGGCCTCCTCGGAGAACGCCTCCAAGGCCATCGCCGCCGCCAAGGTCAAGGGCACCGGCAAGGACCTGGCGCTCGACCTCGACTACACCACCAAGGCCGAGGGCGCGTACCCGCTGGTCCTGGTGACGTACGAGGTCGTCTGCGACACCGGCAACAAGGCCGACACCCTCGGCACCGTGAAGTCCTTCCTCACCTACACCGCCTCCGCGGACGGCCAGAAGCTGCTCACCGAGGCCGGCTACGCCCCGATCCCCGAGGCGATCAACGCCAAGGTCCGCGAGACGGTCTCCGGCCTCTCGTAACCCGCACGCCCCACCACGCCCCGCACGAATCACAACGAACGACGCAACTGGCGGCCCGGTCCGGTGCACCTCTCCGGACCGGCCCGCCACCCGACCCATCCGGTGCACCGCCGCCAGGGGAGCCCCTCAGGGACTCCCCCACACAGACCGGAAAGACCATGGCTTCCACCACACAGACAGAAATTCCACCGGCCCCGCCGGGCAGGCGCACCCGCGCCAAGTCCACCGGCCGCGTCGGTGACAAGATCTTCCTGGGCCTCTCCCGCGGCTCGGGCATCCTGCTGCTCGTGATCATGGCGTCGATCGCCGCCTTCCTCACGTACCGCGCGGCCATCGCCATCTCCGACGACGAGGGCAACTTCCTCACCACGTTCGACTGGAACCCGGCCGGTGACCCGCCCGTCTTCGGCATCGCCGTCCTGCTCTTCGGGACCGTCGTCAGCTCGATCATCGCGATGGTCATCGCGGTTCCGATCGCTGTCGGCATCGCCCTGTTCATCTCGCACTACGCGCCGCGCAAGCTGGCCGGTGCGATCGCGTACGTCATCGACCTGCTCGCCGCGGTGCCCAGCATCGTCTACGGCATCTGGGGCGCGCTCGTCCTCGTGCCGTACCTCGAGGGCCTGAACCTCTGGCTCGACCAGTTCTTCGGCTGGACTTACATCTTCGAGAAGACCGAGATCGGTGTCGCCCGCTCGCTCTTCACCGTCGGCATCCTGCTCGCGATCATGATCCTGCCGATCGTGACCAGTGTCAGCCGCGAGGTCTTCCTCCAGGTCCCGAGGATGAACGAGGAGGCCGCGCTCGCGCTCGGCGCCACCCGCTGGGAGGTCATCCGCCTCTCGGTGCTGCCGTTCGGCCGCTCCGGCGTGATCTCCGCCTCGATGCTGGGCCTGGGCCGCGCGCTCGGCGAGACGATGGCCGTCGCCACGGTCCTGTCGCCGAACTTCCTCATCTCGCTGCACGTGCTCAACCCGGGCGGCGGGACGTTCGCCCAGAACATCGCCGCGAAGTTCGGCGAGGCCGACGCGTTCGGGCGCGACGCCCTGATCGCCTCCGGACTGGTCCTCTTCGTCCTCACCCTGCTGGTAAACGGCGCCGCGCGGCTCATCATCGCCCGCCGCAAGGAGTACTCGGGGGCCAACGCATGAGCCACGCATCCACCAGCGTCCAGGACCGCCCGGTGCCCACACCGCCCGCCCCGGTGAGCAGCCTCAGCAGCCGGACCCTGCCCCGCCTGGCCCCGCTCGGCTTCGCCGTCGTCTCCATCGCCCTGGGTGTCGGTATCGGCGCGGCCGCCGGCTGGCACAGCCGGGTCCAGTGGGGCCTGCTCTCCGCGCTGCTCTTCCTGACGATCTCCTACGTCGCGACCAGCGTCGTGGAGAACAAGCGCCAGGCGAAGGACCGCCTCGCCACCAGCCTCGTCTGGGTCTGCTTCCTGATCGCCGTCGTCCCGCTGGCCTCGCTGCTCTGGACGACCATCAGCCGCGGCTCGGAGCGCCTGGACGGCTACTTCCTGACCCACTCGATGGCCGGCGTCCTCGGGCCCGAGGCCAGCGGCGGCGTCTACCACGCCCTGATCGGCACCCTGGAGCAGGTCGGCATCGCCACCCTGATCTCCGCCCCGCTCGGCCTGCTCACCGCGGTCTACCTGGTGGAGTACGGCAAGGGCGCGCTGGCCAAGGCCGTCACCTTCTTCGTCGACGTGATGACCGGCATCCCGTCCATCGTCGCCGGTCTGTTCATCCTGTCGATCATGCTGATCGCGGGTCTCGAGCCCTCCGGCCTGATGGGCGCGCTGGCCCTGACGATCCTGATGATCCCGGTCGTGGTCCGCTCCACCGAGGAGATGCTGAAGCTCGTCCCCAACGAGCTCCGCGAGGCCTCCCTCGCCCTCGGCATCCCGAAGTGGCGCACCATCCTGAAGGTGGTCCTGCCGACCGCGATCGGCGGCATCGCCACCGGCGTCATGCTCGCCATCGCGCGCATCGCGGGCGAGACCGCGCCGATCATCCTGCTGGTCTTCGGCAGCCAGCTGATCAACCCGAACCCCTTCGAAGGCGCCCAGTCGTCACTGCCGTTCTACATCTACGAGCAGTACAAGATCGGTGAGGCCGCGTCCTACGACCGCGCCTGGGCCGCGGCCCTGGTCCTGATCGCCTTCGTCATGATCCTCAATCTGGTGGCCCGCGGCATAGCCCGCTGGAAGGCCCCCAAGACCGGCCGATAGGGCCAGCAGAAAGCAGTGATTCAGATGGCCAAGCGCATCGACATCAGTGGCCTGTCCGCCTTCTACGGCAGCCACAAGGCGATCGACGACATCTCCATGACCGTGGAGCCCCGCTCCGTGACCGCCTTCATCGGCCCGTCCGGCTGCGGCAAGTCCACCTTCCTGCGCACCCTGAACCGGATGCACGAGGTCACCCCCGGTGGCCGCGTCGAGGGCAAGGTGCTGCTGGACGACGAGAACCTGTACGGATCGAACGTCGACCCGGTCACCGTGCGCCGCACGGTCGGCATGGTCTTCCAGCGCCCGAACCCGTTCCCGACCATGTCGATCTTCGACAACGTCGCGGCGGGCCTGCGGCTCAACGGCTCGTACCGCAAGAACGCCCTGGCCGACATCGTGGAGAAGTCGCTGCGTGGCGCGAACCTGTGGAACGAGGTCAAGGACCGGCTGAACAAGCCCGGCTCCGGTCTCTCCGGCGGTCAGCAGCAGCGTCTGTGCATCGCCCGCGCCATCGCGGTCGAGCCCGACGTCCTGCTGATGGACGAGCCGTGCTCCGCCCTGGACCCGATCTCCACCCTCGCCATCGAGGACCTGATCGGCGAGCTGAAGGAGCGCTTCACGATCGTCATCGTGACGCACAACATGCAGCAGGCGGCCCGGGTCTCGGACCGTACGGCGTTCTTCAACCTCGCGGCGGTCGGCATGCCCGGCAAGCTCATCGAGATCGACGAGACGGAACGCATCTTCTCCAACCCCTCGGTCCAGGCCACGGAGGACTACATCTCCGGCCGCTTCGGCTGAGGGTTCCCGCAGACGGCCTTGGGGTGCTGCATGGCGGTGCCACCACAAGGCGAAGGGTCCGCCCCGCTCTCCACGAGGAGAGCGGGGCGGACCCGTTCATACGGTGTGCGGACCTGCGGTCAGCCGAACATCAGGACGACGACCCCGTAGCTCGCGGCAGCGACGAGCGCCGCCGCCGGCATCGTGATGAACCACCCCAGGATGATGTTCTTCGCGACACCCCAGCGGACCGCGTTCACCCGCTTCGTGGCGCCGACACCCATGATCGCCGAGGTGATGACGTGCGTCGTCGAGATCGGCGCGTGGAACAGGAACGCCGAACCGAACATGATCGAGGCCCCCGTCGTCTCCGCGGCGAAGCCCTGCGGCGGGTCCAGCTCGATGATCTTCCGGCCGAGCGTACGCATGATGCGCCAGCCACCGGCGTACGTACCCAGCGACAGCATCAGCGCGCAGACGAGCTTCACCCAGACCGGGATCGGGTCGCTGTACGTCTCGTGGCCGGAGATGACCAGGGCCATCACCACGATGCCCATCGTCTTCTGCGCGTCCTGCAGACCGTGACCGAGCGCCATGCCCGCGGCCGAGACGGTCTGCGCGATCCGGAAGCCGCGCTTGGCCTTGTGCGGGTTGGACCTCCGGAACATCCACATGATGGCGACCATCACCAGATAGCCCACCACCAGGCCGATCACCGGCGAGATGAACATCGGGATGACGACCTTGTCGAGCACCCCGTCCCAGTGCACCAGCGTCCCGCCCGCGAGCGCGGCGCCGACCATTCCGCCGAACAGGGCATGGGAGGACGACGAGGGCAGGCCGAAGTACCAGGTGACCAGGTTCCAGATGATCGCGCCGACCAGAGCGGCGAAGAGGATTCCCATCCCCTTGTCGCCCGTGGGCGTCGCGATCAGGCCCTCGCTGACGGTCTTGGCGACCCCGCTGCCGAGGAACGCGCCGGCGAGGTTCATCACCGCCGCCATGGCCAGGGCCGCACGGGGGGTGAGCGCCCGGGTGGAGACCGACGTGGCGATGGCGTTCGCCGAGTCGTGGAAGCCGTTCGTGTACGTGAAGCCGAGCGCGACGCCGATGGTCACGACCAGCACAAAGGTGTCCACGTGGTTCAGGACTCCTTGACCGCGATGGTCTCCACCGTGTTCGCGACGTGCTCGAACGCGTCCGCAGCCTCTTCCAGCACGTCCACGATCTGCTTCAGCTTCAGCACCTCTATGGCGTCGTACTTGCCGTTGAAGAGCTGGGCGAGCAGCTTGCGGTGGATCTGGTCGGCCTGGTTCTCCAGGCGGTTGACCTCGATCCAGTACTCGGTGAGGTTGTCCATGGTCCGCAGGTTCGGCATGGCCGCGGCGGTCAGTTCAGCCGCCCGCGCCAGTACCTCGACCTGCTGCTCGACCCCCTTCGGGAGCTCGTCCACCTGGTACAGAACGACCAGGTCGACGGCCTCCTCCATGAAGTCCATGATGTCGTCGAGCGACGAGGCGAGGTTGTAAATGTCCTCGCGGTCGAAGGGCGTAATGAATGAGGAGTTCAGCTGGTGGAAGATCGCGTGGGTGGCATCGTCCCCCGCGTGCTCCGCTGCCCGCATGCGCTCCGCGATCTCGACTCGGGAGGCAGAATCCGCCCCGAGCAGTTCCATCAGGAGTTTCGAGCCCGTGACGATGTTGTCCGCGGATGCGGAGAACATGTCGTAGAAGCTCGTCTCCCTGGGGGTCAGACGAAAGCGCACGTGGGGTCCTCGGGGTGCTTTGGATTCGGTCAGGCTGATGCTAGGCGCATCATCCGGCCACGGCTAACCGGCATTCTTCAGTGTCGCGCATCAGGCACAGTGATCAGCACGGGGCCCCGGTCACGTTTCAGCTGAATTCGTTAGGATATACCCACCAGGGGTATATAAACGGCAGGGTAAAGGGAAAACGGGAGGCAGCAATGACCACTACCGAGGCCACCGAGGCGGATCGGTCGCCCGACGCGGCGCACGGCGCGGGCACGGCCGACGCCACGGCTCCCGCCGAAGCGATCGTGACCGACCACGACCGCGGGATACACGGCTACCACCACCAGAAGGCCGAGCACCTCAAGCGTCTGCGCCGCATCGAGGGCCAGATCCGCGGTCTGCAGCGCATGGTCGACGAGGACGTCTACTGCATCGACATACTCACCCAGGTGTCGGCGTCCACCAAGGCGCTCCAGTCCTTCGCGCTCCAGCTGCTGGAGGAGCACCTGCGCCACTGCGTCGCCGATGCCGCGGTCAAGGGCGGCGAGGAGATCGACGCGAAGGTCGAGGAGGCCACCAAGGCCATCGCCCGCCTGCTGCGCACGTGATCAGGGCCGTTCGCCGCGCCACGTGATCGGAGGCTGGTCAGGACCTCGGCCAGCTGCCGTGCACATGATCAGGGCCTGCTCAGAACCCTGGTCGCCTGCCGCGCAGGCAAGTGATCGGAGGCTGCTGAGAACTCCGGCCTCCCGCCGCGCACGTGGTCAGAACCTGATCAGAACCCAGGTCGCCTGCCGCACACGTGGTCAGGGCCTGCTCAGAACCCCGGTCGCCTGCCGCACACGCACGTGATCGGAGGCTGCTCAGAACCCCGGCCTCCCGCCGCACGCGCACCTGGTCAGGGCCTCGGCCCGCGTCTGTCGCCCGCCCCGTCACCCCGGTGATCCGCCTGCCGGGGGACGGTGGTGCGCTCGGTGATCACCTGTACGTCGAGCACCTCGTCGATACGGTCGGCGCTGAGCCGCTCCCCGATGGCCGCAGACGCCGCGATCATCAGCTCCCCGCAGAGTTCGATCTCGGCGAGAGCCACATGGTCCGATACGGTCCGCGGGCTGAGCGTCACCACGTCACTCACCTCTCACTGCCGTCGCCGACTTCCCAGGGTAGGGACCGCGGCGCACACCGCGCATGGCACGGACGGACCATTTCACCGCCGCCGGATGCCTAGGAACGGCCCGGGGACGGCTCGGATCCGGCCCGGGTCCGGTCCGAAGTTCCCGCTGCGCGCCCCTGTTCGATCTCTCCGGTGTAGATGTCGCGTGCGTCCGGCAACGGTACGGAGACCGTCACGCCGAACCCGTAGAGCAGCGTCGTCGACACCACCTCCCGCGTCTCCCCCTCGTTGGCGAAACTGAACCGGTGGCGGACCTTGCGCAGCCGGCCCTGCTCGTCCAGATACGCGTCGAACGGCACCGTGTCCGTACGGAACCCGTTCGCCGCCGCCGTCAGCGCACCGCGCGAAGCGGCCGAGGCCCGGCGCGCGGCGCGTCCGATGTCGGAGGTTCCCCGGTAGTGCCGCACGGTGACCCCGGCCAGGTCGGTCTCGCCCACGTACGTCACCGCGCTCACCCCGCCCAGCAGTTCGGCCGCGGCCATCGGGTCGGTGACCCCGCCGGTCACCAGGTTGCCGTCCGCCAGCGCCGTCGTGTCGATCCTCACCCACTTGTCGACGGGCACCCCGGCCCCCCGGTTCATCATGTACAGCGCGCCCGGGGCCAGCAGTTCCGTGATGGGCCGGTGCTCGTCCTCGCCCGCCGGGTCCTGCGGCAGCACAACCTTGAGCCGGCCGGACTGGTTACGGAAGTCGTACGTCCCCTTGCCCCGGATCGTCACGCGGGTGCCGCCGGCCGCCGTCTCCATGGACGTGACCACCTCCGCGCTCCCGGCCGCCGCCGACCCGGAGCCCGGCCCCACCAGGACCGCCGCGGCCCGTCGCACCGCCGCGACGGGGCCCGGACCGGACCGGTCGTCGGCCGCGGCACGATCCCCGCCCCCGCCGTCCCCGGCGCACCCGGCGGCCGCCACCATCACGCCCACGACCGCGAGGGCGCGCACAGCGCGCGTCCCGCCTCCGGACCTGTGCTGCTGCACCACCATCGCCTGCCAACCCCCAACGCCGACCGCCTGCCCGAGCTCCCCACCCGTTCCGCATAACGACGGCCCGTGCCCCCCGTAACGCCGCCCGCACACCCCTCACCGCCGGACAGCCGCGGCCAGTACCTTGGACGCGTGTACGACCAACACACCGCCGAGGTCCCGCCGGCCGTCCCACCGGCCCGGCCCGCCCACGAAGCCACCACCGTCGAACGCGGCTCGTTCTGCACCGCCCGCTGCAGCTGCGGCGGGCCGGGCCCGTACGGA
>NZ_JAELVH010000199.1 GCF_019399235.1 Streptomyces poriferorum | reverse complement strand
CCGATCCCCGTACCCACCAGAGCACCGACGATCGCCACCACCACCAGCGTCAGACCCAGGTACTCCAACGCACCCTGACCCCGGTCACCCCGCCGCCGCACCACCGGCAACCGCACACCCGTACGCGGCACGACACCCCGTGCCCACCGCCGGAACCGACGCTGCGACTTCCCCACCCGTGACATACGTCGACGGTAACGACGGGCGCCTCGGGAGTATTGGGCCCACAGACCTAAATCGCCGTATGGTCGGGCCTGTCCGGGAAGATCCGGGCGACGGTGGCCGCGCCCGTGCGAGAGCCGTCCGAACCGTCAGGACCCTCAGGACCTCAGGACCGTCAGAACGTGTCGCGGTCGAAGGGTGCGGGCAGCGGTTCGAGCGCCCCGGCGGCTCGCAGTTCCCGGTTCACCGCGACGATCGACTCGACGGACGGCTGCGCCGTCCCGCCCCGCGTGAGGTCGATGACCAGACCACCTGCGGCGGTGCGCGTGTACGTCCCCGGCAGCCCCTCGGGAGCGAATGCCGCACGCCCGGGCGACAGGTACACCGACCGGCCGCCGCGCGGAGCGCTGGAACGCAGGCCGAACTCCTGCTTCACCGCCCGGAACTCCTCCCGGCTGTAGGCCTCTCCCCAGTCGGGCCCCCAGCATCCGGCGAGGACGCCCAACACGTCCGCCGACCGGTTGACCAGCTCGACGGATCCGGGCGCGGCCGTTGATTCGAGTGCCACCACGCAGGAGTCGGGCACTCGGTTCGCCGACCCTCCCGCGTTGATGCTGACGGTCACCTTCACCGTTTCGAGTCGCCCCGACCAGAGGGAGGCGGTGTAGCCGATATAGGGCGCGTCGGGCTCGGGGCTGGCCTGCTCCACGTATGCCCGGACACCGGACACGACGCGTTCCACCGGCGCTGCCGACATGTCGTCCTCCGACTCCGCCGCACGCCATGTCGTGCAGTCGCCGGAACCGATCTCCGCCAGGCCCTCCAGAAGCCCCACCCAGCGCTCCGCAAGCTGCCCGGGATCCTCCTTCCGGACACCCCACAGCCCATGGACCACCACGCTCAGCACCTTGTTCCCCTCTCACTGGCCGGGCCGGCCTGTCCGGTTCACGGCGTCTCCGGAGTCTGCACCACAGTAGTGTCGCCCCCTCGCCGTCGACCGCGCCCGGGCGACACGGCGGCCGGCCGCTCCCCGCTCACACGGCCGATGGCGCAGCACCGCGGCCGCTCGGTCTCACGGCAGCTCCGGCGTGTGGACCACGGTGACGTCAAGACCACTGTCGTCGAACATGTCCTGGGCGGCCCTCGCCACATCGGGGTCCGCGAAGTGCCAGACCAACGGTTTGCCCCGTGCCGCGTCGAGCTGCCGGGTTGCCTGGTCCACCCAGCGGTTGGTGGCCAGCGCGGTGAGCCTGCCGGTCTCCTCGTTGTAGAACCGTGGGCCGCGATAGCCCCACTTCGTTTCGATGAAGGTCTGCTTCGCGGAGTCCCAGCCGTCGAACTCCACGGGCTTGCCCGTCAGTTCGTTGAGCGGGACCTCGTACTCCTTGCCACGCCGCACCCCGGAGACCTGCTCCTGGTAGCGGGCACCCATCTCCTGCGGATAGGCGTAGGTGGCAGGGTTCTTCGCCTTCCACTTCCCGTCGCCCAGGTCCTTGGTGCCTGCACGCGGGTTCGTGAGCTTGTCGTACCAGGAAGGCATCTCCATCTTCGCCAGGCGCTTCCTCTCCGCCTCCCGCTTGGCCTGCTTGGCCGCCTTCTCCGCGTCGTCCGCGTCCTTGTCCGCTTTCCGGGCGGCTTCGACCTCTTCGGGTGTCGCCTCGCAGTCGCCGCCCTCGGCGCGGAACCCGGCTGGGAGCGCACGCGGCGACGACCGTACGGTGGTGGCGGTGAGCACAGGCGTGGTCGTGGCCGACGTGACGTGGCCGGCTCGCACGATGCCGGCACCCGCATCCGTCCGCAGGGAGGCCGCGCTCATCGCGGACGTGACCGGCCGGCGGGGCCCGAAGGGCGCCAGGCCGACCGGGCACCCCTTGTTCCTGACCTTCTCCCCGGCCTCGTCGGCGTGCTCCCGCGCCTCCTTCGCGGCCTTCTCCGCGCCCTCCACATCGCCGGCCTTGGCCAGCTTCTTGGCCTTCGTTGCGGCTTCCGAGGCCTTCTGGGCCAGTTCCCCCAGCTTGCCGAGTTTCCCGAGCTTGCCCAGCTTCCCGAACTTGCCGATCAGCTTGGCTTCGCCGTAGCCGGGGATGAAGAGGGAGCCGATGTTCCAGAAGCCGGTGCCTATGGCCTGGCCCTCGTTGCCCTGCTTCCACATGTCGCGGACTTCGTCGCCGATGAACATGTCGTCCGCGACCTTGAGGCCCGTGGACCCGGACGCCTTGGTCCAGTCCCAGGCGGCACCGAGGTAGTCACCCTTGGACCACTTGTCGCCGGCGCCTTCGGAGTCCTTGGTCCACTGTTCCCCGAGGCTCTTGCCGTAGTCCTTGATGCCGTTCCACGCCTTGATCGGGTGGAAGACCGTGTCCACGGTGCCGGTGACATCGCCCCAGAAGCCGTCCGCGCCCAGGCCCTTGAAGAAGCCTCCGGTCTGATGCCCGACACAGGAGAAGAACGCGCCGACTCCGGAAGTGCAGCCCTCGTCCTCCTTCTCGCCCTGGGTGCCGTCGTAGTCGCCGTAGTCGGCGTCCGGGCCCGCCGTGGGGTCGAAGTCGTCACCGCCGTCGTCGACCTCGTCGTCCTGGGCCACAGTGTCGGTGCCGCCGGAACCTCCTGTGCCGCCGGTGCCACCGGTTGACCCGCCTGTGCCACCGGTGCTGTCCGCGCCATCCGGGCCGGTCGCACCGCCGGGACCGTCCGAACCGCCAGATGCTCCAGATGCCCCTGACGCGCCTGACGCCCCTGATCCGCCTGCGGCATCGCTGCCGCCAGAGGTCACATTCCCACTCGAAGCCGCACCGCCGGCGGAGTCCGTCCCACCGGCCGAATCCGTCCCACCGCCGGAGGCCGCCTCGCCGTCACCCGCCACCACCTCACTGCCGGGTGCCGGGCAGGCGCTGCCGGTCAGCGAGCAGATCGCGCTCTGGATTCCCCCGGTGATCCCGGCACCGATCCCGGTCGCGACCAGCCCGCCGATGAGGGCGACCACCACCAGGACGAGGCCCAGGTACTCCATGGCCGTCTGTCCCCCGTCGTGGCGCCACTTGATCATGCGCGCGATACTGAAGGGGCGGGGTACCGACTGCCGCTGTTCCAGAGGGAGTTCGAACCAGTCGCGCGAGCTCGCCCGGAACAGCGCCACGATGACGGCGGCCGGCATCACCAACTGCGTGATCCCGCGCCCGCCGCCGTCCCCGCCGAGCGTCGCGAACGCGCCGAGTACGAACCACACGTGTACGGCCAGGAGACCGCGCCGGACCCAGGTACCGCCGGTCCGCACGTACAGCGACAGCACGAACCCGATCACGCTCGGCAGGACGGCGTACAACAGCAGCCCGAGCAGTTCGCCATCGACCTCGTTGACGGAGGACGCCACCATCAGTACGCCGATGCCGCCGAGGACGGCGACCACGAAAAGGGCCCGGGTCAGCAGCAGCACCGCCCAGAGCGGACGCGGAAGAGGCTGCCGGCCGGGGCCTGCGAATATGGCCCCGGCTACTCCGCCTGCTCCGCCCGCATACACGATTCCGCCGGTGTCAGACACGAGAAGTCCCCCAACTCATCGATGCGCGACTGTGGTTCTACCGCCCGAACGGGAGGCTAATCGTACTCAGGTTCGGGCGGATTACCCGTTCAGCCGACGTTGGGCCGCCGTCGGCGGGAATCGTGGCTTCATGAACACGGCAGGCTTCAGGCTCCACCTCATGACGTCACGGACTACCCGGTGCGACCCAACGCGCGCTGTGCGCAGCGGCGTTGGTGACGGCGACACGGGCCGGAGTCTCTCCACCGGCTACGCGCCGGCCGTTCATCCCCTCCGTGGCACCCTGCTGTGCCCACCGTGCAGAGCACACACCGTCCAAGTCGTACGTCGTTCCGGGCCACCATGTGCATCGCGGAATTCGCCTTCGCCAACGCGTTCAAGCGTGAACACGGCATCGCACCCGGCATCTGCCGGCGGAAGCACCAAGTCCGATACGACGCACGCGGGCCCGCGCGGCACACGCCATCGGACGGGACGGAACCGGCCGGATTCGAACCGGCGTCTTCCCACATGTTGTGAAGGCGCGACGACCACTGCGCTACGAGCTCCGTCCCGCTCGCGATCGTACGAGGCACGGCACGCCCAGCGCTCTCGATTTTCCGCCCGTCCGGGCCTGTGGCGCACCGGCCTTCGGGCAGGTCATGCCCAGTTTCCGAGTTCGGCGTCGATACGGGGGTCCGTGCGGACCCACGCCTCGCCGTCGGCAGCTCCCGGCGAAGTGTCGACACGCACGAGTCCCAACGTCCGGATCAATAGCAGGAGTTCGCCCCGGCCCTCGCCCGTCTCCTCAAAGGTGCGGCTGTCGAAGAGGACGTAGTGCACATCCCAGCGGTCGTTGTACCCGGAGTCGGCCCAGATCTGGCAGAAGCGGTCCACCGCCCCCTGGTCCAGGGGGCGGGGCCACGGACTGCTCCTGTCCGGACGCGGCAGTCTCGGCGAAACCTCTCGCGACGTCCTCGGCACTCCACCACTCCGCTGCCGCCGCGACCGTGGCAAGAGCGAAGTCCGTCATCACGAGGAACCCGTCCAGCAGTCGCTCGGCCGACCCCCGTGCCCTCGATATCCGACCCGGCCTCCTGCAGTCGGGTCACCATGCCGTCCGCCATGGCGCAAGGGCCGGAGAAGTGGAAGACGCCGGTGGCGGCCACCCGGGTGCCGCCGTCAGGATGCGGGACATTGAGCGTGGTCTCTGTTTCGGGCACGTCCCTCACCAGGGCGAGGAGGTCTGCCGGTACGCCGTCGTACAGCGACGCCGCGTGCGCGCCGGCATGGTCGAGCGGGTTGAGCACGCTGGTGCGGTCGAACGTCACCACCAGGGCGCGGCCGTCGGCGGCCAGCCAGGCGTTCACGGTGTCGCCGTCGCCGTTGCCGAAGCCGAGGTGGGTGACCTCGCCGTCCGTTGCCGGCTCGCGTCCGTCGACGCGGGTCAGGATCTCCAGCCGGTGTCGCAGGTCGCGCGGGTGGGTCCGTCGCAGTACGGATCCGTCGAACTCGACCCGGCAGACGGCTCCCCCGTCGAACAGGAGCACCAGCGCTTCTTCGTTCTCCTCGTCCTCGATACTGAGCGACGTGCTGCCGTCACGACGGCGCTGGTCCATGAACTCCCGGAACGCGTCGAGGGCGGGTCGAGGACCATCCGGGAGCCATTTCTGCTCGTTGCCCTTGTCGTCGCTGAAGCTCAATGGCCTCGTGGTCGTCCTCGGTGGTGGTTCGGGCTGGGTGTCGTTCCTGAACATCGCATGCGTGGCTTCCGCTTCACGACGGAGGGTCCCGGTCCTGAAGCGGCCACGACCAGACCACATCGGCAGCGGCCCGTTCCTTGAGGATCCGTCGGCAGCGTGATGCCTCGCGCTTTGTTCCCGAGTTGATCGGGTGGTACCGGACCCAGTCCTTCGGGACGACGTGGAGAGCCAGCGTCTCCCATACGCGTTGCTGATCGACCGAGTGCGCGAGCACCACGGCAAAGCGCTGGATGCACCACAGGCACCTCCAGGGCGGTCCGGTGTCGACGGCTCCGGCGTCCGCGAGCTTCCGGCCGTATCCGTCCTCGGCGTCGAGTTCCATCTCCGCATGGAAATCGTCGCCTCCGAAGAAGTGGACGCAACTGCGCCGCAGACTGTGTTTCATGTCCGACAGGTGCTCGGCCCTTCCGGAATCACCGTCCTCCTGTACCCGGGCCACCGCGAGCGGAAAGATCGCATAGGGGCCCCGGTCGATCACGGGGAAGCCGAGCTCTGTCCACTGCGGGGTTTTCTCGGAATTCCTATGGCCGAGAACACGCTCAAGCGCATGCACGATCGACAGACCGTCCGAGATCTGTTGCTTCTCCTGCTCGATCCCGGTCACGATGCTCCTGTCCCACTGCGCGATGGCTCTGTCGCTGAACGATCCGATCATGCAACAAGCCACTGACACACGCGCCCCTGCATACACGCCGGCCGCCCAATGGAAAGTGCACGTTCGGTCAGTCGGGGGCTCTTTTCGATCTTCTGCGCGTCTGAATGGACCTTGTACGTTGATCCCGGGGGGCAGGCCGGTGCAATGCCACGGAGCCCGCCACGGCAGCGCGCCGCACGGGGAGATGAGGCGCGCCCGACCGATTCGCACGGTCGGAACGAAGACAGCCGCATCGGCACGGACGGAAACCACGTCCGGGCCGCTCCGGCCTTCGGGGGCTTTGCGTGCCCGCCGGCCGGGACATTCCCGACCGGGCAGCTGAAGCACAGGCGCACCCTTCACGAGATCAACCATCTGTCTACAGGGGAGTACACGGACATGAGTGGATTCATACGCACCGCAACCGTCGCCGGAGTAATGGGAGCGACCGCCCTGCTCGCGGTGCCGGCCGCCTCGGCCACGCCAACCGCCTCCGGGACCGGCCTGGCGGCGCCCGAGTGTGTCACCGACAGCCAGACCCACACGTACGGCAAGGGCGAGATCAAGGTCTGCGTGGAGAACGGGCAGGCCCGGGTGACGGGCTGGCTCGAGGATCTCCTTCCGGGCGGAGGCTGGGGAGCCCCGGACGGCGGCTGCGTGGTCTGGTGGGTCACCTTCCAGACCACTTCCGGAACCGAACTCGAGGGCTCCGTGATGGCCTGCCCGCACTTCGGGGGCGCCGCGTACAAGGAGTTCGACTACGACAGCGACGTGCAGAACATCACCGGCATCGAGAAGCTGACCCTGGGGATGGCCTGGGCCTGACCCTTCGGCTGTGAGGTACGCCCGGGGCGGTGGCGGCATGCGGCCGCCCCGGGCCTTCTTCGAACGTCGGCGCCGACAGGAGGCGCTGTCCCGGACCGGCGGGAGATCAGTCCAGGTGGGGCCAGCTCAGGAGGTTCTCCAGCACGGCGCGGTCACCCTGGATCCGCAGGCTGTCCGCGGAGAGCCGGCCATGGAGCGTGAGCAGCAGGTCGCTTGCCGGTCCGTGCAGGCCGGTGGCCGTCTCGGGCCTGCCGTCGAGGACACGTGATCCGGACGCCGTCAAGTCGAGTACCCACGAATCGCCTTCAGCGGCGTGCAGACCGATCCGGGCCGGCTCGTGCGGCCAGGGGCCGGCAGTGCCATGGCTGATCCCGATGAACTCGGCAATGCCGTCGAGCGCCACAACTCCAGGGACCGGATGGGGAGTTCCGGTGGCCAGCTGGGCGTCGAAAGCGTGGACAGCGGCCTCCTGGACCTGATGGCGGGCCACGGCACCGCTGGTCAGCGGTACGTCAGCTCGCGGGTGGCCGCGGCCGATCGCTCCAGCAGGTCGGTCGGCAAGGTGTCATCGACCGGCGCCGGCGCCGGGGACGTCTCGCTCGGGCCTGCCGCTACCGCCATCGCCCAGAAGCGCTGCACCTCGGTGAGGTGCTCGACGAGGTCGCGCAGCGACCAGTCGGGGCAGCTGGGAACGCGGATATCAAGATCAGGGGAGCGCGCAACGCAGTCGAGCAGAGCAGCGGAGCGGTCCTCGACCAGGGCCAGCAGGTCTTCGAAGGCAGGTGTCCGGGGCATTCCGGCTTCCTATCACCAGGCACTGGCATCTCCAGTGGGCGACTTCACGGGGCGTGGAAATACGACGCCCTACAGGCGCGCCGGCCGGCCGTGCGGAAGTGCGCGTTCGGTCAGTCGGGGCCCTTTGGGATCTTCTGCGCGCCTGAATGGGCCTTGTGCGTTGATCGCGGCGGCAGGTCGGTGAGAGCCACGGGGCCGACGCCACGGCAGCGCGTCGCACGGGGAGAGGAGCGCGCCCGACCGATTCGCACAGCCGAAATGAGAACAGCTGCATCAGAGCGCAGGGAGACCGCGTCCGTGCCGCGGCGGCCTCCGACTGCAAGGGGGCTTCACGCGCTGGACTATCGAGATATTCCCGGCGCCCAACTGACGCATCGCACACACGTCATGAAATCGATCATCTGTCTTCAAGGGAGTACACGGACATGGGGAAATTCATACGCACCGCTGCCGTTGCCGGAGTGCTGGGAGCGACCGCCCTGCTCGCGGTGCCGGCCGCGTCGGCCACGCCGACCGCCACGGGGACCACCGGCCAGGCGGCGCCCGAGTGTGTCACCGACAGTCAGACCTACGAGTACGGCAGGGGCGAGATCAAGGTCTGCGTGGAGAACGGGCAGGCTCGGATGACGGGCTGGGTCGAGGACCTGCTTCCCCAAGTGGGCTGGTGGGGAGGCCGGGACGGCGCCTGCGTGCTCTGGCGGGTCACCTTCCGGACCACCTCGGGTACCGAACGCGAGGGCTCGGTGATGGCCTGCCCGCACCTCGCAGGCCCCGCCTACAAGGAGTTCGACTTCACCAGCGACGTGCAGAACATCACCGGAATCGAGAAGATGAGCCTGACAACGTCCGTGTTCTGACCCGCCCGTCCGCCGTGACGCGCGTCCGGGGGCGGTGACATCACGTCGCCGCCCCCGCGACCCCTGCGGCCCGGATAGCACGCCGCCCCTTGCGCCACCGGCCACTCGGCACCCCACGTGCGGTGCCGAGTGGCCGTGGTGAGCGGCACCCGTCTCTAGAGCTCGTGGTCCCGGGCCAGCTCTTCCCAGCGAATGCTGCGCAGCGCAAGGTCGGCGTCCTCGCCCGACGGGACATCCAGGGCGGTCTGGAACCAGACCACCGTGAGGGCGGAACGGTGCACCACTTGGGCGAGCTCAGGGGCGATCGCTGCCGAGCGGAAGGTGCCGGTACAGGCTACGGAAGGCAGTACTTCAACAGGGCCGAAGGCGCTGGCGGTCCGGTCCGGGTACTCGCAGGAGGGCGGGACCAGATGGACCGGCGTGGAGGGAAACGCCAGTTCCGCCTGCCGCTTCAGACCACTGACCCTCATGTCATTGACGGGCTTGCACGGATAGCCCTCCAACATCCCCCCGTAGGTCGAGGACATGCGCAGCTCGGTGAGCTCGATCGAACGGCCGGACGAGAGGACTATGCGGCTCAGTGACATGGCGACACCCTATGAGCACGATTCAGTCCGACTTCGGCTGCGTGAGCGACGATCCTGGACGCACTGGACTGGAGAGGACAAGGCGCGCTCCGGCCTTCCGCCCCTCCCGCGCGTGACGGGAGGGGCCACACGGTGAGCATGACCTCCTGGGGAGGCGAGACGCCCGAGATCGCTCGGGCCGCCTCCGAGATCGATGGGCTGCTGACCCGCCCCCGGTGTTCTCGGCCGCGGGACGCGGCCACAATGATCACGTGGACGGACAGGACCCGGTTCAGCGGGCGGACATCGACCGGATCATCGATCCGCTGAAGACGAACATGCCCGAGGCCGGGGACCTTGGCTTCGAGGCAATCCAGCAGTTGGGGAACCCGGTGCCGCTGCTGGTGCAGAACGACGGCAAGGAGTGTCTGCAGTTGTGGCTCGAGCCGTTCGGGCAGGACTACTGGCTGAAGCCCGGGGAAGCGGTGTACGTCGCCTCGTACGGGACGTGGGACGGCCACCCGTTCGAGACGATGCATGAGACCGACTGTCTCACCGTCTGGGCCATGTCCTGGTTCGCGACGGTCTCCGACCGCGACGGCAACGAATTCCCCCCGGGCCGCAGGGAACACGCCTGAGCCGTCAGCGACGACTCCGGACGAGGATGGCGGCGGGGTGGGGCACAGCGAGGCAGGCGATAGCGCTGACCCCGAGCGGACGGGGGCCCCACGCCTCCGGCGGTGGGGCCCCGCTCTCCGCCGCCGCGTCAGGAGACCACGCGCAGGTGGGTCGGCCAGCCGATGCCGTCGCGGTCGAGGAGACGGAACATCTTCTTGATGTCGGTCGGGTTCAGCTTGACGCAGCCGTTGGACTTGTAGTCGCCGGCGCCGTCCCAGCGTCGGCGCTCGGTGCCGCCCCGGCTACCGTCGCGGTTCATCTCGGAGTGGATGAACATCTCGGTACGCGTCCGGGTGCCCTTGGAGCACTTCATGTCCTGGAGGTACACGGCGTAGCCCTTCATGAGGTTGCCGTTGTAGGTACGGGACTTGAGCTTGATCCTCCAGTTGCCGTTCGGCAGCCAGCCCTTGGCGCGCACGCAGTCGTCCTTGATCCCGAGACCCGATCCGGCGCGGTAGGTGGCCCAGAGCTTCCTCCCCTTGTAGACGGAGAGCCGTGAGTTGGTGGGGTCGCTCGGGTTCTTGTCGAAGACCAGGGTGGTCGCTTCGGCCGCGGCTGCCCGCGGTGCCCGGGCGGGTGTTTGTGCGGCGGCGGCCGGTGCCAGGGCCAGGCCCGTCGTCAGGGCCCCGGCGACCATGGCGGCGCGCAGGTGACGTCCGTTGCTGCTCATGTGTTTCCTCGTTCTTCCAGCGCGCTCGGTGTCCCGGGCCGCGCATGTGTGGAGTGGGTGGTTTTCGTGACGTGTGCGCGGGCGGGCGGGCGGCAGCGGGTGCCGCTGTCCGGCGTACTGCAAGGGCGAAGAGGCACCCGCCCGTGGAGCACGCCGGAGGGGCGGCGCGCCCCTCCCCTCGGTGCGCGCTCAGGCTGTGGCCAGGCGTACCTGTGCCGTCTTCGTCCCGTTGAAGGTGAAGGTGAACTGCTCCCGGACCCCGGAGCTGCACGCGGTCTTCGGCTTGTAGGCGCCGTTGCCAGCGTTGATACGGACCTTGGCGCACTTGCCGTCTGCGCGCGTGTCCTGGAGCCAGCCGGACACCGTCACGTTGTTGCCCGAGCAGCGCAGGGTCCAGCCGGCCGACGCCCCGTTGATCACGGGGGACGCGGAGGACGGGCAGGTGGCCGCGCTCGCCGGGCCGGCGGTGCCGAGAGCCAGTCCAGCGGCGAGAACGGCGGCGGACACGGCGGAGGTGATGGTCTTGCGGGCAGCGGACATGGGTGCCCCTTTCGGGCAGTGTGCTGACAGGAAGCGGACCGGGACGCGCACGTGGAGCTGTCGCCCGCCGAGGAGGCGGACTGTCCGGGAGGGCCGGCCGCGAAACCAGCATCACCGGGACGGCAGGGTGGGGGAAGCAGGTCCCGGCTGCTTACCGATGCGCATCGATGCACCGCGCATGGCACCACTCTGACCTGGGGTTATGGCCCGATGCATGGAGGAGGGGCAGACGCTGCACGGTTCCGGGATGTGCCCGGGGCGGGTACGCCGTCGATCGGGCGGCACGGGTGCCGCCCTTCTCACACGGAAGCGGAGGGCAGAGGGCTCGGGGCAGCCCTCTGGTAGCCCGGTGCCTTGACGGGAGGGAGCTGATTCACCAGCAGGGCCAGCCAGGTCTCCGCGCTCGCCCGGCCGGTCGCGGGCAGGCCGTAAGTGCGCTGGAAGAACCTCAGGTCCTTGATGGTCTCCGCGGTGAACCTCCCCGACACCGCCGTGCCGCCCTGGCCCGCGTTGTCCAGAAGCTCCTGCAGGGCCCGCACCTCGAACGTCCCGGATCCCGGCCCGACCTCCTTCACGAGCTCCGGCCAGGTCTGCCCGCCCACCTTGCCGTCAGCCGGCAGGTCCTTCCGTTGCTGGAAATCCATGACGGCATCCCAGGTGTCCTGCCGGAAGAAGCCGTCGGCGCGCACTTTGTAGCCGTGCGCCTTCAGCAGGTACTGCAGAGCGCGGGCCCGGGTGAACTGGTCCTCCTCGCCCATGCGCAGCAACGGCCACTCGTACGGCGTCCCGCTCGTGGAAGCAGCACCGGCCGCACCGTCGGCCGTGTCCCTGTGGTCCTGGATGGAGAGCCGTTCATGGGCGACCATTCCGGCACTGAACGCCACCACCATGGCCGCCCCGACCAGGGCCGGCCGGAGCCACCGGGAGCGCGGCCTCCCGGATGCGCTGCGGTCGTGTGCGGCGCCGGTGTCGGGGGCGGCGGACTCCTCCTGCTGCCCGCGCTGCTGCTCGGACTGCCGCATGTCCCGGCCGCCCAGATCCTCGGCACGAACAAGGCCGTCGCGATCGTCGGCACCTCGGGCGCC
>NZ_JAELVH010000198.1 GCF_019399235.1 Streptomyces poriferorum | reverse complement strand
GGTCTCGCGCTCGTGCCAGTCGGCGCCGGCGTACACACCGATCGCGGTGGGCAGCACGGCCGCCTCGTGCGGAACCGTCGTACGGACCAGCAGTCGACGGACGTTGCCGCCGCCCGCGTCCGGCAGCGCGGCGACATGGGCGCAGACCCGGAAGCCGGTGCCCGGTTCGTCCACGGCGCTCAGCCAGTCGAAGTAGGTGCAGCCGAGCCGGTCGCGCGCCGTTTCGAGGGCGGTGGTCCAGGACGCGGGCGGCACGTCGACGGTCAGCAGTTCGTGCGCCTGCTCCGCCGTGGCGTCCTCGCCGAAGATCTCGGTGACGGCGTCCGGGAGCCGGCCGTAGCTTTCGGCGGCGGTCACTTCCCCTCCTCCCCGGACGAATCCGCCGAATCCGTCGAGTCGGACGAGTCCGCCGAGTCGGACGTGCCCGGCGTCGGCGGTGCGGCGACCAGGCCGCTGCGGAGCGCGGCGGTGGAGGGGCGGCTGCCGGCGCCCGTCGCGTAGCGCTCACCGAGCGACTCGCGCGCGATCTTCTCCTGAAGCTTGAGAATGCCCTGGAGCAGGGCCTCCGGCCGGGGCGGGCAGCCGGGTACGTAGACGTCGACCGGAATGATCTGGTCGACGCCCTTCGTCACGGAGTACGAGTCCCAGTACGGGCCACCGCAGTTGGAGCAGGCGCCGAAGGAGATGACGTACTTGGGCTCGGGCATCTGCTCGTACAGCCGCTTCACCGCGGGCGCCATCTTGTCCGTCACCGTGCCCGAGACGATCATGAGGTCGGCCTGGCGGGGCCCCGGGGCGAAGGGGATCACACCGAGCCGGATGAAGTCGTGGCGGGCCATGGAGGCTGCGATGAACTCGATGGCGCAGCAGGCGAGTCCGAAGTTGAAGACCCAGAGGCTGTAGCGGCGGCCCCAGTTGAGGACCACCTTCATCGGCTCGGGCGCCAGCCGGGAGAGCACCCCCAGGCGCTTCGGTTCCGGGAGGAACGTGGGTACGGGGGCGACTTCGGCACCCGAATCGGAGGACGACGGGCTCGTCACGTCCATTCGAGGACGCCCTTCTTCCATGCATAGAGCAGTCCCACGGCCAGGAAACCGAGGAAGATGAACATTTCCACCAGCGTCGTCGCGCCGTATCCGGGCGCGGCGAAGACGGTTGCCCAAGGGAACAGGAAGATCGAGTCGACGGCGAAGATCACGTACAGGAAGGCGTAGACGTAGTAGCGGACCTGGGTGTGTGCCCAGCCCTCCCCCACGGGGTCCACGCCGCATTCGTACGTGAGGAGCTTCTCCGGCGTCGGCACCACGGGACGCAGCAGCCGGCCGGCTCCGAAGGCGACGGCGACGAACAGCACGCCGATCACCGCGATCAGCCCGACCACCGAGTAGCTGTGGAAGTAGTCCGACGCGAGAACGGCCGATCCGGACGGACTCGTCACGTCCGGCAGAGCCGTCAGGTCCGTCACATCCGGCAGAGCCGTCACGTCGGGCAGAGCTGTCAGGTCCGTCACGTCCGGCAGGCCCGTCACGTCCGTCACATCCGCCCCCTCGCTCCCTCAGAACCTGTTCGCCGATCTGTACGCACGGGAGTCTAGGCCCTGTAAAGGGACGGTAAGCAGTTGCGTCGGGCAACTGGTAGGGATATCCCTACTTCGCCCCCACCCACGAGCCCCATGGCGTCCGGGGGCCGGGCCCGGCAGGCTGGTCGTATGACCATGAGCCCCCAGGTGCCCGACCACGACGGGCCACCTCCCGTCCGCTTCGCCTTCGACCGGTGGACGTGGAAGGAGATCGCGCATCTCCTCTCCAATCTGCCGATGGCGATCGCCGGATTCGTCTACACCGTGCTGATGGTCTCCATCGGTGTGGGGCTGGCGGTCACGGTGATCGGTCTGCCGTTGCTGGCGCTGGGGCTCCAGGGCGCCCGACTGCTGGGGCGGGCCGAGCGGGGCCGGGCGCGGGGGCTGCTCGGCGTACGGATCGAGGAGCCGAGCCCGATGGCCCGGGTCCGCCGGGAGGACGGGTTCTTCGCCTGGCTGTGGTCGAGCCTGAAGGATCCGGTCGGCTGGCGCTCGGTGCTGTACTCGTTCATACGGCTGCCGTGGGGCGTGGTCACCTTCGCTGTGACACTCGTTGGCCTTTTCGTCCTGTGGCCGGTACTCCCCTATATCGCTCGGTTCCTGACCAACGCCGACCGAGGAATGGTGCGCGGGCTGCTCTCTCCCTCCGACGAACTGGAACGCCGGATCGCCGAGCTGGAGTCGGACCGCGGTGTGGTCGTGGACACGGCCGCCGCCGACCTCCGCCGCATCGAGCGTGACCTCCACGACGGGGCCCAGGCCCGGCTCGTCGCCCTCGCCATGGACCTGGGGCTGGCGAAGGAGAAGCTGACCGACGACCCGGAGGCCGCGGCCAAGATGGTCGACGAGGCACACGGCGAGGTCAAGGTCGCCCTCCAGGAACTCCGCGACCTCGCCCGCGGCATCCACCCCGCCGTCCTCACCGACCGCGGCCTCGACGCCGCACTCTCCGCCATCGCCTCCCGCTGCACCGTCCCCGTGACCGTCGAGGTCGACCTGGCGTCCCGCCCCGCGCAGGCCATAGAAGGCATCGCCTACTTCACCGTGTCCGAGCTGCTGCAGAACGTCAGCAAGCACGCCCGCGCCACCCGCGCCTCCGTCGACGTGTGGCGGTCGGCCGACCGGCTGATGCTCCAGGTCACCGACAACGGACGGGGCGGAGCCTCGATGGACGGCGGTACGGGGATGTCGGGACTCGCCGAGCGGCTGGATGCGGTCGACGGGCTGTTCGTCCTCGACTCCCCGGCCGGCGGACCGACGACCGTCACCGCCGAACTGCCCTGGCGCGATCGCGAGAGCGAGAAGAGCGCGGCCGGAGCCCGTACCGCCTGACCCCGGCCGGGTGCCCCCTGCCGGTGACGGGCGAAAGCCCGCGGGCCGGGGTGGGGAAAACCCCCGGTCGAAGAGGGAGACCGCCCTCATGGTGCGCAGGCGTACGGGCGAGCACTCTTCTCAGTAGACGCACGCAGTACACAAACGGCACGCGGTGCAGCCCACGCAGACGCAGAAGCAGCCCACGCAGCACACGCAGCGGACACAGCGGACACAGCGGACACAGAAGAAACGGACGGAACCCCATGGCCACGGCATACGGACCGGACACGCGGGACCCCCAGCGGTCGGGTGGCGGTATGGAGAACCGCCTCGCGGCGAAGCGCTTCCTGCCGGCCGCTCTGCGGGCCCCTGTCGAGGCCAGGACCTGGCGTGAGTTCGTCTATCTCATGCTGAGCTTCCCGATCAGCACCGTGCTGTTCTGCTTCGCGATCACCATGGCCTCGCTGAGCGCCGGGCTGCTCATCACCTTCCTGGGAATCCCGCTCCTGGCCGCCGGCCTGGCCGCGTGCCGCGGCCTCGGCGTGCTGGAGCGGGCCCGGGCCCGTGCCCTGCTCAAGCTGGACGTGGCCGAGCCCGCCCCGGTGCGGGGCCGGACCGGCGGTCTGATGTCCTGGGTCGGGGCGGTCCTGAAGAGCGGGGTGTCCTGGCGGCACCTGCTCTACACGCTGCTGCACTTCCCGTGGGCGGTCTTCGCCTTCTGCGTCTCGCTGAGCCTGTGGACGTGGGGCTGGGCGGCCCTGACGTACCCGGTGTACGCCTGGGTCTTCCCCGCCTACGCGGGCATCGACGGGGTACAGCTGTACGGCGACAGCACGCACAACGTCTACCTCGACTCGCCGTTCGAACTCGCGCTGACCAGTGCCGTCGGCCTGGTGGTCGTCATGGCCACGGCGTGGGTCATCCGCGGTCTGGCCGCGGTGGACCGGCTGATGGTGTCCGGACTGCTGGGCCCGTCGCGGCTGGCGACGCGGGTCACGGAGCTGGAGTCGGACCGCGGTGTGGTCGTGGACACGGCCGCCGCCGACCTCCGCCGCATCGAGCGTGACCTCCACGACGGGGCCCAGGCCCGGCTCGTCGCCCTCGCCATGGACCTGGGGCTGGCGAAGGAGAAGCTGACCGACGACCCGGAGGCCGCGGCCAAGATGGTCGACGAGGCACACGGCGAGGTCAAGGTCGCCCTCCAGGAACTCCGCGACCTCGCCCGCGGCATCCACCCCGCCGTCCTCACCGACCGCGGCCTCGACGCCGCGCTCTCCGCCATCGCCTCCCGCTGCACCGTCCCCGTGACCGTCGAGGTCGACCTGGCGTCCCGCCCCGCGCAGGCCATAGAAGGCATCGCCTACTTCACCGTCTCCGAGCTGCTGCAGAACGTCAGCAAGCACGCCCGCGCCACCCGTGCCTCCGTCGACGTGTGGCGGTCGGCCGACCGGCTGATGCTCCAGGTCACCGACAACGGACGCGGCGGCGCCGACCTCACGGCGGGCAGCGGCCTGGCCGGTCTGACCGAGCGGCTGGACGCGGTGGACGGGATCCTCGTCGTCGAGTCCCCGGCGGGCGGCCCGACGAAGGTCACGGCCGAGCTGCCCTGGCGCGGCTGAGCCGCCGGCTCCCTTCCGTACCCGGTCGCCGGGCGGACCCGTACACCGGGCCGCCCGGCGACCGGCCGTTTCCAACCGCAAGGACCGCCCAGGACCGACCCTCACTCGGCCCGAACCCGGCCCGCCACGACGCAACTCCGCGAAGGCTCGCGGCGTCACTGCCGGTACTGGGATGCTGGACGGCGTACAGACAGGACAGCGGACCAGCGGACCAGCGGACCCGTAGACCTGTGAACAAGCGGACAACCGAACAGTGGGGGATTCAGCGTCGTGGTGGAGGACAGGGTGCGTGTAGTCATCGCCGAGGATTCGGTACTGCTCCGGGAAGGACTCACCCGGCTGCTGACCGATCTCGGGCATGACGTCGTGGCGGGCGTCGGTGACGCGGAGGCGCTGATCAAGACGGTGGGCGACCTCGCCGGGCAGGACGCACTGCCCGATGTGGTGGTCGCCGACGTACGGATGCCGCCGACGCACACCGACGAGGGCGTGCGGGCCGCGGTGCGGCTGCGCAAGGAGTATCCGGGGATCGGTGTGCTGGTCCTGTCGCAGTACGTCGAGGAGCAGTACGCCACCGAGTTGCTGGCCGGGTCCAGCCGGGGTGTGGGGTATCTGCTGAAGGACCGGGTCGCCGAGGTCCGCGAGTTCGTGGACGCGGTGGTCCGGGTGGCTCAGGGCGGCACGGCGCTGGACCCGGAGGTGGTGGCGCAGCTGCTGGGCCGGAGCCGCAAGCAGGACGTGCTGGCCGGGCTGACGCCGCGTGAGCGCGAGGTGCTCGGCCTGATGGCGGAGGGGCGGACGAACTCGGCGGTGGCCAGGCAGCTCGTGGTGAGCGACGGCGCGGTGGAGAAGCACGTCAGCAACATCTTCCTGAAGCTGGGGCTGTCCCCCAGCGACGGTGACCACCGGCGCGTCCTGGCCGTGCTGACCTATCTGAACTCCTGAGCGCCCAAGCTCCTGAGCTCCCGAACCGTCCGAACCCCCGAACCGTCCGGACTCCAGAACTGTCCGGACTCCAGAACCGTCCGAACCCCCGGTTTCCCGAACCGACCGAACCCCCGGACCCCGCCCGAACTCCTGAACTCCTGATGCCGCACCGCGATATCTGACATCCTGTCAGATATCTTTGGAGGCACTCCCCGCACCGCTCCGACCAGGCAACCCGCGACTCGCTCCACGCTGACTCCACCAAAGGTCCGACGAGGAACCGCGCGGCTGATGAATCATGACGGAACAGCACCGAAAAGCGTCTCAAAACGCCGTCCACCATGTGATCGGCCAGAGGAAGGCGACCCTTACAGACGTAGGGTGGGGCTGGGGACCGCCGGCGGGCCGGATGGTTCCGAGCCGCCGCGCCGAGGGAGGTCCAGTAAGTGACCAGCCAGGTCAGTAGCCCAGCCGAACAGGCCGATGAGGCCAGTGAGGCACTCGTAGGGGGACAGCGTGCCCCCCAGTCCGCAACAGCAGGCAACGGCGAGAAAGAGATCCGCCGCCTGGACCGGGTGATCATCCGCTTCGCGGGTGACTCCGGAGACGGCATGCAGCTCACGGGTGACCGGTTCACCTCGGAGACCGCTTCCTTCGGGAACGACCTCTCCACGCTGCCGAACTTCCCCGCCGAGATCCGTGCCCCCGCAGGAACCCTGCCGGGTGTGTCCTCGTTCCAGCTCCACTTCGCCGACCACGACATCCTGACCCCGGGCGACGCCCCGAACGTGCTGGTCGCGATGAACCCGGCGGCGCTCAAGGCCAATATCGCCGACGTTCCGCGTGGTGCCGACATCATCGTCAACACCGACGAGTTCACCAAGCGGCCGATGGCGAAGGTGGGTTACGAGACCAGTCCGCTGGAGGACGGCTCGCTGGAGGCGTACCAAGTCCATCCAGTGCCGCTGACCACGCTCACCATCGAGGCACTGAAGGAGTTCGGGCTCTCCCGCAAGGAGGCCGAGCGCTCCAAGAACATGTTCGCGCTGGGCCTGCTGTCGTGGATGTACCACCGGCCCACCGAGAACACGGAGAAGTTCCTGCGGGCCAAGTTCGCCAAGAAGCCGCAGATCGCCGAGGCGAACGTGGCGGCGTTCCGGGCCGGGTGGAACTTCGGGGAGACCACGGAGGACTTCGCGGTCAGCTACGAGGTGGCTCCCGCGACCCATGCCTTCCCCACCGGCACGTACCGCAACATCTCGGGGAACCTGGCGCTGTCCTACGGCCTGATCGCCGCGGGCCGGCAGGCGGACCTGCCGCTGTACCTGGGCTCGTACCCGATCACCCCGGCCTCGGACATCCTGCACGAACTGTCCCGGCACAAGAACTTCGGCGTACGCACCTTCCAGGCCGAGGACGAGATCGCCGGCATCGGCGCCGCGCTCGGCGCGGCCTTCGGCGGCAGCCTCGCGGTCACGACCACCTCCGGCCCGGGCGTGGCCCTCAAGTCCGAGACGATCGGCCTGGCCGTCTCCCTCGAACTGCCCCTGCTCATCATCGACATCCAGCGCGGCGGCCCGTCCACCGGCCTGCCCACCAAGACCGAGCAGGCCGACCTCCTCCAGGCGATGTACGGGCGCAACGGCGAGGCCCCGGTGCCGATCGTGGCCCCGAAGACCCCGGCGGACTGCTTCGACGCGGCACTCGACGCCGCCCGGATCGCCCTGACCTACCGCACCCCGGTCTTCCTGCTCTCCGACGGCTACCTGGCCAACGGCTCCGAGCCGTGGCGCATCCCGGAGGTCGACGAACTCCCCGACCTGCGCGTCCAGTTCACCCAGGGCCCGAACCACGAGCTGGCCGACGGCACCGAGGTGTTCTGGCCCTACAAGCGCGACCCGCAGACCCTGGCCCGCCCCTGGGCCGTTCCGGGCACGCCCGGTCTCGAACACCGCATCGGCGGCATCGAGAAGCAGGACGGCACCGGGAACATCTCGTACGACCCCGCCAACCACGACTTCATGGTCCGCACCCGCCAGGCCAAGGTGGACGGCATCGAGGTCCCGGACCTGGAGGCCGACGACCCGGCGGGGGCGAAGACCCTGGTGCTCGGCTGGGGATCGACGTACGGCCCCATCACCGCCGCCGTCCGCCGGCTGCGCGCCGCGGGGCAGCCGATCGCGCAGGCCCATCTGCGCCACCTCAATCCGTTCCCGCGGAATCTCGGCGAGGTGCTGAAGCGTTACGACAAGGTGGTCGTCCCCGAGATGAACCTCGGGCAGCTGGCCATGCTCATCCGGGCCAAGTACCTGGTGGACGCGCACAGTTACACCCAGGTCAACGGCATGCCGTTCAAGGCCGAGCAGCTTGCGACGGCCCTTCAGGAGGCCATCGATGGCTGAGACCAACGAACTGCTCCAGCTGGTGCCGAAGGCCGAGGCCAAGCAGTCCATGAAGGACTTCAAGTCCGACCAGGAAGTGCGCTGGTGCCCCGGCTGCGGTGACTACGCGGTCCTCGCCGCCGTGCAGGGCTTCATGCCCGACCTCGGGCTGGCGAAGGAGAACATCGTCTTCGTCTCCGGCATCGGCTGCTCCTCCCGTTTCCCGTACTACATGAACACGTACGGGATGCACTCGATCCACGGCCGCGCCCCGGCGATCGCCACCGGACTCGCGTCCTCCAGACGGGACCTGAGCGTCTGGGTGGTCACGGGGGACGGCGACGCGCTGTCCATCGGCGGCAACCACCTCATCCACGCCCTGCGCCGCAACGTGAACCTGAAGATCCTGCTGTTCAACAACCGGATCTACGGGCTCACCAAGGGGCAGTACTCCCCCACCTCCGAGGTCGGCAAGATCACCAAGTCGACGCCGATGGGTTCGCTCGACGCCCCCTTCAACCCGGTGTCCCTGGCCATCGGCGCGGAGGCCTCGTTCGTCGCCCGTACCGTCGACTCCGACCGCAAGCACCTCACGAGCGTGCTGCGCGCGGCCGCCGACCACCCCGGTACGGCGCTGGTGGAGATCTACCAGAACTGCAACATCTTCAACGACGGCGCGTTCGAGGTCATGAAGGACAAGGACCGGGCCCAGGAGGCCGTGATCCGGCTGGAGCACGGCCGGCCGATCCTCTTCGGCACGGACGACTCCAAGGGCGTCGTACGGGACTCGCTGACGGGTGATCTGCAGGTGGTCGCCGTCACCGAGGAGAACCGCTCGCAGATCCTCGTCCACGACGCGCACGCCCCCAGCCCGACCACGGCGTTCGCGCTGTCCCGGCTGGCCGATCCGGACACCCTGCACCACACCCCGATCGGAGTGCTGCGCGACGTCGAACGGCCGGTCTACGACACCCTTATGGCCGACCAGCTCGACACAGCCGTCGAACAGCAGGGCAAGGGCGACCTGGGCGCCCTGCTCGCGGGCAACGACAACTGGACCGTGGCCGGCTAGGGAGCGTCCGCGAAGTATCGTCGTCCGCCTGGCGGGCCGGACGAGACATCGCGGACACGGCCCAAGGGCTGCACCAAGGACCGAAGGCGCCCCCGGAAGCGGATCCCGGGGGCGCCTCCACCTGTCGTGAGCCCCGAACGGGCTGTCTTCCGAGACATCCGGCGATTGCGGGGCAGGCCCTGCCCGGCCGCCGCGCACCATGGGGTCATGGCCCTGGACCGCCCGGCGTACCGCATCAAACGGCAGTTGCTCGGCAAGCCGCTGACCACCGAGCACATCAGCGACGAGAAGCTGGGCAACCGGACAGCGCTCGGGGTGCTCGCCTCGGACTGCATCAGCTCGTCCGCGTACGGCTCCGAGGAGATGCTCCGGGTCCTGGTGCCCGTCGTGGGGGCCGCGGCGTTCACTCTGCTCATGCCGGTCACGTTCGCGATCCTGCTGGTCCTGCTGCTGCTGACACTCTGTTACAGCGATGTGGTGACGATCTACACCCGGGCGGGCGGGTCGTACGTCGTGGCCCGGGAGAACTTCGGGCCGAACGTCGCGCAGATCGCCGCCGTGGCACTGCTCGTCGACTACATCGTCACCGTCGCCGTGCAGGTCTCGGCCGGTACGAACGCCCTCATCTCGCTCGCCCATCTGGCCGGGGGCGGCTTCACCGGCCTGGACCATCTCCAGCTCCCGGTCTCCGTGGCAGTGATCGTGATCCTCGCGTACGGAAACCTGCGCGGGGTACGCGAGGCGGGCCGCCTCTTCGCCCTGCCCGCCTATCTCTTCATGGCCGCCGTCGGACTGATCATGCTCGCCGCCGCGCTGCGCGGCCTGACCGGCGGGCTGCCGCACGCCGATCTGCACGCCGCCGGGGTCGTGCCGCTCGGCTCCCCGGGCGACGGCTGGCTCTACGGCGCCTCGCTCTTCATCGTGCTGCGGGCGTTCGCCAACGGCGGCTCGTCCCTCACCGGGCTCGAAGCGATCTCCAACGGCATCTCCGCGTTCCGCGAGCCCCAGGGCCGCAACGCGCGCCGCACCCTCATCACCATGAGCGTGATCCTCGGCGTCCTGGTACTCGGCGTCTCCACGCTGGCGCACTACACCCACGCCGTCCCGTACACCGACGGCACACCGACCGTCATCGCGCAGGAGGCCCATCTCGCCTTCGGTAGCGGGGTGCTCGGCACGGCCGGGCTGGTCTTCGTGCAGCTGGCGACCGCGCTGGTCCTCTACGCCGGGGCCAACACCCCGTTCACCGGCTTCCCCTACCTGGCCAGTTTCGTCGCCGAGGACCGGTTCCTGCCGCGGGTGCTGACGCGGCGCGGGCACCGCCTCGCGTTCTCCAACGGCATCATCGCGCTGACCGTCGTCTCACTGGCGCTGCTGCTGGCGACCGGCGCCAGCGTCGACAAGCTGGTGGCGCTGTACGCGATCGGTGTGTTCACCGCGTTCACCATGGCGGGGGCCGGCCTCACCGTCCACCACCTTCGGCGCCGGGAGCGGTACCGCAGGTGGAAGATCGCGCTCAACGGCCTCGCCGCGGCCACCTCGGCCGCCGTCGTGCTGATCTTCGCCGTCACCAAGTTCACCGAGGGTGCCTGGCTCGTCGTGGTCGTCTTCCCGCTCGGGGTGTGGGCGCTCATGCGGATCAACCGCGAGTACCGGCGCGAGGCCACGGTGCTCCAGGGCATCCAGGCACCGGGCGCGGACCGGGCGGCCTTCCGCCGCCATCTGGTCATGGTCCTCGTCGAATCCCTCGACCTGGCGTCGCTGAAGGCGCTGCGGTACGCGCACGAGCTGCGCCCCGACGAGATCCGGGCGGTGCACTTCGCGATCGACGAGGCCCATGCCAGGCGGCTGGCCACCCGTTGGGAGGGGACGGCCGCCACGTCCGTGGCGCTGGAGCTGGTGGAGTGCCCGGACCGGCGGCTGCGCCACGCCATGAAGGAACTCGCGTTCCGGACCACCGAGGACGGGGAGACCTGGCTGACGGTCCTGGTGCCCCGGCGCACGTACAGCAACGCGCTCGGCAAGCTGCTGCACCGGGGAACGGGCGAGAAGATGGCGAAATCGCTGACCCGGCTGCCGCACGTGGTGGTGACGATCCTGCCGTTCGACGTCTCGCGGGAGCTGCGGGCACTGGAGGAGCGGCGCCGTCAGCGGACGACCTGACCTCGGCGACGCCCCGCACAGACGGGCACCCCGTACAGGCGGACGAACGGCACCGGCGGACGCCCGGGCTCAGGCGGACGCCCCGCTCTCCTTGCGCGCGTCGTACGCCGTGCGCGCCGCGTCCACCGCGTCCAGACTCCGTTCCGACCAGCGCGCCAGGGCCCACACCTGCTCGGCGGCCTCCCGGCCCAGGTCCGTGAGGGAGTAGTCCACCCGCGGCGGGATCACCGGCTTGGCGTCCCGGTCGACGAAGCCGTCCCGCTCCAGGGTCTGGAGGGTCTGCGCCAGCATCTTCTCGCTGACACCGCCGACCTCGCGGCGCAGCTCGCTGAAGCGGAACGAGCGCTCCAGCAGGGCGGCGAGCACCAGGACGCCCCAGCGGCTGGTGACGTGTTCGAGGACCAGTCGCGAGGGGCACATCGGCTTCCGGACGTCGGCCCCCGCCGCAAGCCACTCACCGAGCCGTGTGCCGGGCCGCCGTTCCATGTTGCTTACGCTCATGCCAGTACCTTACTTCAAAGTGGGTACTTTCGTTTGGTTAGTGCACTCCCTAAGGTGAGTACCAGAGCGCACGAACAGAAACATGAGTACCTGAAGAGGAGAAACACCCCATGAGCATCGTCGTCACCGGAGCCACCGGAGAGCTCGGCCGACTCGTCGTCGAGCAGCTGCTGACCACCGTCCCCGCGAGCGGCATCGCCTCCGTCGTCCGCGACAAGGAGAAGGCCGCCGGCCTCGCCGCACGCGGCGTGGAGCTCCGGATCGCCGACTACAACCGGCCCGAGACGCTGGCCGGCGCCTTCCGGGCCGGTGACCGGGTGCTGCTCATCTCCGGCAGCGAGGTCGGCAGCCGCGTCGCACAGCACGCCGCGGTCATCGACGCCGCGAAGGCGGCGGGCGTGGCACAGCTCGCCTACACCGGCATCCTCGGCGGCCCGGACGCGGACATCCGGCTGGCCGACGAGCACAAGGCGACCGAGCGGCTGATCCTCGACTCCGGCCTGCCGTACACGTTCCTGCGCAACGGCTGGTACACGGAGAACTACACCGTGAACCTGGCCCCGGTCCTGGCCCACGGCGCCGTCGTGGCCAACGCGGGCGAGGGCAGGATCGCCTCCGCCACGCGTGCCGACTACGCGGCCGCGGCCGCGGCCGTCCTGACCGGCGAGGGCCACCTCGGCAAGGCCTACGAGCTGAGCGGGGACGTCGCCTGGTCGCTCGCGGAGTACGCCGCCGAGATCGCCAAGGCCTCCGGCAAGGAGATCGTTTACAACAACGTCCCGGCCGCCGTCCACCAGGAGATCCTGGTCGGCGCCGGTGTGCCCGAGTTCTTCGCGGAGATCCTCACCGACGTGGACGAGGGCATCCGGCGCGGGCTCCTGGCCGGCACCAACGGCGACCTGGCCCGGCTGATCGGCCGCCCGACGACGCCACTCGCGGAGACCGTCGCCGCGGCGGTCGCGGCCCAGTAGGCACGCGGGCGCACCGCACGCCACGGACCCCCGCACCCGGCGTCATGACCGTCTGGCGATACGGCAATGACACCGGGCCGCGTCGGCGCTACCTTCGTCAGGTTGACGAAGCCGTCGACGGACACCTGCCAGGAGGGGCCCGTGAAGGGAAAGAACGAGCAGCGGGCCGGGCTCCTGTCCGGCGTGACGGCCTACGGGCTGTGGGGGGCCGTCCCGCTCTTCTGGCCGCTGCTGAAGCCGTCCGGCTCGGTCGAGATCCTCGCCCATCGGATGGTCTGGTCCCTCGGCGTCGTCGGCATCGCCCTGCTCATCCTGCGCCGCTGGGCCTGGATCGGCGAGCTGCTCCGGCAGCCGAAGAAGCTGGGGCTGATCACCGTCGCCGCGGCCGTGATCACCGTCAACTGGGGCCTGTACATCTGGTCCGTCAACAACGGGCACGTCGTCGAGGCCTCCCTCGGCTACTTCATCAATCCACTGGTGACCATCGCCATGGGCGTCCTGCTCCTCGGCGAACGGCTGCGCCCCGCGCAGTGGGTGGCGGTCGGCACGGGCGTCGCCGCGGTGCTCGTGCTGGCGATCGGTTACGGGCAGCCGCCGTGGATCTCGCTGGTCCTGGCGTTCTCGTTCGCGACGTACGGCCTGGCGAAGAAGAAGGTCAACATGGGCGGCCTGGAGTCGCTCACCGCCGAGACCGCGGTGCTGTTCGTGCCCGCGCTCGGCTACCTGGTGTGGCTGGGCACGCAGGGCGAGTCGACCTTCACCTCCGAGGGCGCCGGCCACACGGCTCTGCTCGCCGCCACCGGCCTGGTGACCGCCATCCCGCTGATCCTGTTCGGGGCGGCCGCGATCCGTGTACCGCTGTCCACGCTGGGCCTGCTGCAGTACCTGGCACCGGTCTTCCAGTTCGTTCTCGGAATCCTGTACTTCCACGAGGCGATGCCCCCGGAGCGATGGGCGGGCTTCGGCCTGGTCTGGATGGCCCTCATCCTGCTGACCTGGGATGCGCTGCGGACGTCCCGCCGTACGCGAGCGCAGGCACAGGCCGCACGACTGGCCGCGGCCAAGCAGGCCGCCACGGCGGCACCGGAGACACCGGAGGCTTCCGCCTCCCCTACACCCATTACCTAGTTGCTTTTTTAACTCGGTTGCGTTTTCCTGATGTCAACGGACACGCACCCGAGGAGTACGCATGCCCACATCCACGACCACCGTTCTGATCGTCGGCTCCGGGCCGACCGGACTGACTCTGGCCATCGATCTCGCCCGGCGGGCCGTCGCGGTGACGATCATCGACAAGGCCCCGCAGTTCCCGCGCAGCTCCCGCGCCAAGGGCCCCGACTCGCGCTCGCTGGAGGTCCTGGAAGACCTCGGAGTCGTCGAGGAGGTCCTGGCCGCCGGGGCCGCGCCACTGCCGATGCGCAAGTACCGGGGCGGGGTGGCGATCTCCGACGCCGCCCCCTTCGCGGACGTGCACCCGACACCCGACTCCCCGTACGCCCTGCCCCGGACGGTCGCCCAGTGGCGGCTGGAGGAGGTCCTGCGGGACCGGCTCGCGACGTACGGCGTACGGGTCGGGCTCGGCGCCGAACTGGTGGGGCTGGCCCAGGGCGACACCTCCGCGACAGCCACCCTGGCCGACGGCCGCGAGATCGAGGCGCGGTACGTCGTCGGCTGCGACGGCGGCCACAGCGCGGTGCGCAAACTGCTCGGCATCCCGTTCGAGGGAAAAACGGACGAGACACAGATGATGGTCTGCGGCGACGTCGAGGCCGAGGGACCGGACCGCGGAGTCTGGCACCAGTGGTTCGACGAGGACGGCGCCGTGATGCTCTGCCCGATCCCCGGCACCCGGTCGGGCTGGTGGTTCCAGGCCAGTCCGGAGACCGACGCCTCCGGTACTCCCGTACCCCCGTCACTGGACAGCTTCCAGCGGCTGTTCGCCAAGCACACGGGACTGCCGGGCACCCTCCTGTCCCGGGCCACACTGCTCTCCACCTACCGGGTCAACGAGCGCATGGTGGACCGCTACCGGGTGGGCCGGGCGTTCCTGGCGGGCGACGCCGCGCACGTGCACTCGATCGCGGGCGGACTGGGCATGAACACCGGCATCCAGGACGCGTACAACCTCGGCTGGAAACTCGCCCGGGTCGCCTCCGGCCGAGCGGACCCGGCCCTGCTCGACACGTACGAGGAGGAGCGGCTGCCCGTCGCGGCCGACGTCCTGGATCTCAGCGCGGAGCGGCTGCGGGCCACGCTGGAAGCGATCAAGAAGCCGGGCGGCGGTCTAGACTCGGCGAACACGCCGCTGCCCCACGGCCCGGGGTCCGGCTACCCCTGGAGCTCACTGGCCCGCCTCGGCGCCACGCCCCGGCTGCGCGCAGGCGACCGCGCCCCTGACGCACCCTGCCGCGACCTGGCCACCGGAAACCCTCTCCGGCTGTTCGAGGCCTTCTCCGGACCGCACTTCACTCTGCTCGGCTTCGGCGCGGGCACGGCACCAGAGCTGCGGAAGGCGTCGGTGGCGTACGAGGACGCGCTGCGGGCGTACGGAGTGGACGCGGGCGGCGCGTACAGAATGGACGCGGGTGGCGCGCGCGGCCTGGCCGATGACGGCGGCCATGCCCGTTCGGCGTACGGCATCGCGACGGGCGAGGACGTCCTGGTCCTGATCCGCCCGGACAACCACGTCGGACTGATCGTCCCGGCCGGAGAGCTGCGGGCGGTCGGGGAGTACCTCAACGCTGCGGCATTGGAGCGAGCTTGAGCGCGTCACGGTGGGTAATCCACCCCTGACGCACAGTTTATATTTTCCTCACACTTATGACCCGATCCTTGCGCACCTCCGGGACGTCACGCACGCTCCTGCGCACCGCGACCACCACCGCCGCCCTGTCCGCCCTCACACTCCTCGCCTGCGGGATCGCCCCCACCGCGGGCGCGGAGGACACGGTGCGGACCGTCAACCCGTCGGGCCTCGGCCCGACGGGCCCCTGGTTCCGGCTCCAGGAAACAACGCCCGACCGGGACCCCGGCATCCAGGAGGTCTCCCCGAAGCCCGACCCGGTCCATCTGAACGGCAGCCTGCGCCTGGCCATCGGCGCGGGCGAACAGGCCCAGGCCGCCCACTACTTCAACTCGACATGGACCCCCGAGCCGATGCAGCCGCTGCTGGACGCGGGCATCTCGTACTGGGCGTACACGGCGACCGAGGGCTCCAGCGTCACCAATATCGGCGCCAACCTCCAACTCCCGGCATCCTGCGGCGGATTCACCACCCTGTCGTTCGAGCCCGGCAGCAATACCGATGTCGAGGGCGAGGCGCTGAAGCCGGACACCTGGCAGAAGTACCGCTTCACCGCCGACTCGGTGATGCGGACCTCGCGTGCCGTGGCCGGCGTCCCGGCGGGCGGGGACGCCCCGCTGTCGCACTTCATCGCGGAGTGCGAGGGCGCGTACGGGGTGATCGCCAACGTCGGCAGGCTCGGCGACACGAAGGGCACCCTCAACACGTACGTCGACAACATCACCGCCGACGGCACCGCCTGGGACTTCGCCGTCACCGGCAAGGCGACGGCCGCGCTCACCGTCCCCGAGGAGATCGAGGCAGGGGACGGCCCCCGCCCCGCCGACGCCTCCTACACCGACCCGGAGGACGGCCCGCAGTACCCGGGCATCGGCACCCGCCTCACCCTCAAGGGACCGGCCGGCCTCCAGGCGGACCAGCTGACCGTCATGTCCGAGGGCGCCGAAGTCCCCCTGACCAAGGGGACGGACGGAACGCTCACCGGCGAACTGCGGACCAACCTCCGGGCGGGCGGCACGCTGGAGCCCGGCGGAAAGGCGGGCGCCGCCTTCACGCTCGCCGCCGCCGAGGGAGCGCCCACGGGCCCGCTCGACGTGACGACCGAACTGACCGTCACCATCGCCGGAGTCGACGGCCCGCAGCGCACCGGCGTCAGCGCGACGGACCGCACCCTGATCACCGCCGAGGACGTGGAGCCCAGTCCCTCGCCCAGCCCCACCCGCAC
>NZ_JAELVH010000197.1 GCF_019399235.1 Streptomyces poriferorum | reverse complement strand
GGGCTTCCGGCAGGCACTCAGCGAGTAGCCGGGCAACCCGCCCGACGGGCAGCCCGCCCGGCTACTCGCTGAGTGCCTGCCGGAAGCCCGTGTTCACCGCGGTCAGCCCGCCGTCCACGCACAGCGTCGTGCCGGTGACCCACGCCGCGTCGGACGAGGCGAGGAAGGCGACGGCCGCCGCGATGTCCTCCGGTTCGCCGACCCGGCCGAGCGGGTAGAGGCCGCTCACCCGGGCCAGTTCGGCCTCGCGGCCCGCCCAGCCACCGGTGCGGACCGTGCCGGGAGCGACCAGGTTGACCCGCACCCCGCGCGGTCCTGCGTGACCGGCGAGGGTACGAGTCAGGCTCGCCAGGCCCGCCTTGGCGGCGCTGTAGGCGTGGTTGCCGAAGTCCTGCACCCCGTTGACCGAGCCGATGGACACGATCGCGCCCCGGCCGGACGCGGCGAGGTGCGGGAGGGCCGCCCGCGCACACCGGTAGGCGCCGCTGAGCGTGACGTCCAGGTCGCGCTGCCAGACCTCGTCCGGCTCGTCCTCGAAGAGCGCGGCGTCCGGGGTGCACGCGTAGGCGTTGTTGACCAGCACGTCGAGGCCGCCGAACAGCGAGACGGCATGCTCCACCGCCGCCTCGACGGCCGTCCGGTCGGCGACGTCGCAGGCCATTGGGTCCGCCTCGCCGCCGCTCTCCCGTATCTCCGCCGCCACCGCCTGTGCCCGGTCGCCGTCAAGGTCGGTGACCAGGACCCTGGCCCCCTCGGCGGCCAGCCGGCGGGCGGTGGCGGCGCCGATGCCCTGGCCGGCGCCGGTGATGAGGACGCGGTATCCGTCGAATCGCGGGAGAGCGGAGGAGAGCGCGGCAGAAGTCATAGCGCCGAACGTACTGCGCGCACCAGTGCCTGGGCACGGGGGTCGGCGGTGACTCCCTTCTGCAGACCGTTCGTCACATAGCCGAAGGCGATGCCGGATTCGGGGTCGGCGAACCCCAGTGAGCCGCCCCGCCCGGGGTGTCCGAAGGAGCCCGGGGCGAGCAGCGGGGCCGCCGGTCCGTGCAGCATGTAGCCGAGGCCGAAGCGGGTACCCACGACGAGGACCCGGTCCGGTCCCGCCGACTCCTCGGTGCGGGCCAGGGTGAGGGTGGCGGGGGCGAACAGCCGGTGGCCGTCGACCTTGCCGATCATCGCGGCGTAGCAGCGGGCCAGGCCGCGGGCGGTGGCGATGCCGTTGGACGCGGGGAGTTCGGCTGCCCGGTAGCCGGGGTCGTTCTCGTCGGGGAACGGGTCGATGGCGCCGAACGCCCGCCGGGTCAGCGAGTCCGGGTCGCGGTAGGCGTCGACGACCGAGCGCTTGGGGCGCATCCGCAGCGCGCCCGTGCCGTCGCCGGCGGGCGGTTCGACCGGGCCGATCCGGCCCACCCGGTGCGCCTCGTACGCCGGGATCCCGAACCAGAAGTCCAGGCCGAGCGGGCGGGCGATCTCCTCGGCGACCCAGCGGCCGACGGTCCGGCCGGTGACGCGCCGCACCAGTTCGCCGACGAGCCAGCTGTAGGTCTGCGCGTGGTAGCCGTGGTCGGCACCGGGCTCCCACTCGGGGCGCTGCGCGGCGACCGCGCGCGGCCCGCTCACCCCGTCGGCCGCCTCGTCGGGCGTCAGGGGGTGGTCCAGCGCCGGGACTCCGGCCCGGTGGGCGAGGAGGTGGCGGACGAGGACGCGTTCCTTGCCGTTCGCCTTGAACTCCGGCCAGTACGTGCCGACCGGGGCGTGCAGGTCGATCTGGCCGCGCTGGTGCAGGAGCAACGGGACGGCGGCGGCGATGCCCTTGCCGGCCGAGCGGACTACCTGCACGGTGTCGACGGCCCATGGTTCGGCTCCGTCGACATCTCTGGTGCCGGCCCACAGGTCGACGACCTTCTGCCCGTGCCGGTAGACGGTGACCGCTGCCCCGCGGTCGCCACGCTGTTCGAAGTTACGGATGAAAGCATCCCGGACCGGTTCGAATCCGGGCGCCGCCGTGCCCCGTACGTCCACGCCTGCTCCTGCGCTCCCGCTCATCCCCCCATGGTGCATTGCGCCGCAGGTCGCGGGTGGGGCGGGTCACCACATGTTCACCGTCACGGAACGCGAACCTTCACCGGCCGCGAACCCTCATCGGCCGCGACCGGTCACCGCCCGCGAACTCCCGCGCAACGCGAACCCTCACGGAACGCGGACCTTCACGCAACGCGAACCCTCACGGAACGCGGACCTTCACCGATCGCGGGTCGAACCCGAAGGGCAGCTCCAGCCGGTGCGCGCGCATCAGTTCCTCGTCGCACAGGAGGTCCTGGGTCCGGTCGTCGGCGGCGATGACGCCCTCGCTGAGGATGACCGCGCGGCCGCAGAGCTCCAGGGCGTACGGCAGGTCGTGCGTCACCATCAGCACGGTGACGTCCAAGGACCGCAGGATGTCGGCGAGTTCGCGGCGGGAGGCCGGGTCCAGGTTGGAGGAGGGTTCGTCCAGGACGAGGATCTCCGGCCGCATGGCGAGGACCGTGGCGACGGCGACGCGGCGGCGCTGGCCGAAGGAGAGGTGGTGCGGCGGCCGGCTCGCGTACTCCTCCATGCCGACCTGCTTCAGGGCCTCGGTGACGCGCTCCTCCAGTTCGGCGCCGCGCAGCCCGCCGGAGGCCGGTCCGAAGGCGACGTCCTCGCGGACGGTGGGCATGAAGAGCTGGTCGTCGGGGTCCTGGAAGACGATGCCGACGCGGCGGCGGATCTCGGCGAGGTTGCGCTTCTCTACGGGCAGTCCTGCGACGCGGACGGTGCCGGCGCCGGCGTCGAGGATGCCGTTGAGATGGAGGACAAGGGTGGTCTTGCCGGCGCCGTTCGGGCCGAGCAGGGCGACGCGCTCACCGCGGGCGACGGTCAGGTCGACGCCGAAGAGCGCCTGGTGACCGTCGGGGTAGGCGTAGGCGAGACCGCTGACCTCCAGGGAGGGCGGCGGAACGGGTGTGGCGGGGGGCTGGCTCATACAGTCCATCCCAGCAGACACACGACGAGGGCGAGCACGGGGAGTGCCGCGGCGTACGCCCACTGGGCGCGCGAGGCGGTCACCTCGTCGATGACGGGCATGGAACCGGTGTAGCCGCGGCTGACCATCGCGAGGTGGACGCGTTCGCCACGCTCGTACGACCGGATGAACAGGGCGCCCGCCGACTTGCCGAGGACACCCCACTGCCGTATGCCGCGTGCCTCGAACCCGCGCGAGCGGCGGGCGATGGACATCCGGCGCATCTCGTCGGTGATCACATCGCCGTACCGGATCATGAAGGAGGCGATCTGGACGAGCAGCGGCGGCAGCCGCAGGCGCTGGAGGCCGAGCAGCAGCGAGCGCAGTTCGGTGGTGGAGGCGAGGAGCACGGAGGCGGCGACGCCGAGGGTGCCCTTGGCGAGGACGTTCCAGGCGCCCCAGAGCCCGGGGACACTGACGGAGAGCCCGAGGACCTGCGTCTGCTCGCCGGGGACGACGAACGGCATGAGCAGGGCGAAGGCGACGAACGGCACCTCGATCAGCAGCCGCTTGAGGAGGAAGCCGGCGGGGACGCGGGCCACGGCGGCGGCGCCCGCGATCAGCAGCGCGTAGAGCCCGAAGGCCCATACCGCCTCGCGCGGGGTGGTGACGACGACCACGACGAAGGCGAAGACCGCGGCGAGCTTGCAGTGCGGCGGCAGGTCGTGGACCGGCGAGTGCCCGTGCCGGTAGAGCTTGTGGGCGTGCCCGGCGCCCATCAGACCTTCTCGTCGGTACGGGTGGCGGCAGCGGGCTCCTCGCCGGCCCGGCGGCGACGGCTGACCACGTAGAACGCACCGCTGCCGACGACGAGGGTGGCCCCGACGCCGATGATGCCGGCCAGTCCGCCGGAGAGCCGGGCGTCGGAGACGTCCTTGACGCCGTAGTCGGCGAGCGGGGAGTCCTTGGCGGCGTGGTCCTTGGCCTCCTTGTCGATGCCCTGGTCGGTGGCGACCTTCTCCAGGCCGTCCGGGTTCGCCGAGGCGTAGAAGGAGACGAAGCCGGCGAGGACCAGGGCGGTGACCAGCCCGGTGGCCCACAGGCCCTTGGTCGGACGGTGGGCGGGGGCAGGCGTGGGCGCGGCAGTGGGGGCGTCGACGAGTTCGCCGTCGATGCGGAGCTTGAGCGGGGCGGTGAGGCCGCGGGCGCCGTGGACCAGGTCGGGGCGGACGGCGATGACGGCGCCGACGGTCAGCGCGGTGATGGCGGCCTCGCCGAGGCCGATCAGGACGTGGACCCCGACCATCGCGGTGAAGACCTTGCCGATCGGGATGTCGGTGGTCCCGCCGATCCAGTACATCAGCGTGAAGGCGGCGGCCGCGGCCGGTACGGAGACCAGCGCGGCGACGAAGGACGCGGCGGTCATGGAGCGGCGGGTGCGCGGCAGCACGCCGACGAGCCCGCGGAACAGCGCGTACGCGACGACGGTGGTCACGACGCCCATGTCGAGGATGTTCACGCCGAGCGCGGTGAGCCCGCCGTCGGCGAAGAGGATGCCCTGCATCAGCAGGACGACGGATATACAGAGCACTCCGGTGTACGGCCCGACCAGGATCGCGGCGAGCGCCCCGCCTAGCAGGTGCCCGCTGGTGCCGGCCGCGACGGGGAAGTTCAGCATCTGCACGGCGAAGATGAAGGCGGCGACCAGCCCGGCCAGCGGCGCGGTGCGCTCGTTCAGCTCGCGCCTGGCCCCCTTCAGACTGACGGCGACGGCGCCGGCGGCCACGACTCCGGCGACGGCGGACACGGGGGCGTTGATGAATCCGTCGGGTACATGCATGGGGGAGGCTCCGCTTCCTGCGTTCCTGCATTGCTGCGCGGGGTCGTGAACCTCTCAATGATAGAGCCTTGTTGCGAACCATTCGCAAGAGCGGGGTTGTCACAACTGCCCAGAGTTCTCACAGTGCTCTTTTAGGAAAATATGGGACATTAGAGAACGAAGACGTACACACAGGAGGAGCCGGCCCATGTCCCCCGTGATCAAAGAACATGCCCGAGCCCGGCTCGTCACCGACGCCCGCGACCTGCCCGTCGTGCCCGTCGAGCTTCGCTACGACACCGCCACCGCCACCCCCGACACGATCCAGGTCGCCTTCCCCGGCGGCGAGCAGTGGGCCGTCCCGCGCGATCTGCTGGAGCGCGGGCTGCGTGCCCCCGTCGAACAGGACGGCCTGCGGATCTGGCCGTGCGGCCGGGTCCAGCTGGTCGTCGAGCGCCATACCGCCGACGGCGTCGAGGTGGTGCAGTTCGACTGCGCGCCACTGATCCGTTTCCTGCGGCGGACCCACAGCCGGACGATGACCGGAGCCAAACCCGAGGCCGCGCCCGCCTGATCCACGACGGCATGACGCCTGATCCCACGACGGCATGACGAGAGCCCCCGTGCACATGCGCACGGGGGCTCTCGTCGCCCCGGTCCCCCGTCCCCACAGGTAACCGGTGCTTTCCGGGGCCGCGCTCCGCTCAGACGCGGCCCCGGAGGTCAGCGGCTCATCGGCCGGCCGGTACGGGCCGGCTCAGACCCGGGTCAGCTCACGCGCGTCCCCGGCGTCCGGACCGGCGTCGCCGGCGGTGGTGTCGGCCAGCTCCTTGCGCAGGCCCTCACCCTCGACGTCCACGTTGGGCAGCACCCGGTCCAGCCAGCGCGGCAGCCACCAGGCACGCTTCCCGAGCAGCGCGAGGACCGCGGGCACGATGGCCATGCGGACGACGAACGCATCGAAGAAGACGGCGATCGCGAGCGAGAAGCCGATCATCTTGATCATCGACTCGCTGGATCCGATGAATCCGGAGAAGACCGCCATCATGATCACGGCCGCGGCCGTGACGACCCGGGCGCCGTGCTTGAAGCCGGTGACGATGGCCTGCCCGGGCTTCTCGCCGTGGACGTACGCCTCACGCATCCGGGTCACGAGGAAGACCTCGTAGTCCATCGCGAGACCGAAGACCACGCCCACCATGAAGATCGGCATCATCGACATGATCGGACCGGTCTGCTCCACCCCGAAGAGCGAGCCGAGCCAGCCCCACTGGAAGACCGCGACGACCGCGCCCAGGGCCGCGACGACCGAGAGCAGGAAGCCGAGCGCCGCCTTCAGCGGCACCAGGATCGACCGGAAGACCACCATCAGCAGCAGGAAGGCGAGGCCGACGACGAGCGCCAGGTACGGCAGCAGCGCGTCGTTCATCTTCTGCGAGAAGTCGATGTTCATCGCGGTGGCACCGGTGACCAGCACCTCGGCGCCGGTGTCGGACTTGATGTCCTTGCCCGCGTCGCGGATCGCGTGGACCACGTTCTCCGTCTCGACGGAGCTCGGCCGGTCCTTCGGGACGACGGTGATCATCGCCGCGTCGCCGGCCTTGTTGAAGGTGGCCGGCGTGACAGCGACGACACCCTTCATACCGGAGATCTCATCACCGACCTGCTTGGCCGCGGCCTTGCCGTCGGAGCTGTTCTCCGTGTCGACGACGACCAGCAGCGGGCCGTTGAAGCCGGGGCCGAAGCCCTCGGACAGCAGGTCGTAGGCGCGGCGCTGGGTGGTACTGGTGGGCTGGGAGCCGTCGTCCGGCAGGCCCATCTCCAGCGAGGCGGCCGGTACGGCGATGGTGCCGAGGCCGATGACACCGACCAGCAGCACCCACACCGGCTTGCGCAGCACGAACCGCGCCCAGCGGGTGCCCATGTTCGGCTTGGCGTCGGGCTTGTTCTCTGCCTCGGCGGCCTTGCGCGCCTTGCGTCCCATGACCCGCTTGCCCACGAAGCCCAGCATGGCCGGGACGAGGGTGAGGGCGATGAGGACGGCGATCGCGACCGTGCCGGCCGCGGCGAAGCCCATCTTCGACAGCATCGGGATGTTGACGACCGCGAGGCCGACGAGGGCGATGACGACGGTGAGCCCGGCGAAGACGACCGCGGAACCCGCGGTGCCGACCGCACGGCCGGCCGCTTCCTCGCGGTCCCGGCCCTCGGCCAGTTCGGCGCGGTAGCGGGAGACGATGAAGAGCGCGTAGTCGATGCCGACCGCGAGGCCGATCATCATCGCGAGGGTGGAGGTGGTCGAACCCAGGTCCAGCACGTTGGCCAGTGCGGTGATCGACGAGACACCGATCCCGACCCCGATCAGGGCTGTCAGCAGGGGCAGCCCCGCCGCGATCAGCGAGCCGAAGGTGATGACGAGCACCACCGCGGCCAGCGCGATCCCGATGACCTCGGTGGCGCCGGTCTCCGGCATCACCTGGAGCGCGTCACCGCCGATCTCCACGGTCATCCCGCTCTTCTGCGCCGCCGCGCCCGAGTCCTCCAGGGACTCCCGGGTCTCGTCGGTCAGCTCCATGGAGTTGACCTTGTAGGTCACCGAGACGTACGCGGTCGAACCGTCCTTGGAGACGGCCTTTCCGGCGTACGGGTCGACGACGGAGGCGATCTGGTCCGAGCCGGACTTCAGCTGGCCGGTGATCTTGTTGACGTCGGCCTTGTGGGCCGGGTCCGTCATCTTCTCGCCCTCGGGGGCCTTGAAGACGATGCGCGCGGTCGCGCCGTCGGCGCTGGACGCGGGGAATCGCTGTTCCAGCAGGTCGAAGGCCTTCTGCGCCTCCGTACCCGGGATCGAGAAGGAGCTGGAGGTGGCGGTGGACGCGGAGGCCGCGCCGAATCCGGCGAGCGCCAGCAGTGCCACCCAGATCAGGGCGACATAGCGGCGGCGCCGGAAGGCGAGCCGTCCGAGCTTGTAGAGGAATGTGGCCACGGAGGCGTACTCCCGGTCAGGTCGAGTGGAAATGGGCGTGAGGAACCAGCCCGACGACGAGAGCGGCGTGTCAGGTGGGGCTTGGGGAGAGGGCCGTGCGGGTGCCGTGGGGACGGCGGGTCAGACTCCGAGAGCGGGGAGGATCACGGAGTCGACGTAGTCGGAGAGGAACGCCTGGTCCACCGGGCGGTCCTCGACCAGTTGCCGAGCGGCGAACGCACCGATCAGCATGTGGGGCAGGTACTTCAGCGCCGGATTGTCCGGACGCACTTCCCCCCGGTCCACGGCTCGGCGCAACAGCGTGTCGAGACCGGTCATCTCCGGCTCGATCAGCAGCTCGCGCAGGGCCTGCAGAAGATCGGGGTTGTCATGGACGGCATGGCTCAGGCCCCGCATCAGCGCGGAGTCCTTCTCCATCTGACAGTCGTCACTACGGCCCAGGACGGCATGGAAGTCACCGCGCAGCGAGCCGGTGTCGACATCGCTGAGGGAAACGGGCTTGTTGTGCCGCATGGCCGTGACGACGAGCTCGGGCTTGCTCCCCCACTGGCGGTAGAGGGTGGCCTTGCTGGAACGGGTACGAGCGGCGACGGCGTCCATCGTGAGGGCGTCGTAGCCGACCTCGCGGAGCAGGTCGAGCACGGCGGCGTACAGCTCGCTCTCACGCTCGGGCGTGAGCCGTGTGCGTGCCATGGGTCGACCTCCTGTTCCTGAGCTCGCATGCGATTCGTACGTCAGTCAATCGAACGAAACTGTTTCGTACACATCGACGGTACCTCGCACGCCCAGCGAAACGAAATCGTTTCGCTTGTGTTCCGCACCACAAGTTGCCGCGGCCCACGCGCACCGAAAGCATTGGGGGGTGAGTGACGACGTCTCGTATCTCCGGTTCCCGCACCTCCACGAGGATCTGCTCTGCTTCGCCGCGGAGGACGATCTCTGGGTGGCCCCCCTCGCCCCCGAGGGCGAGGTGCCCGGGCGCGCCTGGCGTGTCACCGTCGACCGCACCAGAGTGAGCCATCCACGCTTCTCACCCGACGGAACCCGGATCGCCTACACGACCTGGCGCAGCCTGGACCCCGAGATCCACCTCGCGCCCGTCGCCGGCGGACCGGCCCGCCGCCTCACCTACTGGGGCTCGACGGACGCCCGGGTCTGCGGCTGGACCCCCGACCCCGGCGACAGCGCCCAGATCCTCGCCGTCTCCTCGCACCGGCAGCCGTTCTCGTACTTCTCCTGGTCCTACAGCGTGCCCACGGACGGCAGCCCCGGGGGCAGGCTGCCCTGGGGCCCGGTCTCCGACATCGCCGTCGCGGACATCGACGGCGAGCGCCGCACCCTGCTGCTCACCGGGAAGCCGCCGCACGAGCCGGCCGCCTGGAAGCGGTACCGGGGCGGCGCGACCGGACGGCTGTGGCTGCACGGCGAGCGGCTGCTCCCGGACATCGGCGGGCACCTCGACTCCCCGATGTTCGTAGGCGGCCGCATCGCGTTCCTCTCCGACCACGAAGGCGTCGGCAACCTGTACTCCTGCCTCCCCGACGGCACCGGCCTTCGCCGCCACACGGACCACGACGCGTTCTACGCCCGGCACGCCTCCAGCGACGGGCGGCGGGTCGTCTACCAGTGCGCGGGCGAGGTGTGGCTGGTCGACGACCTCGAGTCGCCCGATGCCGTGCCCCGGAAGCTGGAGGTCCGGCTCGGCGGCCCGCGCGCCGGCCGGCGCACCTACCAGGTACCGGCCGCCAGCAACATCGACTCCCTCTCCGTGGACGAGACCGGCCGCGCGAGCGCCGTCGCCGTACGCGGCAGCCTGTACTGGCTCACCCACCGCGACGGCCCCGCCCGCACCATCACGGACACCCCGGGCGTCCGCGTCCGGCTGCCGGAGATGCTGGGCAGCGGCGGTCAGGTCGCGTACGTCACCGACGCGGAGGGCGAGGACGCGATCGAGATCGCCTACCTGCCACGCGCCAGCGGCGACCGTGCACCGCGCCGGCTCGCCTCCGGCCGGGTCGGCCGGGTCCAGGAGCTGATCGCCGACCCGGACGGCGAACGGCTCGCGATCGCCTCGCACGACGGCCGTCTCCTGCTCCTGGACACCGACGAGGAGACGTCCACCGGCGAGCCCACCGAACTGATCCGCTCCGTCAACGGCCCGGTCCGCGATCTTGCCTTCTCCCCGGACGGTGCCTGGCTGACCTGGTCGCACCCCGGCATCGGCCGCTCCCTGCGCAAGATCAAGCTCGCCCGCATCCAGGGCCCCGGCGCCCCCACGATCGTCGACGTCACCAACGGCCGCTTCGAGGACGAGAACCCCGTCTTCACGGGCGACGGCCGCTATCTGGCCTTCCTCTCCTGGCGAGGCTTCGACCCGGTCTACGACGTGCACACCGGCGACCTCTCCTTCCCGCTCGGCTGCCGCCCGTACCTCGTCCCGCTCTCCTCGGCGACCCCGTCCCCCTTCGCGCTCTCCCCCGACGGACGGCCCGCCGCGGGCGGCCTGGACCCGGTGGACTCCGACGAGGCGGAGACGGCCGAGGGCTCCACGGTCACCGTCGAGTTCGAAGGCCTGGAGAACCGGGTCACCCCCTTCCCCGTCTCCGCCTCCAAGTACTCGGCGCTGTACCCGGTCAGCGGCGGCGGCCTCGTGTGGCTGCGCTGGCCGATCTCCGGCGCGCTCGGCGAGACGTTCGCCAACCCGGCGGACATGTCGGGGCGGCCCACCCTGGAGTACTTCAACATCGCCAAGGCGAAGAAGACCGAACTCGTCGACCACCTGGACTGGTTCGCCGTAAGCGGCGACGCCTCCCGCCTCGTCGTCATGGACGACGGCGAACTGCGCGCCGTCCCCGCCACCGAGCCCGGCGACAACGACTCCACGGTCTACCTGGACCTCCGCCGCATCCTGCACGAGGCCGACCCGCCGGCGGAGTGGCGGCAGGCGTACGCCGAGGCGGGCCGCATCATCCGCTCCTACTTCTGGGAGCCGGACATGTGCGGCATCGACTGGCCGGCGATCCTCGACCAGTACCGCCCACTGGTCGAACGGGTCGCCACACCCGACGAGTTCGCCGACCTCCTGCGCGAAGTCCTGGGCGAACTAGGTACGTCCCACGCCTACGTCTCCCCCGCCCGCCGCAACGAGGGCCCACCGCACTACCAGCGCGCGATCGGCCTGCTCGGCGTCAACTTCGTTTGCCGAGACGGCGCCTGGACACTCGCCCGCATCCTGCCCGGCGACTCCTCGGACTCCAAGGCCCGCTCCCCGCTGGCCGGTACGGGCATCCGCGAGGGCGCGGTCCTCACCCACGTCGACGGCCGCCCCGTCGACCCGGTGGCAGGCCCCTACCCCCTGCTCTCCGCGGCGGGCGGCACCACGGTCGAGCTGACCTTCAGGCCCGCCGAGGGCGAGGGCCGCTCCCGCCGCGTCGCGATCGTCCCGCTGGTCGACGAACGCCCGCTCCGCTACCAGGACTGGGTCGCCAAACGCCGCGAGGTCGTCCGCGACCTGAGCGGCGGCCGCTGCGGCTACCTCCACATCCCCGACATGGGCGGCTCGGGCTGGGCCCAGTTCAACCGCGATCTGCGTCTGGAGGTCTCCCGCCCGGCCCTGATCGTCGACGTACGCGGCAACGCGGGCGGCCACATCAGCGAACTGGTCGTCGAGAAACTCACCCGTACGATCCTCGGCTGGGACCTCACCCGCGACGCCCAGCCGGTCTCGTACGCCTCCAACGCGCCCCGCGGCCCTGTGGTCGCCCTGGCCGACGAGGCGACGTCCTCCGACGGCGACATGATCACCGCCGCGTTCCGCCTCCTGAAGCTCGGCCCGGTCGTGGGCCAGCGCACCTGGGGCGGGGTCGTCGGCATGACCGGCCGTCACCGCCTGGGCGACGGCACGGTGATCACGGTGCCGATGAACGCGGCCTGGTTCGACACGTACGGCTGGTCGGTCGAGAACCACGGCGTCGAACCGGACCTGGAGGCCCTGCGCACCCCCCTCGACTGGGCGGAGGGCCGCCACGCGGTACTCGACGACGGAGTCAGGGTCGCCCTGGACCTCCTGGCCGCACACCCTCCGGCGACGCCTCCGACGTACGACACGGCCCCGGACCGGCGACGGCCGCCGCTGCCGCCGCGGTAGGGGTCGGAGCGGTGAGCTTCGAGATCCGAGCCCCGAGATTCCGGATCCGAGCTCCGATCCCCGAGCTCCGCAAGGCCCTGTTCACTCTTTCGTGGGTACGTGACGGAGGCTCGGCCCGAGTCTCGGACCTCGGGATCCGAGCGTCGAGTTCCGGGTTCCGAGATTCGAGCGACGCCTGACAACCGGTAGGTAAAAGAAGGAGGTTAGGGAAATCCTCCCCACCTCCCCACCCCGTAACGGCGAGCAAGTGTGACAATTTGTGACCGACTTGCGGCGCAGCGTCGCGACTGCTTACGGTGCCCACGACGTAGCGACCCCGACGCGGTGTTGATGCACCGGCCGGGGTCTCACCCCAAGATCGA
>NZ_JAELVH010000196.1 GCF_019399235.1 Streptomyces poriferorum | reverse complement strand
CGCCCCGCCCAGCCCCGCGGACGCCCACCGCCTGATGCCCGCCGACTGGGCCATGACCCACCTCAACACGGTCGCAGCGAGTGAACCGGTGGCCCCTCAACTGCTGTGGCCGGCCAGCGCGGTTCCCAGCACCAGACTGCTGTCCGCGGAGAGCGATCCGCACGTACGGCTCCTCGCGGCCCTGGCCCGAGCCGCCATCGACTTCCTCAGCGGCCCGCAGCGCGAGCAGTTGCGCTCCTGCACCGCGCCCCGCTGCGTGCGCTACTTCGTGAAGAGCCACGGGCGCCAGGAGTGGTGCAAGCCGTCCTGCGGCAACCGCGCCCGGGCGGCCCGTCACTACAGCCGCCGGCGCACGGCGCCGGAGGGCGGCTCTGTCCCGTCCTGATCGCCCTGAACGCACGGAAGCCCTCGACCGGGATGAGGCGAGCCGGGATGATGTCTGCCTGGGGCGACGGGTGTTGCGGCCGACGAGGGGGAACAGCTGACGAGTGCGCCGTTTCCGGAGGTTCCCGGGCGGGGCCGCCGGCCCGAGTTACCGGCGGGCGACGGACATGTGCAGGCGCAGCAGCGCAAGAGGCCCACAGCCACCGGCCGCCACGTGCCGGTCCGCGCGTCGGAGCCGTCCACGGACTTCCTCGACATCGTGCCGCAGGTCCATCGGCCCGGCGGATTCTCCGTGGATGCCTCGTTCCCCAACCGGCATCCGTTGGGGCGCCCCCTCAACACCGCAGCCTGACCAACCGCGAACTTACACAGCCACAGCGCATCATCGGTCCGCTCGTGGCCAAGCGCGGACGGCCGAAGCGTTGTGAAGATGATCTCGGCTGGGCAGACCCGGACCCCCCAACGGGGCCGGTTCAGAAGAAGGACGGCGCCGGAGGAGAATGACTCAGGAGGCGGACGGCTCGATCTCCCCCGCGAAGACGATGACCTGGTCGATGAGGTTCCGCCGCAGATGGACGACGTCCGTTCCCGCCAGGCGGGGGCCTCCATCCGGCGTCGTGAAGACCCACTTGTACCGGGCCCACTCGTCCGGCATGTCCACCGCCGAACAGCGCACCATCGTGCCGGTCCCCGCGGGGTGGCGCCGGATGTCCAGCACGAACCGCTCGACCGCCTCGATCCCCTCACTGCGGCCCAACGGTCCCCAGAAGACCACGTCCGAGGTGAGGGCCTGGGAGAGCAGCGCAGTCACATAGCTGTCGTCCGAGGCGTTGAACGCGGAGATGAACGTGTCGATCGCGGACCGCGCGGTCTCTTCCTGCTGTTCCTGCATGCACCAGTAATACCAGTCGTCTCGCGGACCGCGCTCGTCCCGTGAGCCGTCTCCCGGCCACGGTGAACCATCCCGGTCACGGCACTAGTTCTCCGCAGGCAGCCCGAGCCGCTCCCGCTCGGCGTAGTAGAGCCGCCTGTGCACGTCTTCCGGGGCGGGATCGGCGGGCAGTTCGCCGAGGCCCTCACGGGACCCGGCGGAAACGGAGACATGCAGCTTCCCGAGCGCTGCGGCCACCTCCGCGAACAGCTCGTCATCGTCGAACGCGATGTCGTACAGGCAGGCTTCGGCGAAGGTGCGCCCGCCCAGTTCCCAGTACGTCAGCTCCGTGTCGACCTTGACGACCGGAGGCGGCTGCCGGTCCAACCGCTGCTGGGGGTGCAGCCAGTACCCGTAGAAGTTGCCGTCCTCGTCCTGGGCCACGGCCTTCAGATACGTGGCCATCTGCTCGGACGCCGCACAGTTGGCCATGATGTCGGGATCGGCGCGCTCCTTGTCGCTGAGATAACTGAAGTCGGTCAGCGGGTGCGGGGCGCTGGGCTCCAGGATGGCGATGCCGAACTGCTCGAAGGGGTGCCCGCGCCCCTCCCACTGCGCTGTCGCAAGGAGCCGTACGTCCTCCGGCACGGGACGTCCGCCGAGCCGCTGCCGGGAGAACTCCTCCAACCGCTCGTCACACACAGATGAATCCTCTCGCAGGCCGGGATGGCACCTCAAGGTTAGGAGGTGCCTCCGGGAGGGCGGGCGGTTCGTGAGTCATATGGTCGTGCTTCGGAAAGCCCCAGGCGCTCCGGGGCCGGCAAACCGCTCCGAACGAGGTGGAGACATCATGTGGCCGCGAGTCAACGGCATGCGCGCACTGGAGCTGGGCCATCCCGGCGAGATGCGTGCCGCGCTGAACGCACTGGTCCTGGCCGGCCGGAAGACGGCCACGACCTGCCTGCTCGACGAGTACGCCGAGGAGACCGAGGGCCTGGAGTACGTCGGTGAGCGGCAGGCACTCCTGGACAGTGAGGGCCGGTCGATCGCCACCCTCGAGTACACCGGCGTGGAGGTGAAACCCTTCGCGGAGGTCACGTGGGAGCACGCCCGGGCGGAGGGCGAGGGCGACGAGTCCCTGGAGGACTGGCGCGAGGTGCACCGCCGGTTCTGGGAGGGGTCGGGGACGCCGGTCGAGGAGGACACCGTCGTGGTCTGCCTGACCTTCCGGGTGATGAGGGACATCGGACCGCGGCGGCGTGGGCCAGCTTGACGGGCAGACCACAGGCTCGGTCTGCCCGTCTGTTCGGGTTCATGTCCGATGGCAGCCAGGCCGGTCCGGCGCAGGCCGCACGGGACCGGCAAGGCGGTTCGACGGAGGGGTCAGAAGACAGTCGCGCCTTCCAGCGCCCACCAGGTGCCGTTGTATTTATCGAACTTGCGCAGGCCGCCGGTGGCGAGCCCTTGGTACTGGTAGAGCGAGAAGCCGTCGGACGCTTCGAGGTCGGGTCGCCCGTCTCCGGAGGTGTCGCCGACGCCGAGGATATGGTCCATGGAGTTCCAGCCGCCGGTGCCGATGAGCTTGCGCGCGCCGAGGCTCCCGTTTCCGGTACCCGGATAGAGCCACAGCTTGCCGGTGGCCTTCGAACCCTGGCGGCCGTCCTTCCGGCCTACGCGAGCCCGAGTCGCTCCACGAGCCAATCGTCGAATTCGACCGCAGCTCGGATCCAACTGACCGTGGACGACACGAAGTGCTCAAGGCTCACTCCGGTGCTGACCAGCATCTGTGTCTCGCCGACGAGGCGGACGGAGCCGTCGTCGAAGGTTTGGCTGTACACCTTCGGCCACAGCGTGCGACGGTTCCACTCGGCGATCGTCTCAAGAAGCTGGGGCTTGTCGTCGATCCTGTGTGGGCGGTCGTAAAACGTGCGCACCGAGAAGACCTGCTGGTCATCCTCGCCGCGGAACATGAAGTAGGTGCGGAACTCCGCCCACGGCGCCGTGAGGTCGCCCTCTTCATCAACGGTGTAGTTCACCTCCATATCGTCGAGAAGCCGCCTGACCAGGTCCTGGTCAGGGACAACGGGGCCTGTCGGTCCTGTGACCTGCGGTACGGGCTGCCCTGCGAACGGCGAAATCAAAGTCGGGGCGGCAATTCCCTCGTTCCTGTCCTGATGGACCACAGGGCGCTGGATGCCGGGGGCAGTCTGGGTTGTGGCAGACGGAGGTGTCTCCGGCGGTGGCGGTGGCGTGGGTGGGGTGTGTGGCATGGAGGTGGAGGTGTGCTCCCGGACGAGCTGGGCAACCGGGGCGGGCATCCAGCCGGGTTCGGTGAGCAGCGGTGTGGCGGCGACCGCATCAGCGCCTTCGCTGCCACCCGCGGTTGCCAGCCTGTCGAGCAGCGTTGCCACGGTGGGGCGCCGGTCGGGCTGTTTGTCCAGGCACGCGGCCACGACAGGGCGCAGTTCGGGTGCGAGGAGTTCTAGGTTCGGCGCTTCGTAGACGGTGCGAAAGTGAAGCGCGTGTGAGGCGCCGGTGCCGAATGGGCCGACTCCGGTGGCGGTGTAGGTAAGTACCGCACCGAGGGCGAAGACATCGCTGGCCGGTCCGACGGGGTCGCCGGTGAGTTGCTCGGGAGACATGAAGCCGGGAGTGCCGATCGCCATGCCGGTACTGGTCAGCGCGCTGGCCTCGACGGCCACCGAAATGCCGAAGTCGATCACTCTGGGCCCGTCGACGGCGAGGAGCACGTTGGAGGGCTTGAGGTCGCGGTGGACGACTCCGGCCGCGTGGATCGCTTCCAGGGCCTCCGCCAAGCCGGCGCCCAGGGCCAGCACCGATTGTGTAGGCCAGGGGCCGTGCCCTGCGATCGCCTCGCCCAGGGAGACACCTGGTACGTAGACGGTGGCCAGCCAGGCTGGGAAGCCGTCCGGGTCGGCGTCGACCACGCCGGCGGTGAAGGCTCCGTTGACCCTGGCGGCCGCGACCGCCTCGCGGGCGAACCGGCGCCGGAATTCGCCGTCCCGGGCCAACTCCGGACGTACCACCTTCACTGCGACCGGACGCCCGCCGGGCGAACGCGCCAAGTACACCTGGCCCATGCCGCCGGCGCCCAGCCGTGCCACGATTTTGTAGCGCCCCACCTGCCGCGGGTCCTGCGGCTCCAAAGCCTCTAACAATCCCACGCCACGCCCCCTGCCCCGCAGCCCTGTGGGGCTGCTATCGAGATGCCCGCGTCATTCCCGACACGCTCTGCTCCCCCAATTGCGCAGAGCGGCGTACGGCGGCTGATGGCGGGCCACGATGCCCATCCAACCGCAACAGCCAACGAGGCGCACCTAGGCGGTCACAGCACTGGATGCCGAATGCACGCAGGCAGCGCTCTATCGGCAACGAAGTGCCCAACGGTTTGTTGCAGGTCAGAGGTCGACGAAGTCAACTTCGAGGCCTGGGCGCGATGTTCCCGGCGCATTCGGAGAACTCGGCTCAGGTCGAGGGTTCCTTTGAGGACCGCGGACAGCACATCACCCTTGCGCATGCCCCCTCCGCTATCGAGTGCTCCCGCAGTACCTCGGTGCCGGTGGAAGGGGATTGGGCACCGAGTCTGCAAAGCCGACCGGGAACTGGTGCGACGTCACGACGCATCTGTTTCACCGCCTCGCCCAATCACTTGAAGCGCGCTTGACCGCGTAGCCGCACAGGCGGGTGCCGTAGAGGTCCAGGGCATCGTCGGGGTCCGCGGCGTAGTGGTCGGCGATCTCCGCCCATCGGTCCCAGCCGTACAGGCGGGCGTGGCGGCGGTCGTCGTCGGTGCGTTGCGGTTCGTGGAGTTCCGTTGCCGTGGCGCGTTGGCGTAGCCATTCCCGCCATGCGGGATTTTCGGTGGGCTCGGCAGCGTGCGGGTGGGCATCGGCCGACAGGTCTTCGTTCGGAGCGTCGGCCATCCGGTCACGGAGCTGTGCGGTGATGTACGCGGCGGGCCTCGCCGGTCGCCAGTTGAGCCACCACGAGGTCAGCTCGGCGGCGACGTCGTGGGCATCGAGGCCCTGGTCGATCAACGGCCGCAGTGCGTGGGCGAGTCGACGTAACCCCTCGCTCTGGGCCCAGGGGACGTGCGGCCGGACCTGGGCGGCGATTCGGATGTCGGCGGCGACCTGTAGCGGGCTTCTTGGCGTCGAGTGTTCGGGGCGAGCGGAGAGCTGTGACCTCGCGCGCCTGCCCGGGGTGTCTTTACACCTCTCGTCTGCCTCAGCTACGGGTTTGCGGGGGCGGGCGGCGAGAGATTGGGGCTCACGCACTCGGCGGCCGAGACCGCCCGCCGATGAGGTGTGCACGGATGGCACCCCGACCACCCGGGCCCCGAACCCCTGACCGTCGATGCGGTTGCCGTGCGCCCGGTCGTAGACGTACGGGATCGTGGCCGCGTAGATCGTTGCCGTTCCCGCGTACGGACGTCCCGGAAGCCGCAGATTGCGCCGCGACCCGTGACGCACCCAGGCCAACGCCCCCAACTCCCGCAGATATCCGACGTGACGCTTGACCGTCGCCCTGGACAGAGAGCAGCGCGCGGCCGTCCCGTCGAGGTCGTACAGCACGGTCCCGGCGGTGTAATCCATCCGCCCGGCCAGGTCCCGTGCGATGCGTAACGTCGCTTCGCCCGTTCTCGGATGGAGCCCAGCCTCCTCGACCAGCCACACCACAGCACGCAACCAGGCCCGGGGCTGGGCATGCCGGGCGGCGGTGGCCTCCACCTCCTGCAACGGGACGGGGACGGGTTGCCAGTCGGGGTCCGGGCATGGCTGAGAGACGCGGCACGGGGCCGCGCCGAGAACACGACGCATCACTGTCCAGGGAAGAGAGGGAGGGCAGGCCACGACGGAAGGACCGGGCACATGACGGGAGGTACGGCAGAAGGCCGGGGCACGGGCGGCTTCCGACCCATGAATGATCCCATGACGGGGTCAAACATGTGGCAGATCAGGGAGATGCGACAGGGGCGACGCTTCTGCCGGCCGTCGACCTCTCGGTATCTTTGCCTCCACGACGCGGAGGCAAAGGAGAGGCATGGAAAGCCCACCCGAGCGACTGCTCGACACCGGGGGAGTCGCGGAGGTCGCGGGGATCACGGCAGCCACCGTCCGCCTGTATCTCAAACGCACCCGCAGGCGCGTGACTGACGAACTCCGCCTCAGGCCAGCGGACTTCCCACTCCCCGATGATCAGTTCGGCCGCTCGCCCGCCTGGCGGGAGAGCACCATCAGAGCTTGGCTCGCCGTTCGGCCGGGGCGGGGGCGCGCTACTCCGGGCGTGTAGGCGATCCGCGGCGTACTACTGCTCGACCGGTTCGCTGGTCAGGCTGAACGTCCCGAGCGCATGCTCGCTCGGAGGCCGTGATCCGAGAGATCGAGGACTCACGCCGGCCCTTCCGCATCGGACTCAACCTCGAAGAGGAATTGCGCACGGTCAAGGGCCTCGTCAGCGTCGCAGCCATGCGCCTTCAGCCAGAGCAGAAGGTCTGCGATCAAGCCGGTGGCCACTTCCGCAGCTTCCTTAATGCTCATAGGTCTGAGTTGCGAGGACTCTCGGCGCTCTCCCAACCCGCAGAGGCCCAGAAGTGCTTCTGCCTTGGCTACCTGTTCATCGGCGACGTGACCGTCGGCCGACTGCAAACCCGTGGCGAGTTCACACCATGTCGTCTTGGAGACACCACGCACGATCACTCCCCACCGGGCAGACGCTCCCTCCACCAGCTGCATACCCCGCCCTCGCTCATCCAGGCCGGCTGCCCGGATAAGCGTCGGAAGTCGCTGCCCGTCAGAGTCGCTCACCTCAATACGCAGGCAACCCCCGTTCATGCTCACCGCCAGGCAGGCCGAGGTTCCCGCGCCCACGTGCTTGATGACGTTGCTCGTGAGCTCAGTTACGCAGACCTGAGCCGCATCGACCATCGATGAGAGACCCCAAAGCTCAAGGTGGAGGCGCATCACTCGCCGCAGCCCGGCAAGCTCCTCCGCCTCAGCCAGGAATGGAAGTTCCCACCTCTTACGCTCGACGCCAAAGCGGCACCCACTCATACCGGTCACCCTTCGCACTGGCTCAGCGGTCACCCAACGCTCCCGCTTCTCTCCATAAGGTGACAGTGGAACTCTCAAAATGGAACTCTCAGAACCCCCTTCCGGAAGCGCGCTCCAGTGGCGCACGCCCCCGGCGTGCGCCACCTTGCCTGCAAGACTCGCCCCATGCACCCTCTTCGATACCGACTTGAAGGGCCGATGACATGCCAGTTGGACCGACCACGCGCAGGCGACAATTGGGAGCCGATCTGCGCCGACTCCGCGAGGCGAACGGCCTCACGTTGGAGGAGGCAGGCGCCCGCGTAGGCATCTCGAAGGCCACTCTGAGTCGGTATGAGACGAAGGAGGGAACAGTTAAGTGGCCAGCCGTGGACGCCCTGTGCCGCGAGTACGGCGCATCCGACCCTGAGCGAGAGTCACTGGTCGGCCTGGCTAAGGGTGCTCGCATTCAAGGCTGGTGGCGCTCCCTCGCTGACCCCATCCCTGAGTCCATGAATCTCATGCTCACCCTCGAAGACGAGGTGGTGAGTGAGGGGCACTACGCCTGCATGTATGTTCCTGGGTTGCTTCAGACGCGCGCGTACGCGGAGGCGGTTCACCGCGCTTCAGAGATGAGATGCACTGACCAAGAGATCAATCACATGGTCGACATCCGGATGAAGCGTCAGGAGCTACTTACGCGCGACGAACCTCCGCACCTGTGGGCAGTGATCGATGAGGCCGTCATCCGGCGGATGGTCGGAGGGCTCTCCGTCATGCGCGATCAGTTGCAGCACCTACTCGCCGCCTCGGCCGGCCCCAACGTCACGCTCCAAATCCTGCCGTTCGCGGCAGGTGCGCACGCCGCGGCAGTTGGCAGCTTCGTCATCCTGGGGGGAGCAACTCCGGAACTTGACGTGGTCTACGTGGACATCATCGGCGGGGGGCTGTTCATGGAAAAGCCGCAGGAACTCGAACGCTATAAGTTGGCGTTCGAGTACTTGCGCGCGCAGGCGCTGGACCCCCAGTCTTCTGCCGCGCTCCTGACCCAGGTTTGCGAGGAGCCGTGATGGATCACGAAGGTGCCCGGTGGTTCAAGTCGTCCTACAGCGGTGGTAGCGGAACGGAGTGCGTCGAGGCTGCCTTCACTACCGTCGGCACCTTCGTGCGCGACAGCGAGCGTCCGAGTAGCGGGCACTTCCACGTTGGCCGAGGGGCGTGGGCGCACTTCGTCGGATCGGTGCGCGAGGGCGCGTTGCACTGACGTAGAGCCCCGTACGGCGGGTGACCGGGCAGTCGCAGCCGCTACATCAGTGCCGCCCTCCGCGATGTCCGACACCAAGGTCGAGGTCCGGGCCGGGGGAATCTGCCCAGTAATGCAAGGGGGGCTTTGGCTCGGAGGTTACCCAGCAGCAATTGCTGAGTACGTCCAAACGTCTGCTGTCATTTCGTGACGCAGCTTCCAAGTGATTGCCATGGGCTTGCTGCCCTTGTGCGTGACGTAATCAGCCGGTCCAAGCAGCATCCAAGGCTGTGGGCCACCGATGTCTGTCTTCTTATAGCGTCGGACGAAGAGGAGTACCTGAGTGCCCTTCTCTTTGTGTGTCCGGTAGCGCAGGCCTGTCGGTGACGTCTCTGATGTCTGGTTCTGAGACTCCCAATGAAACTCGGACTCGTTCAGTGCATAGTCCTTGTACCGAGTTTCGGGCGAGAAGTCTTTCTCATCCTTTTCTAGGGTGATGAGAAGGGCATCAGTCTGGATTCCCTCGCACCACTTCACGCCCTCCCGGAAGTGCCCAGGCATGAAGCCGTCCACGGTGGACTGGCCGAGAGCAGGGAGGATCTCTTCGCGGCTGTACGAGGCGTGAACTGCCAAGGGGAGATCCGCGTGCGTGCCGAGCAGGGGAAGCGGCAGGTGGTCGGCTAGGTCGAGGACCTGGGCCAGGACCTGGCGGAGCTCGTCGCGGAATGCGTGCTGGGCGCGCAAGGTGTCGAAGCCCGCTTGGTAGCTCGTGAAATCACCGCCCAAGGGCCAGAGGGAGAAGAAGAGCATGCGGGCGTACGCCTGTTCCTGAGCGGTGAGCTGGTCATACGTGGGGGCGTCGTCGATGAGGAGCTTCGTATACGCCGAGACGCGTGCCGGATCGTCGACATGGAGGAAGGCGGATACGCGCTTCAGGAGCGATGCCTCGCCGTCGGGGGCAGTGGGATTGAGGAGCTTGGCGCGGCGGAGAAGGCCGGTCCAGGAGTTTCCGTTGCCGCGGTAGAGCTCTTTGAGCTCTCGGCCGCTCTCCTTGAGGTAGCCCGCGAGCCGAGGCTCGGCGTAGGTGGCAACCTCGCGAGCGAGCTGAGTGACGTTGACGCCTATCTGATTGCGGATGTTATCGAGGATAAGGGTCTTGGCCTTCGCCTCAAGGATGATCTGGCAGCCAGACGGCAACTGAGGGAAGTCGTCCTCAATGTTGGTGAGGAGACGGTTTCGCGTCAGGTTGGTCAGGGCGCGGAACTGCTCTTCGAACCTGAACTCCTTGCGGTGCTGACCGATGAAGTCGAGAACGGTGAGAACGGCCTTTTTCTCGGTACGGCGCAGCCCACGTCCCAACTGCTGAAGGAATACGGTGGCGCTTGAGGTCGGACGGAGAAGAAGCAGAGTGTCGACATCAGGGATGTCGAGTCCTTCGTTGAACAGGTCCACCGAGAAGATGACTTGCAGCGTTCCTGCACGGAGCTCTTCCAGCGCCGCCTTACGTTCATGCTTGGGGGTATCGCCGGAGAGTGCGACGGCGTTGAGGCCAGCACGCCGGAAGAATTCGGCCATGAACTGCGCGTGTGCCACCGAGACGCAGAAGCCCAGAGCGCGCATGGTCCCGGGGTCGGTGACCTTGTCCTTCACAGCCTTGACGACCAGCCTGGCCCGGGCGTCGTTACCTGTGAAGAGGTTGCTCAGCGCACTTGAGTCGTACGCTCCCCGCTTCCACGCGAGGGTGCTGAGGTCAGTGTTGTCGGTAACACCGAAGTAGTGGAACGGGCTCAGCAGATCGTTCTCAAGTGCTTCCCAGAGCCGCATCTCGGCCGCGATTCGGCCGTCAAAGTACTCATCCTGGACGTTTAGCCCGTCCATGCGCTCTGGGGTGGCGGTGAGGCCGAGCAACTCCTGCGGTGTGAAATGGTCCACGATCCTTCGGTAGGTCGGCGAAGTGCCGTGGTGGAACTCGTCGATCACGATGACGTCGAAGTGATCCGGAGCGAGGCGCTCCAGGGCACGCGCGTTGAGTGACTGAACACTGGCGAATACGTGGTTCCAGTCCTCGGGCACCTCGCCGCCGAAGAAGAGCTCACCGAAGTTGGCGTCGACCAGGACGTTCTGGTACACCCGCAGGGACTGCTCCAGGATCTCCTTCCGATGTGCCACGAAGAGCAGTCGGAGATCCCGGCCAAGCTTGTGCCGCAGGTGCTTGTAGTCCAGGGCTGCCATCACCGTCTTCCCCGTGCCAGTGGCCGCGACCAGCAGGTTGTGGTTCCGCTCGTGAACGGTGCGCTCGACTTCAAGGCGCTCCAGCATGTCTCGCTGGTGAGGGTACGGACGCACTTCCAACCCTGAGAGCGAGATGACGTTGGGGCCTTGCTGGCCGCTCGTGCCACCAGCATGAGAAAGCGCCTCATCCAATCGCTGTGCGTCGCGATCGGGGTCGTACGACTCAAAGGAGCGCTCGCTCCAGTAGGCGTCGAAAGTCGCCTCAAACTTGCGCAGGACCGACGGGGTCGCGACCGACGACAGCCGTACGTTCCATTCGAGACCATCGAGGAGCGCGGCCTTGGATAGGTTGGAACTGCCGACGTACGCGGTGTCGAAGCCAGTTTCCCGGCGGAAAAGCCACGCCTTCGCGTGGAGGCGAGTCGAACGGAGCTCGTAGTTCACTTTCACTTCAGCGCCGAACTCGCGGACAAGCCGGTCGAGGGCTCGACGCTCGGTTGCACCGATATACGTCGTTGTGAGGACTCTGATGGGGACGCCGCGCTCGCGCGCCGATGTCAGCGCTTGCTCAAGAACACGCAGACCGTGCCACTTCACAAAGGCGCAGAGCAGATCCACGCGGTCCGCCGTGGACAGTTCCGCCCGAAGTTCAAAGCCCAGGCTTGGGTCGTCGGGTGAGTTCGTGATCAGCGCAGTGTCGGACAGGGGAGTGTGCGGCCGTATCGCGTACACGCCCGGAGCTTCACGCTCCGCTACAGCGAGAAGCTGCCGGGGTCCCTCGGTGACCAGGTCGACCCACTCAGTAGCGCCCTCAATCGTGTTGAGGGATTCGAGGATGTGGTTCGCCGCAACGACCTGCTCTGCCGGTTGAAGGCCCTGAAGCACCCGGCGAACGGTGATCGCGATGTGGCGAGATAGAACGTGAGGCGCGGACTCGACTCCCACCACGTCATCAATCGCACGCCAACCTGCTGCATCGAGTTGCTTCATGCGCTCTTCGAGCCGCTGGGTGATCAGCGTCTCGTACAGGCCAGCAACGGGCGCCGCTTCCACTTGAGCATGGTTGGTCATGGCAGAGTCCCCCTCATTGCGATACGCGTGTACGCAGTTGTATCAAGGGGGGCTGACAAACCGCGGTCAATCGGTCGCCGTCAGAGCCCCGGCGCCCCGAACCACCCCCTGCACTCAGGCTGGTTCGGCCGGACGATGAGCAGGATCGCCATGGCGAGCCAGATCAGGACCAGGATCAGGACCGTCATGAAGGCCCAGAGGAAGACCGTGAAGGCCAGGGTCATCCAGCCGTAGGCGATGGCCGAATTGCGCACATTGGGGTGGCGGGTCGGGAACTTGAGGGCGGTCAGGATGCCCCAGGCGGCGATGGCCAGGATGAGGATGCCGACGAAGACGACCGTGCCCGCGTGGGCCTCTCCGGGAGTCCGGCAGCACGGGGTCGACGCGTCCGCCTCGCCCCAGAGGGACGTGGCGATGGAGACGCTGTTGGTCACCAGGGCCAGGCCGAGGATCGCCTGGAGGCCGCCGACGACCATCATGAGGACGCGCAGGCTGCTGACCGGGGCGGGCATCTGACCCCCGGCGGGAGGCGGGCCGCTGCCGAAGCCGCCGGTGCCGGGCGGATGAGGTTGGCGGGG
>NZ_JAELVH010000195.1 GCF_019399235.1 Streptomyces poriferorum | reverse complement strand
TGAGCTGTTCCTCGGGCGGGACGCCGTGGCTGAGGCTGTGGCGCTGGTACGAGTCGGCCCGCCGGCCCGGCGGCCCGGACCGCGGCGCACTCGGCGCCCCGCCCGAGGAACAGCTCACCGCACGCCAACGCGTCGAACAGGCCGTGCGCACGGTGGCCGACGACGCGGCCGACGGACTGCCCGGGCCATGGGCGCAGGCGGTGCGCGAGGCCGCCGTGCACGGGGCGCAGGGGCTGCCGGAGGCACTTGACGAACTGGCAGGGCGGGCTGCGGGGACGGAGAGCCGGGGCGCGGACGACAGCGGTACGGCCCGTGCGGCGGCGGGCGTCCGTGGCGGTACGGCCGGTGCGGCGGCGGGCGTCCGTGGCGGTACGGCCCAGGCTCAACCGGGGCGTGGCTCGAAGCCCCCGCGGCCGGCCTGGTGGCCTGCGGCCGTACTGGCACAGGTGGTGATGACGCTGCTGCAGATCTTCGGCGGTCTGTGGCTGGCCGGCCAGATCATCGGCGTCCTGCAGCCGGGGCTGCTGACGCCCGCCCTGGTGATGCTGGCGGGCATCATCGGCGGCCCGTTGGTGGAGTGGTCGTGCGCGGCGGCTGCCCGGGGACCCGCGCGTCGGTACGGCCAGGAGGCCGAACGCAGGCTGCGCGAGACGGCGGCGGCCTGCGGGCGGGCCCGGGTGCTCGACCCCGTGTCGGCTGAACTGGTGCGCTATCGGGAGGTGCGCGAGCGCTTCGTGGCGGTGACGGAGTTTTCCACAACGAGCCGTTAGTCCACAGGCTTCAGCAGGAATTCCGCCTCCCCTTCACCATGGGATCAGTGACCGGACGCAGGAGTGCGGTCACCGATATCCGGACCGAAGGGGAGGCGGAGTCATGAACGAGACCTTGGTGACGCTGGTGGGGAACGCGGCGACCGGTGTGGAGTTCCGGGAAACGGCGAGCGGGGGAATGGCGCGATTCCGGTTCGCGGTGACGCCCCGGCGGTGGGACCGGGAGAAGGAGCTCTGGACGGACGGGCACACCAGCTTCTACACGGTGTGGGCCTGGCGCACCCTGGCGGCGAATCTGACCGGCTCCGTGGCCGTGGGGGAGCCTCTGGTGGTGCACGGCAGGCTGAAGGTGCGCGAGGAGGAACGGGAGGGGCAGCGCCGGACCTTCGTGGATATCGAGGCGGTGGCGGTGGGACACGATCTGACCCGGGGGACGTCGGCCTTCCGGCGTGTGGTCAGGGGTGAGCCGGGGCTGACCGCGCGGAACGGGGCGCGCAGGGCCGACGAGCCGGACGAGTGGGCGGTGAGGGACCGCCCGGCGGACCGCGCACAGTCCGCGGACCGGGTGGAGCCGAGCGATACGGAGCATGAGCCGGCCGAGGTCGTCCGGACGGAACGCCCTGCCACCAGGCGCCGGACGGTGCGTCAGAAGGCCGAACCGGAACTGGTGTCGGCGCCCTGAGACGCCACCCGGCACAGGCGGCGAGGACCGCATTCCGGCCCGAGTCCTCTCCCTGAGCAGGACGTTACCCGGGATAACGATTCCGATTCGGAATGGTTGTCGGACGGTATGACGGGGGATTGTGCTTCGCGCGGTCTTTAGGATTCCTCAGTACTCACAGGGCACTTGAGTCGGCTGGCGGGACATTCCCCACACGCGTAACGGACGCGAGGGTCTCGCCCGGAGGGGAATTCTGTGTTTTCTGCTTCTTCAGCGACCGCCTCGTCATCCACGACGACGGCGGAACCCCGACGGACCCGGGGCATAGCCCGGCTGGCCGCCTCGGTGGTGGCATCCGGCCTGGTCCTGGCCGGCGCCCTCACCGGCGCGGGCGGCGCGGTCGCCGACGAGGCACCCCCGCACCAGGGCGGTGCGACCGCGACCCTGGACGGGCTGAAGACGTTCGACAGCGCGGTCCTCCACGCCGACGGCAAGGACCAGAAGCTGCCCGCAGGGCTCTTCGAGATGACGGTCGACGGCGGCGGCAAGTTCAAGACGTACTGCATCGACATCCACAACCCCACCCAGGACCAGGCGAAGTACCTGGAGACCCCCTGGAACCAGACCTCGCTCGGCACGAACAAGAACGCCGGCAGGATCCGCTGGATCCTTGAGCACTCGTACCCGAAGATCGACGACCTCCAGGCGCTCGCCAAGGAGGCCGGCACGGGCCCGCTCACCGAGCGGACCGCGGCGGCCGGCACCCAGGTCGCCATCTGGCGCTACTCGGACAACGCCGACGTGACCGCATCCGACGACCAGGCGGAGAGGCTCGCCGACTGGTTGCAGAAGTCCGCCACCGACACCGCCGAGCCCAAGGCGTCCCTCGCCCTGGACCCGGTCGCGGTGTCCGGCAACTCCGGCAAGCGCGTCGGCCCCGTCACCGTCCGCACCAACGCCGGGCAGGTCTCGGTGACCCCGCCCGCGGACTCCGCCAGCGGCGTCAGGATCACGGACAAGAAGGGCAAGGCCGTCACCACGGCCACCAACGGCTCCCAGCTCTACTTCGACATCCCGGCAGGCGCCGCCGACGGCTCCGCCTCCCTGACGGTCCAGGCCACCACCTCGGTCCCCGTCGGCCGGGCGTTCGCAGGCGCCACCAAGAGCCAGACGCAGATCCTGGCGGGCTCCAGCGAGTCCACGGTCTCCGCGAGCGCCACCGCGACCTGGGCCGGCAAGGGCGCGATCCCCGCGGTCACCGCGAAGAAGAACTGCGCCAAGGGCGGCGTGGACGTCACCACGAGCAACACGGGCGACGAAGCGTTCACGTACGACCTGGCCGGGGCGCAGCACACCATCGAGCCCGGCAAGTCCGAGACGGTGACCGTGCCGGTCGCCGAGGACCAGGCGTACGACGTCACGGTCACCGGACCGGGTGGGTTCAGCCGCACGTTCAAGGGCGTCCTGGACTGCAGGACCACCGGCAGCGCCACCGACGGCCTCACCACCCAGACCGCCGAACAGCCCACCACGACCACCGCCACGGCCGGCGGCAGCACGGCGGCCGCCGAAGGCAACCTGGCCGAGACCGGCAGCTCCAACGCCACCCCGATGATCGCGGGCATCGCGATCGCCCTGGTCGTCATCGGCGGCGGCTCGGTCTTCTTCCTCCGACGCCGCAAGGACCAGTCCTCGGGCGAGTAACGCGCACACACGCCAGGGCGCACGGCACGACGCCCTGACCGCGGCCCCGGTACGGCTTCGGCCGGCCGGGGCCGCGGCGTATTCGGGCCGGAGTTCCGCGGTGCGCGAGCGGGGCCGCGCTCCGCGCGGTACGCGGTCGCTAGGAGCCGGCCGGAGGACGACCCTCTGGGCCCGGCCCCACTCCCAGATCCGCTCGCATGACATTGCGCATGCGGTCCCACCGTTCCCAGAGCAGCGGGAAGTCCGTTGCCCGGATCTCCTCGCAGGAGCCATCGGCGTCCGGGTGTCCTTCCGCCAGAGACATGATCCGGCGGTACACCTCCGACAGTGCCGCGGTCACGCCGTCCAGCTCGCCCAGTACCGTCCCGGACACGATCAGCTGGGCCTCGGCGAACGTCGAATGATGGTCGCGTCTCGCCTCCTCGACAGCCTCTCGTCCCTCTGGGGTGGCCTGCCCCCTGTCGAAGTCCCAGAGGTAGTCCATCAGACGTGTCCGGTAGAGACGGAAGGCCGCGTTGACCGTCACGTAGCAGTCACGTCGACGGATGAGCTCCGAAACCTGCTGCTCGCGAAGCCACTGGGCGTGAGCCGCTCGTTGCTCACGATCGAACTGTTCCGCCTGGACGCGTGCGACCACTCGTTGTGCGAGAAGCGGCGAGAGCAGGGTGCCGGTTACGCCGACTGTCGCAACGACGAGCGCAAGCGTGGTGCTGCCCATGATGTCCCCCAGAAGACGGCCCGGACTCCGCTGCCATCCTGCCCGGGGGCGTTCCCTGCATTCGGGTCTCGCCGACCGGGTGGCGGCTCCGGACCCGCGCTGACTCGCGCCGCGACGATTCTCAGGACCACTGAGGAGACGGCTCGCTCGGCCCCTGGACACTCCCTCGGCCCTCACCGGCGTCCGTCGAGCACGTCCGTGAACAGGAGCTCACGGACGCTCGAAATACTGGAGCACCCCGCCGGCGGAGAAACACAGAGCTCCCGTGAGGGTGCCCCAATTGGCGATGTCGATGTTCAAGACGCTCGACGTGGCGGGGCGGGTGAAGTCGGCCAGCGCCGCGACCATGAAGAGCACGGACCCGAGTTGGTTGACCGCGACGATCCACCAGCCGAGATCGCGGGGCCGGATTCCCGGCCGGCCGTGGCAGACCTCCACCAGGGCCAGATGCCCCGAGACGAGGAACAGGGTGCACCCGACCAGGTCAGGGGCCCAGATCAGCCGGTTCACCTGCTGGACCGAGAGTCCTTGCAACAGGGAGCTCAGCAAGTTGATGCCGAACACAAGCGTGCCCACGAACAGCAGGAAGGTACTCAACCAGTCGATCCGGCCGGGCTCGTAGCTCCACCATCTCCATCGCCGCGCGGCAAGTGCCCCGGCGCCGTTGTCCTGGCGAGGGGCGTTGACCGCCTGGAGAAGCGACACGTAGCCGCCCGTGTTGAAGAACAGGCCGCCGGTGAAGTAGATCCAGGCTCCCGTCGCATCACCCGCGCCGAACTGTGCGACAGCGGCTCCGAAGGCGAAGAGGCCCCCACCCACCGCGAACGCACTCGCCGCGATGGCATTCAGCCTGCGGAGACGACTGACCGACGCGCTGTCCGCCCTGCGGGAGCGGGGTTCGCGATCGCCGGCCGCCCGCACGGTGAGCAGCCCGCGCTTGCGCGCCCGCCGCGACTCCCAGACCGCAGTGCCGCCGTCACCGAGGCGCCAGGTCAGCCGCGTCGTGAACGGCCCCGCCCCCTCGGCGGCCCTCTCGATTCGACTCACCGCTCGACCCTAGCCGTTTGGTGACTAAATGCTCGCATATGGCTCGTACGTAGCTGGTGTGTGAGAAGGGCTACTTGCGACGCTCTCCGAGCGCGTTCCCTCGGGCGCCGCGTCCCGGGGCACACACAAGGGGGAGTCGGCTGTCGTCGAGTGAGACCTCAGCCGGCCCCGCCCGGTCGGCTGCCTGCGTCGGTGCGGCCGGGGTATCTCCACCTCAGCGGCTCTATTACTCCGTGGCGCAGGTATGACACGCCCACTACGGTGGCCCGATGAATGGACGGGCGCGACTGCTTTCGCGGGCCTGCACCACTGGCTGGGGCGATTGGATCCATGGGGAGTTGTGGCTGCTGCCGTCCTCCTTGGTCCGTCGGCGGCTCGGGTTCGTGGCCACCGTGGCGAACGGCAAGGGGCCGACGGTGGTCTGGCCGTTGCCGGAAGCCGACGTGACCGAGGCTGCCGCCGAGCAGATTCGGGCGGAGCACCGGACCAACACAGTGCTGCCTCTGGCCGACATCGCCTCCGCCCGCATTCACCGTGGCTTTGCCTCCGACCGAGTCAGCCTGCGTATGAAGGACGGGGCGCAGCACAAGTTGCTCTGGCTGTCCGCAGACCCCGCATACGACGTGCTCGTGGATGCGCTCGCTCCCTGGCTCCGGCGCCCATGAGGTGGGTTGTTCGTGAGGCCACCCGCCGCCGACGGTCGAACTGGGTGACCGCGTGCCGCGCCCGACGGTCTTGGCCCTATCGACTGGCAGGCAGACACGGCGGAGGGACGGGATGACGGGTGCTCTCCAGTTCAGCTGGGAGCTGGGCGAATGAATGGTCTACGGCCACCGAGTGATCGTTCCTGGGCCGTCCTTGGGCTGTGCGAGGGCGCTCAGCAGTGACCGAACGCGACAGTCAGTGACAGGTCACCTACAAAGACAGACGCGCGTACGGCCAGGTCAGGCCCACCCGCCGATACGGGTTTCCGTCAAGAGGTAGCAGTCAGGCAAGATGGGGTGTATCTGCCCACTCATCGATTGCCGGACGGTTTCTCTTGGCTGAGTACATCTACACGATGCGCAAGACACGCAAGGCGCACGGCGACAAGGTCATCCTTGACGACGTGACGCTGAGCTTCCTGCCCGGCGCGAAGATCGGTGTGGTGGGTCCCAACGGTGCCGGTAAGTCCACGGTGCTGAAGATCATGGCGGGCCTGGAGCAGCCGTCCAACGGTGATGCCTTCCTGTCGCCCGGGTTCAGCGTGGGCATCCTCATGCAGGAGCCCCACCTCGACGAGTCGAAGACCGTGCTGGAGAACGTCCAGGACGGCGCTGCCGAGATCATGGGCAAGCTGACGCGGTTCAACGAGGTCGCCGAGCTCATGGCGACGGACTACTCCGACGCCCTCATGGACGAGATGGGCAAGCTGCAGGAGGACCTGGACCACGCCAACGCGTGGGACCTGGATGCTCAGCTGGAGCAGGCCATGGACGCGCTGGGCTGCCCGCCCGGCGACTGGCCCGTCACGAACCTGTCCGGTGGTGAGAAGCGCCGCGTCGCGCTCTGCAAGCTCCTCATCGAGGCGCCCGACCTGCTGCTGCTCGACGAGCCCACCAACCACCTCGACGCCGAGTCGGTGAACTGGCTGGAGCAGCACCTCTCGAAGTACGCGGGCGCCGTGGTCGCCGTCACCCACGACCGGTACTTCCTGAACAACGTCGCCGAGTGGATCCTCGAGCTCGACCGCGGCCGCGCCATCCCGTACGAGGGCAACTACTCCACGTACCTGGAGAAGAAGGCCACCCGCCTCAAGGTCGAGGGCCGCAAGGACGAGAAGCGGCAGAAGCGCCTCAAGGAAGAGCTGGAGTGGGTGCGGTCGAACGCCAAGGGGCGCCAGACCAAGTCCAAGGCCCGTCTCGCCCGGTACGAGGAGATGGCGGCCGAGGCGGACAAGATGCGGAAGCTGGACTTCGAGGAGATCCAGATTCCGCCGGGCCCGCGGCTCGGTTCTGTCGTCGTCGAGGTCGAGAACCTCTCGAAGGCCTTCGGCGAGAAGGTCCTCATCGACGACCTCTCGTTCACGCTGCCGCGTAACGGCATCGTCGGCATCATCGGTCCGAACGGCGCGGGCAAGACCACGCTGTTCAAGATGATCCAGGGCCTGGAGACGCCGGACAGCGGCTCCATCAAGGTCGGCGACACGGTCAAGATCTCGTACGTCGACCAGAGCCGCGCCAACATCGACCCGAAGAAGACCCTCTGGGCCGTCGTTTCGGACGAGCTGGACTACATCAACGTCGGCCAGGTCGAGATGCCCTCGCGGGCCTATGTCTCCGCGTTCGGCTTCAAGGGTCCGGACCAGCAGAAGCCGGCCGGTGTGCTCTCCGGTGGTGAGCGCAACCGCCTCAACCTGGCGCTGACGCTCAAGGAGGGCGGCAACCTGCTGCTCCTCGACGAGCCCACCAACGACCTCGACGTCGAGACCCTGTCCTCGCTCGAGAACGCGCTGCTGGAGTTCCCCGGTGCGGCCGTGGTCATCTCCCACGACCGCTGGTTCCTGGACCGCGTCGCCACGCACATCCTGGCGTACGAGGGCGAGTCCAAGTGGTACTGGTTCGAGGGCAACTTCGAGTCGTACGAGAAGAACAAGGTCGAGCGTCTCGGTGCGGACGCGGCCCGTCCGCACCGTGCCACGTACAAGAAGCTCACGCGAGGCTGATCGTCTTGGCTCGTCATATCTACAGCTGCCCGCTGCGCTGGTCGGACATGGATGCCTTCGGGCACGTCAACAACGTGGTCTTCCTCCGCTACCTGGAGGAGGCGCGCATCGACTTCATGTTCCGGCTGGCGCCGGGCGACGGCTCGCCGTCGTTCGCGGGCGGGTCCGTCGTGGCCCGGCACGAGATCGACTACGTGCGACCGCTGGTCCACCGGCACGCGCCGGTGACCGTCGAGTCGTGGGTCACGAAGATAGGTGCCGCCTCGCTCACGATCGCGTACGAGGTCAAGGACCCGGAGCAGGTGTACGTACGGGCGTCGACCATCGTCGTCCCGTACAACCTGGCCGAGGAGCGGCCCCGGCGGATCTCCGCGGAGGAGAAGCTCTTCCTCCAGGAGTACCTGGCCGAGGAGCCCGCGGCGGCATGACGGTGTCCGTGCAGTCGTTGCAGTTCGCCGATACGAGGGAGGCCGCGGATCTCGCGGCCTTCCTCGGCCGGCTGCTCCACTACGACCGTGCCGCGGCCGTACGGCTGCAGGCGGGCGGCGGCGCGCTGGCCGTGTTCGGCCGGCCGCCGTCGTTCGAGGTTCTGGCGATCCGGGCCGTGCGGCTGGCGGACACGCATCGGTTCGACGTGACCGTGTCCGCCGGGGAACTCCTCGAGTCGCTGGAGGAGTCGAGCCGCTCCGGCGCTCTGCCCGCACCGGTGACGGGGCCGCCCTGGACCGGTGTGCTGCCTCCGCGCGGCGGGTGGCAGGAGCAGCAGGGGCTGCCGGGTCCCGTCGCTCTGGGTGCGTCGGTGAGCGAGGCCGTCGCCGAGTTCCGTACGCGGGACGGGGCGCTGCCCGAGGAGCGGCGCACACGGGCGGAGCGGGACCTCATCGGGCGGGACATCTGGTCGCGGACCGTCGGCGGTACGGAGCTTCCGCTGCGCGCCGTGCACGCGGCACAGGCCCTCGGTTTCCTGCGTGCCGCCCCGGACTTCCCCGTGGCCCTGCTGGCGACGGGCGCCTGGCTGCGGCTGCGTACCCCCTACGGGTCCATCGCCCTGCGGCGGGCGGGCGCTGCGGGGGGCCTGGGGACGCTCGCCGTCTCCGTGGGCGGGTAGGACCCGTCAGAAGGCGCGTCACCAGCGCATGTGGACGTCCTCGGCCCAGCCCAGCAGGCGTTCCACCGTGATCTCGGAGCCGTCGTCGGTGCGGACACGACCGTCGTAGTAGCCGAAGCACTGGTCGGTGCGGTTGTCGATCAGGCCGGTCTCCGTGCGTGTCGACCGGTTGTGGAACGGGGTGAACGTCAGGTCCACCTGGCCGGACGACGGCGTGCGGATGGTCCAGGGCGCGAGGTGGTCGGCCGGCGACCACTGCCAGTCCAGCTCCTCGCCGATCTTGGTGAGCCGGCCGTCCACGCAGAGCCCGTTCTCGGTGGAGCCCGTGCCCGCCGTCCAGCGGCCGCCGAACTGCAGGCCCACCGTGTGGCCGCCGGTGCGTCCGGACGCGGCTCCCCAGTTCCAGTCGACCGTGCGCGGCCAGCGGCCGCGGCCGTGGTCCAGGACGGCCCAGGTGTCGTCCCCGTCGAACTCCAGGTACTCGGTGCCGATCCGGACCCGGCCCGACGCGGGGAGGGCGGTGTGCTTGGAGGTGTACTGGAAGCGGCGATCGCCCCACGGCACGACGACGGAGAGCGACTCGTGGCCCGGAGGCCGGGCGACCAGGAGGTCGACCTCCAGCGGAAGCCGGTCCGGGGTCAGACAGCGGGCCCTCAGCCGGGTGCCGGCGTTCTCGTCGCGGATCTCGACCCGCACCTTGCCGCGGGACGGCCGCTCGGGTCCCACCACCACGTCCCGGGAGCCCGGGGCGCCCGCGACGGTGTCGGGGAGCTCGACGCCGAAGCCGCCGGGGATGATCGCCGTACGCTCCAGTTCGAGTCCGCCCGGCGCGTATTCGAGCAGGTAGACGGTGTTCAGGGCGAGGAAGTCGAGATCGCTGACGGTCAGCGCCACGAGGTGGGTGGGCGTCGTCACGCACCAGTACTCCCACCGCTTCGTCCGGCCCCAGCCGCGCAGGTTCGCGCGGTGAAGAGGCGCCCGGGACCAGCCGACCGCAGCCGGGTTCAGGCTGCCGTCGGGCAGGCAGAGGTCGACCGGCTCGGTGATCTCGTGTTCGGACGTCGTCATGCGCGGATCCTATAGGGGGCCTGTCGGCCGGGCCGGTGAGCTCAGGGGACCCTGACGGCCGGGCCGGTGAGCCGGAGTAGCGGATTCCGCTCGCTTTCGACCGCGGGTCAGCCCTCGGTGTTCACCATCGAGGCGGCCGCGTACGTGAGGTAGTCCCACAGCTGACGCTCGTGCTCAGGGGCCAGCCCGAGTTCGTCCAGCGCCACCCGCATATGGCTCAGCCAGGCGTCGTGCGCGGCGCGGTCCACCCGGAACGGCACGTGCCGCATCCGCAGCCGGGGGTGCCCGCGCTCCTCGCTGTAGGTGCGGGGACCGCCCCAGTACTGCATCAGGAAGAGCGTGAACCGCTCCTCGGCCGGACCCAGATCCTCCTCCGGGTACATCGGCCGGAGCAGCGGGTCACCGGCCACGCCCTGGTAGAAGCGGTGGACCAGGCGCCGGAAGGTGTCCTCGCCGCCGACCGCCTCGTAGAAGGTCAGCTCCTGCAGCGTGTCGCGCGGATTCTCAGTCACCCGTCCATGGTCGCAGACGCGTCGGCCGGGCACGGGGCCCCCGGGGCATGGATCACGCCAACCACGGCCCGGTCGAGGGCCGGTGGCGGTGGTGGCCCGATCCTTTCGTTGAAGTTCGTTACGCGAACTACTATGGTTCGTGTGACGAACGATTAACGCGGCCATCGGGAGCGGGGTAAATGATGAGCGGAAATACGCGGGGCGGGAACGTGAATCGTACGGTGGTGGTCATCGGTGGCGGATACGGCGGTGCGGCGGTCGCGAAGGCGCTCGACGAGGAGGCCGATGTCGTCCTCGTCGATCCCAAGGACGCGTTCGTGCATGCGGCGGGGGCACTCCGCGCGCTGGTCCGGCCCGACTGGGCGGGCAACATCTTCTTTCCCTACGACACCCTCCTGCGGCGCGGCACCGTCCGCCGCGAGCGTGCCGTCGCCGTGGATCCCGGCGGGGTCACCCTGGCCTCCGGGGAGCGGATGGAGGCCGCATATCTGGTGCTCGCCACCGGCTCCGACTACCCGTTCCCGGCCAAGATGGACACCGACCTCTCCGGCGAGGCGCTGCGGCGTATCCACGAGGCGCACGCCGAGCTCGCCGCCGCCGGTCGGGTCCTGATCGCCGGGGCCGGTCCGGTCGGGCTGGAGCTGGCCGGCGAGATCAAGGCGGTCTGGCCGGACAAGCACGTGACCGTCACCGACCCCGCCGGCCAGCTGGTGCCGGGCTTCCTGCCGGAGTTCCGCGAGGAGCTGCACCGCCAGCTGGACGCGCTCGGTGTGGAGCTGCGGCTGGGCACCGCGCCGGTAGAGCAGCCGCCGGCCGAACCGGGCCGGGCCAAGTCATTCACCGTGGCCACGACCGACGGCGGCGAGATCTCCGCCGACATCTGGTTCCGCTGCTACGGCGTGCGGACCAACGGCGACTACCTCGCCGACGGCCGGGTCGCCGTCCGCACCCCGCAGGGCCGGGTCCGGGTCACCGAGGCGCTCAATGTCGAGGGCCACGACCACATCTACGCCCTCGGGGACATCACGGACGTGGCCGAGGCGAAGATGGCCGGGTACGCGATGAAGCACGCCGAGGTGGTCGCGGAGAACGTCCTCGCCCAGCTGCGCGGCGAGCGGCCCACGGCCGCCTACCGGCCGTCCCCCGTGCCTTCGGCCCTGCTCCCGCTCGGCCCCGGCGGCGGGGTGGGGCAGATGCCGTCGCCCGACGGACCGGTCATCCTGCCGGCGGCGGCGGTCAGCGCCTACAAGGGCGTGGATCTGTTCATCGGCCGGTTCGCCGAACTGTTCGGGGTGACGCGCGGCTGAGGGCTGTCCCCCGATTCCTGGTGGACCAGCGCGTGGCCTCGGATGCTGTGTGTCGCGGGGCGGAGAGGCGGCGCCTCGCGTGCTGGACGTATCCGGGCGTTTCGGCAACGGAGGGGGCCTCGTGCCGTTCGGGCAACGGGGGAGGAGGCCGTAGCCGTCGTCGTGCGCCCGCCAGGGATTGCGGGAGTGCCCTTGGTGCCGCCGCGCGCTCAGGGGGCGGCCGGGGTGCTCTCGTCCGACTCCATGAAGACCACCGGCACCTTGTTGCTCAGCACCAGCCGGCCGAGCAGCGTCGCGAGTTGTTCGCGGTCGGCCTCGTCGAGGCCCGCGGACAGGGCGTCCACCCGTCGGCAGGTCCCGGCGTAGAACACGTCGGCCAGTGCGTCGCCCGCCGGGGTCAGGGCGACCCGGACCGCGCGGCCGTCCTCGGGGTCGGGTTCGCGGCGCACCAGTCCGCGCTGGACGCTGCGGTCCACGAGGCCGGTGAGGCTGGACTTCGCCAGCCCCAGCATCGCGCCGAGCTCGCTCATCCCGTACGGCCGCACCATCAGCACGCACAGCAGCTGGCCCTGCTGTGCGGTGATTCCGTGTTCGCGGCCGGAATCGGCGTACACGGCATTCACCAGGAACGAGGAGCGCACCAATGCGGTGACGATCCCCATCTGTCCGTGCTCGGCCTTTCGCATTCCCTCAGAATACGGCAGGCGCTGGTGGCGGGGCCTCGCCGGGAGCGCTGACATTCGTGGTGCGAATTATGTGCGCGGCCCGAGAGCGACGGCCGGCGCGGACAGCACAACGGCCGGCGACGGGGTGGTCACCCCGTCGCCGGCCGTTGTGTACGTCCGAGCGGTCAGTCCCGGCGGATCNCAACTGCTGTCCGGCTGCTGCACCAGCACCGCGTGCTGGTGCGAGACGCCCGGGTCCTCCGGCGGCACGGACAGGTCGATGTCCGGGGACTCGCCCGTGCTGTGCCGGCGGCGGCCGATGGTGATCTGGTTGCCGGTGAGCGGCAGCTGCTGCTCCGGGGAGTACGCCGGGAGGTTGAGCCCGGTGGCCTCGGGGCCGCTGCGCTGCATCATCGCCAGGAAGTACTCGCGGTCGGGCGCGATGACCGCGGTCCAGTTCATGGACAGCGGAGCCTGGCCCTGGCCCTGACCCGGTCCTTGGCCGGGGCCCTGACCCGGCCCCTGACCCGGTCCCTGGTTCTGGCCCGGGTACGGCGGCTGCTGCATCGGCGTCTGCGGGCCCTGGGCCTGCGAAGGCGGGGACAGCAGCCAGTCGTCACCGCCGGTCTGCGGCGCCTGCGGCTGCGGCGGGGNCGGCGGTCCGGGCTGCTCGAAGACCGGGGGAGCCGTCTGCTGGAAGGCCGACGGCGCGCTCTGCTGCTGCTGGAACGGCGGCGGAGGGCCCTGCGGTGAGTTCTGCTGCTGGAACGGCGGAGGGGGCGAACCCTGCGGCGAGTTCTGCTGCTGGAACGGCGGCGGAGGCGAACCCTGCGGCGAGTTCTGCTGCTGGGCGTGCTGCTGGCCCTGGGGGAACCCCTGCGGTCCGCCCTGCTGCCCCTGCTGCTGGAACGGCGGCGGAGGCGGCGGGCCGCCCTGCTGCTGTCCAGGGTGCTGTCCCTGCTGCTGGCCCTGCGGCTGGAACGGGTGAGGGGGCTGCTGACCCGGTCCCGGCGGGCCGGAATGTCCCGGTCCCGAGGAGAGCGGCTCGGCCGACCGGTTGATCTGCGAGGGGCGCGAGCTCTGGTACTCGAACGGATCGCGGGGCTCACGCGGCTGCGGCGGGCCGGGCGGCTGCTGGGCCTGGAAGCCGGGCGGCAGGTTGAGTCCCGGGACCGGACCGGCCGGGGCACCGTGC
>NZ_JAELVH010000194.1 GCF_019399235.1 Streptomyces poriferorum | reverse complement strand
GGGCAGGGCGGGGCGGTCGACCTTGCCGTTGGCGTTGAGGGGCAGGGCGTCGAGGGATACGAACGCGGAAGGCACCATGTACGCCGGCAGGACGCGCCCGACTCGGCGGGCCAGGGCGGAGCCCTCCGGCCTGGCGCCGGGAGCGGGCACGACATAGGCGACGAGCCGGCGGTCGCCGGGTATGTCCTCGCGGACGACGACGCAGGCGCCGTGCACATCCGGGTCGGTGAGCAGGACGTTCTCGGTCTCGGCCGGTTCGATGCGGAATCCGCGGAGTTTGATCTGGCCGTCCGCGCGTCCGACGTATTCGATGTCACCGCTCGCGGTCCAGCGCACGAGGTCGCCGGTCCGGTACATGCGGCCCCCGCGCATGTCGTAGGGGTCGGCGACGAACCTGGTGGCGGTCGGCGCGGGACTCCCCCGGTAGCCGCGGGCGACGCCGTGCCCGCTCACGTACAACTCCCCCACGACGCCGGGCGGCACCATGGCGAGGGAGGGGTCCAGCACGTACAGACTCATCCCGTCGAGGGCCCGGCCGATGGGCGGCACGCCCGTGGTGCCTGCGGCGACCGGGTGGCGGGCGGTGAAGGTCGTGGTCTCCGTGGGGCCGTACACATGCAGGACGAGCGTCGCGGGCGCCGCGGCTGCCACCCGCTGCATCAGGTCCGGTGTCGCGGCCTCGCCCCCCGCGGCAACCATGCGCAGTCCGGCGAACGCCGTCGGGTCCGCCTCGGCCACCACGTTGAACAGGGCCGTCGTCAGGAAGAGCGCCGTGAGACCGTTCCGTCGCACCATGTCGTGCAGCACCCGGGCGTCCACTACACCGCTCGGGGCGACAACCACGCAGCCGCCGTTCAGCAGCGGCACCCAGGTCTCGAACGTGGAGGCGTCGAAGACGTACGCCGAGTGCAGCAGCACCGCGTCGCACACGCCGTCCTTCCAGGTGTTGTCGGCCGCCAGCGCGAGGACATCGGCATGGGTGACGCCGACGCCCTTGGGCAGGCCGGTGGAGCCGGAGGTGAACATCACGTAGGCCAGCCGGTCACCGCGGGTCAGGCACGGCAGTGGGCCCGGTCGTGGCGGAGCGCCGCGTAAGACGCCACCGAGAGCGTCGACGACGATCATCGGCAGGCCGTTGGCCGTCGCCCGCACCCAGGGCTGAACGGCGGTGGTCTCGTCGACGACCAGGGCACGGACGTGGGCGGTCTCGGCGACGCGGGTGAGCCGTTCGGCCGGCCAGGCAGGGTCCATCGGTACGTACGCCGCTCCCGCGCCGACTGCGCCGAGCGTGGCGGACACCACGGCCGCCGAACGACCCACGAGGACGCCGACGCCGTCTTCGGCACCGACGCCCCAGCCCGCCAGTGCACTCGCCAGACTCTCCGCCGTCCGGGCCAGCTCCCGGTACGAGAGTGTGACGGCGCCGTCCACCACCGCGGGCGCGTCCGGCGTCCGGCGCGCCTGCGCACCGAATGCTTCCGGCAGGCTCGCGGCCACGGCCTCCGCGGGCAGGGGGGTGCCTCGCCCCTGCCCGCGCAGGACCTCGGCGGTGTTCTCGTCGACGAACGGAAGGTCACGCAAAGGGGTCTCGGCGTCCGCGTCGGCCAGAGTCGTCAGGAAGGAGACGACAGCGTGCTGGTGCAGCCGCACGTCCTCGGGGCGGTACAGCTCCGGGTTGGCATCGAACCCGATCAACGGCCCTTTGCCTGCGGCCCGTTCGGAGACGAAGAGGGACAGGTCGTCCACCGGCCCGATGGACAGCACGCGGGAGGCGCCGGGGCTGCCGGCGAAGTCGAGGTCGTAGTCGTAGCCCATGATGTTGACGACGACACCGGTGAGCCGGGCCGCGTCGTCGGCCATGTTCAGTTCACGGGCGAGTTGTTCCCGCGAGAACCGACGGTGGCGCAGGGCGCCGCGCATTTCGGTGGCGGCGGCGCGGACGAGAGTGCCGACCGTCATGTCGGCGGCGACGGTCAGGCGCAGCGGCAGGATGTTGGCGGTCATGCCGACGATGTGCCGGAGCCCGCCGTGCCGGCCGTTGGAGGCGAGGCCCACGGTGACTTCCTGCGTCCCGGTGACCCGGCCGACGTACGCGGCGACGGCACTGACGAGGACGGCGCTCCAGGTGGTGCGGTGGGCGGAGGCGAGCCGGCGCAGACTGTCGAAGACGGCGACGGGCAGCGTCTCGCCGGTGTGCAGCCGGATGTCCGGTCCGTCGAGGACCGGCGGCGCGGCGTCGGTGCGTCGGCGTACGAGCGCCCGGCCACCGTGTGCGTCCGCTTCGCCCTCGGCACCGGCCGGGTCCACGGCGCGGTCGGTGACCAGGTCCGCGAACCGGTCGGTCCAGTACGTACGGTCTGCCTCGTACCGCTCCGAGCCGCGGTAGGCCACCTCGTCGGCGACGAGTTCGCGCAGGGGCGCGGCGGGCAGCTCGGCTTCGGCCAGATTCTCGCCGCGCACAGCACGCTCGTAGAGGTCGGCCACGGTGCGGGCGAAGACGGCGCCTCCGAGGCCATCGACGACTATGTGGTGAAAGCGCACGTACCAGTAGTGCAGTCGGTGGCCGAGCCGCAGCAACGCGAAGTGGTGATGCGGAGCGTCGAGCCCGTGGACGGCGGCCATGTCGTCGGCCAGGTAGCGCTCGGCCTCCCCGACGGGGTCCTCGGCGTCGGACAGGTCGATCACACGGAGTCCGCTGATTCCCTCCGGGGAGCGTCGGACGACTTGCTGGCGGACGGCCTCGTCCGTGACGACGAACTCCACGTTGAGGCTGTCGCACAGAGCTACAGCCCGGTCCAGGGCTGCGGCGAACAACGGCTCGTCGAGGCCTCCACGAATCTCGAAGCACTCCGCGATGTTGTATTTCGGACTGTCCGGATCGACCAGTTGCCCATACCAGACACCCTGCTGAGCCGCAGTAATCCCAAAGGGAGCTGCGGGGTCCGTGCGGGAGGAGAGAGAGGCGTTTTCACGCATGCCGAGTCACACCTTTGGGGAGAGGTTTCGGGGGGACGAAGAAGTCAGGCCGAAGCCGATCGCGCCGATACAGAACGCAGCGCCGACGAGGACCGGTCACATCACAGGTAACAACGCAGCGCCAATGCAGCAGGCAGCACCGGAATCCTTGCCGACTCAGGAACCCGGCAAGGCACTTCGCAGTCCTCGTGGTCTTCGTGGATCAGAGGCGAACCATGCGGCAGTCCACCGGTGATTCACGACAGCCATATGAATGCGGTATGAAAACTTGCGGGCACAATATGGCCGGTGATCACTTCTGCCTGATCGATTTTGCTCGAATGGGAGCAAAAATGATCAGGCAGAAGTGTCAGAACCCGCAGGGCCCACCAAGGGCCGGCCGCACCCTCGACGACCTGGATGCCCTATCCGGTGCCGGACTCCATCGCCCGCACCAGACTGGCGGGCCGCATGTCCGTCCATGCGGCCTCGATCGCGTCCAGACACTCCTGACGCGACCCCTCGGGCCCACCCACACTCCAGCCGCCCGGGATATCGATGTGCGCCGGCCACAGCGAGTACTGACCCTCACCATTCACCAGCGTCACGAACCGCCCCGACTCGTCATCAAAAGGATTGCTCATGACCGCCCCCTGACCTGTTCTCACACTGCCCACGACATGTTCACCAGCATTTTTCAGGCACGCCCGCGCAGATCAATTCCCTGCCCCCACACCGCCGAGCCGAGCACCCCTCGCGGTGCGCTATCGGCCACACATGGCGGAAATACGTTAGATCTGCGGATAGCGAGGCCATGCCGACGGGCCTGCCGAGATTCCCCCCGGCTTCACCCGACCGCCGCAATCACCATAGATGACCCTCAACGGCCGAAGATGCGAATCCAGCCCATTGCTTACGAGTCTCCGACGAGGAGACCAGGAACCGCGTCGCCCGAGACATATGCCAACGCGCCCTCGACGTAAACATTCAGCCACCCGATGCCCCTATTGTGCAAGTATCACTAATTACGACCCGAACGAATCCGGATAGCCGCGGGCGTGCGCCCGCAGACTCTCTGACATCAACAAAATCCGCCGCGCCCCCGTGCGCCGGTCACGCGCCCCACTTCCTGCCCCCCGCGCCAAGCGGAGTCGGGCGCCGGCAGGGTCTTGGGCTTCATGACGCAAGGCGCTGCCGGCAGCGGACGGGCAGGCAACGGGCTGTCGTCGAGGACGACTCGCGACACAGGAAGACGCGTACCGCTTCCTGCATGACGTCACGACGGGCCCCGAGACTTCAGTTCTTGCCGTTGGAGGAGGCCGGCTTCCCTGACGGTCCGCATGCACGTGCGGCCCGTACGGGCGGAACAGGCATAGGTATGTGAGGCGGGTCGGGGCCCGGCTGCGAGCGGGCCTGACTCCGTACAGGTCGGCTCGCCGTCTCCCGTCCGCGGCGCCGGCGGCGGTGGATCGGAGATCCAGACCCCAAGCCTGCGACGGGGGCCGGGGCGCCGGCACCTTCCGTAAGCTCCTGGCATGCCCTACGAGGTGGATGCGCGGGAACTGTACGAAGCCCTGGCACGGTGCGAGGGAGCGCAAACGTACGAGACGATCGTCGCCCCATGGCTTGATCAGGCCCAGAGCGGCTACCGCGCGTGGCTGGCCACGGCAGGCGGCTTCGGCTCATGGTGGGCCGAGAAGGAAACGGAGCCCGAGGGCCAGCACCTCGTGCGGGAGCTCTACGCCCTGCACCGGGTCAGCGACCGGCTGCTGCTCACCTTCCAGCCGCCATCGGGCGAGCCCCGCTCCCCAGATCCGCTTCCTTCGCTTTCGGAGGGCGAGTATCTCGATGCATTCACGTCTCTCGGCATGTCGCCGTTCAGGGACGGCGACGCGTTCGACCCGTTCCTTCACGAGATCGCCGAGGTCGAGCAGGCCGACGACCCGCACGCGCCGATCGAGATCACCGAGGTCCTCTGGCCCGGCCTGATGCTCGGCCGGCTGCTGTTCAACCGGTCCGGGGTGCGGATCCGCGCCGGCGTCGAGCACGCGCAGCGCGGCGTCGCCGACCGCTCGCCGCTGTACTGGTCGTTCCTGCGCCGCCACCGCCCCACGGTCGACCTGTCCCAGGGCTGGGGCAGCAATTCGCAGTGGCGCACCGACTTCCGCCTCGACTACCGGACCCCCGCCGGTGATCGGCTCAACGTGACGGGGAATCGCCCGATCGACGGCAACGCCGACCTGCACCCGGACCATCCGAACAACCTCAGCCCCGAGGAAAGGCTCCTGACACCCGGCGTCCGGCGCGAACTGCTGCGCCACCGCTGCCTTCTGCGTATGCCGGAGGCGGCCGACGCCCTGGCCGGTTCGCCGGGCTGGGAGCGGGATCTGATGCCCTTCGGCTGGCGGCTTCCCGGCTCCGATGCGTGACTCCGGGGCGGCTGGTATCCGGGGCGGTGGACGTGGCTGTCACCGTGCGGTGAGAATTCTGACGCAGCCCTGCCCGTAGTGGCGCAGGCGCCACCGCGCCTCCGGGCCCTCGCGACCGCCTGTCCGGGCCGGGCAGCCGGCCGTCGCACCGGAGCGGCTCGTTGACGATCGGCGATGACCACGATCGGCCATGCCAACGGGCCGGCCAGGACCGGGAGGGCGCGGGGCGCGGGTCGTTCGCGCGCAGCGACGGCGGACTACACCGCGCCGGTGGCGAACAGCTCGAGGTGCCCGCATTTGGGGCAGCGGAACGCCTCTATCTGTCGCCGGGGCCGGCCCATCCGCTTGGCACCCCCGAAAACACCCCGCTCCAACGCGCCCTCGATCCAGCGCGCGTACCCGCGCGAGTGCTCACCGGCATCCTCGATGAATCCCTCCATCAAACCGACCGTGCCACAGTGGGTACACGTGTAGTTGTTCATCCCACGAGTCTAGGAATCGGCGCGGCCGGGTCCACCCACCCGGGCATCTCTCAGCCGCACCCCACTGAACGGTCGCACCACCCTGTACCGCCTCGACCCGGCGCATAGCAACGCGCGATCTGTCTCGGGCCAGGCCATCGGCCGCGGTGGAGGTTCTGGCTGTTCAGGTCCCCGCGGCAAGTGTGTGAACGCCCGGCCCCTCGAGCTCGTCCAGGGCTGACCGGCGCCCGGAGACGGCCAGGAGCAGGGCGAGTGCGGGGCCTGCCACGGTGGGCCCGGTTCCAAGCGTCAGCGCGCCGTCGGTCGCCGTGAGCTGAACCCGGCCCATGAGTTCCTTGGCTCCGCCGAATGACGCCGGGGTGCGGGTCTGCAGACGGAGCGATCTGACCACGGCCTGCGGCGGGTACGTGCGGGTGAGCCCCAAGGGGCGACGGATGTCCTCACCGTGGACGATCTCCTCGACGAGGCGGCTGTCGAGGGGCGCCGGAGGGGTCGACTTACGCGATGCCGCCATGCGAAACCGCTCCAGGGTCTCCTGCGGTGTGGCCCCACGCTCGCGCGCCACTCCCCAGCTGTTCTGACGGTCGAAGTCGAACCGCGCCCGGGCGAGACCCACAATGAAGCCCAGGCGAGTGGTTCGAGCCGTGTCCACCAAGTGGGCGACCACGTCGTGCACCGTCCACCCGTCGCAGAGTGACGGCGTGGCCCACTGCTCGTCATCGAGGTGCGCGAGTTGCTCGATCAGCGCCGCGCGTTCTGCGTGCACCACCGACCAGACGTCGACCGTCACGGCATTCTCCTTCGTTGATCACAGTGTTCTGAAAGTTGGGACTCCAGGGGTGGCCGGAACTCATCGCCCGGTGCCCGAATGCACGCACGGCTGTTTCCCGAGCGTGGCACGCTCTCGTCTGGCGCGTGGCTTCGGCACGCAGGTTTCTGGCGCCGCCGGTTCCACTGCCGGGGCACACGGTGCCGGACCATCTGCTTCGTGGCATGCGGTACCCGGCTGGGCGCGTTCACCGGCTCTGTCACTGGTCTTGGCCACCGTGCGGGAGCCGCTTCCCCGGGCAGAGCGGCTTCAGGAAGCCGGGGATGACGGTGGCTCCCGAACCCCTGGCAGTGAGCCGCGCAACGTGAGATCGTCCGCACGTGACTGACGCTGCCGGTGAGGCAACGGCCTTGAAGCGACCCGATGACCGCATCGCGTCCGCCCTGCGCTTCGCGACGGAACTCGTCGCCTGGGTGACCACGCCCTGGGCCCTGGCCGGCCACTCCTGGGTGCTCGCCGCCCTGTCCGTGCTGGTCCTGATCGGCCTTCCGACACTGTTCTCCACCCCCGGGGACAAGGCCCACGTCATCATCGCCGTGCCGGGCTGGGCCACGATCCTGCTGGTACTGCTCCAAATCGCAGCGGCCGCGGTCTCCTCGTGGCTGATCTGGCCCGTCTGGGCGGCGGTCCCGGTCGCTCTGCTGGCCGTCGCGACCCTCGTTACGGAGCGTCGACGGTGGCAATGGCTGGCTGCCACCGACAGCCCCACCGGCCGAAGCGCTCAGTCACAGATATGACTGGCGCGCTGACGACACCGCTCACCAACCGGCGTGCGGTTCGCGAACCCGGCATCGGGGGCGGTGTACTCAGCGGCGGCGGCGAGGCCGGTAGGGTCGGCTGGTCCGTAGCGAATTCTCCCGAGGGACCCCGGCTGTCCTGAGCCGGCTCCGCGGCGTCGGCGGCCTGCTCGGCCAAGTCGCTTTGGGGGCAGGGTCACTGCGCCGAGGCGGCATGGGCCAGTGGCGGACGCCGGTGGCTCGCCATAGTGCGCAGTTCGTGTTCATCGAGATGGCGTGTTCGGATCCCGTGGTGCACGGGCGTCGGTCAGAGGACACGTTTCGGGGAGCTCTCGATCCCGTACGCCCGCACGAAGGTGTCGACGCCCGCCCGCACGATCTCCCGTGTCTCGGCCGCGTCGACCTTCCGTGTGCCGAGCCGTGAACGCGCCTCCATCGGCCCGGTGAGCAGGGCGAGGAACTGCTCGGCGGCGCGCACCGGATCCTCCGCGCGCAGGTGCCCGGCGAGGGCGAGCTGCGCGAACCGGTCTGCCAGCGCATCCCCGAGCCGCCCGGACGCCCGTCCCTGCACGACCTCGGCGAGATCGGGAAACGCTGCGAGCTGCGCATACGTCAATGCCCGCAACGAGCTTGCCCGTTGGCCGCAGCACGTCTTCAACAGCCGGTTCCCGATGTCCTCCAGCGCGGCCCGCAGTTCGTCACCGTGGTCGCGCAGCCGCTCGACCACGGCCAGGTTCTCGGCCATGACGAGATCGGCGGCGTTCGCCATCGCGTGCCGGAACAGGTTCTCCTTGTCGCCGAGGTGGTTGTAGACGGTCGGTTTGGCGACCCCTGCCTCGTCGGCGATCTCCTGCACGCAGGCCTGCGCGTACCCTCGCCGCGCGAACACGGCGAAAGCGGCGTCCAGGATGGCCTGCCGCTTGTCGATTCGCCCCCGGGGAGCGGGCCGCCCGGCAGCCGTCGTCGCTGATGTCACTGGCGCAGACTACCGGGAACCGCACATGAGTTGAACCAATCGGTTCATTTTCTCGAACTACTGCGTAGGTACCGTCCAGCTCATTAAAGTGAACCAGCAAGTTCAAGTTGCCGGGCGCCCGGGAGGGACAGCACATGATCGTCAACACGTTGCGATTCAGCTTCAAGGACGGCACATCAAAGGAGGACGAGGAGGCGGTGCTCGCCGCAATGCGCCGGACGGCGAGCACCGAGCCGGTAGCGTTCTCCACGGTCGGCCGGTACACGGGCGACCCGACGGAGGGCTTCACTCACGTGTACTGCGCGGGCGTTTCCGACCTGACCGCGCTGGAGCGCTACATGCACGAGAAGGCGCACCTCGACGGGGACTGGCTGATCATCCCGCACCTGGCGCAGCTCTCCGCCTTCCGCTTCTCCGACGACCCCGACCCCGACCTGGACGCCAAGATCCTCGCCCTGCACGCCCGCAAGGTCGAGCTGTACCCGGAGTGGGGCCGCCTCCTGGACGCGATCCCGGGCGCTCAGGGTTCTTTCGGCGACGGCACCCGCTAGGGGACTCCTGCCCGATCGGCGCGGGAGAAGGAGATTGGGCCGCCGCACGGAGCCGGTCGGTGCCGATTGTCATGGTGGCGGTGACTGCCGCCGGAGAACGGATCGCTGCGTGAACACGCCACCGGCCGTCCGGCCGCGGTGATCCCCGTCCCGCTCAGACTCCGACAGGCGCACGTCACTCCTGGAACGAGGCCTTCGGCGATCTCATGAACGCTGAGGCCGAACGGCCGAACATCTGGAGGCCGGGCCGGGCGGCGTCCGGCTGTACCGGCCCAGGATCTCTGTCCTCGAGCAGTACGTGCCCGCCCGGTTCCGGGCGGGCACGTACTGGAATGCGATACGCCCGGAGAATTACAGAGGCTGCGGCTTGATCATGGCGAACGGGGCGCCCTGCGGGTCGGCGACGACAGTCATGCGGCCGGCCATCATGTCGAAAGGCGGGGCCAGCACCGTGCCGCCTCTCCTGACCAGGGCATCCACGGTGGAGTCGACGTCGTCGACCGCGAAGTAGGCCAGCCAGTGCGCAGGTGTGCCGGGCGGGTCGTTGGCCAGCAAGGTGACACCGCCGACGGAGCGGCCCCCCACGCGCAGTTCCCAGTAGGAGTCAGCGCCGTCCATCGGCTCGATGTCGATGCCGAACACCTCGCCGTAGAACGCGGTGGCGGCCGGCACGTCGCTGGTGTGAAGCTCGTTCCAGGTGAGTGCGCCTGCCTCGTTGGCGACCTGGGCGCCGGAGAACTCGCCGGGTTGCCAGACGCCGAACACCGCACCCTGCGGATCGGCGGCGACCAGCATGCGGCCGAGGTTGCCGACATCCATCGCCGGTACGAGAACGGCGCCTCCCGCTGAGACAACGGCTTCTTGAGTGGCCTGGGCGTCGCTGGTGGCCAGGTAGTTGGTCCACACCGTCGGCGGCTCCGGCGTACCCTCAGGCGCCATCGCCGGGCCGATGCCTGCCGTGGCCTTCCCGTCCAGCTCGCAGACCGCGTACCCGCCGAACTCGGCCGGGCCCGGCTTCCCCTGCCAGCCGAACAGATCGCGGTAGAAGTCCAGCGCGGCCTGCTGATCCTTGGCCATCAGATCGACCCAGCACGGGGTGCCGGTCGCATACGGAGTGGTGACTTCAGGCATATCTCTCCCTCGGATTACGCTCTTATGTCACCTTTTCGTCACCAACCGGAGCGGAACCGTCCGACACGCCGCGACCACGAAAGCGGGGAACCGAATGAGTACCCGGGGAGTACTTCCCACCAAGGCGATGCACGACCACGCGTCTCATCGGACACGTAAAGGTCCGGAGAAGGTTGGACACCTGCTGCCGGCAAGAGCGGTGCTGTGTGACAGTTCATCGGACAGCAGGCCGCGTGTGGTCTTCGGCTCGACGCCTTGGCCGCCGGCGCCGCGTCCGACACGCTCGCCACCTGTAGTGACCCCGACCCGGGCAGTGCCACGCCACCGTCTGCCCCAGGCCGCCACGCCGGGGCAGTCTCCCCTCCCCCGCCAGGACACTTACGGCCGGTAGACCGGACAGCCCCGAGGAGAAGGCAGGCGGATGGACGGCGACACGACCGGGACAGAGATGGGCTCTCTCGTGCGGCTACTGCTCGTCTCGGACACCCATGTACCCCTGCGCGCAAAGCGGCTCCCCGACGAACTGCTGCGCGAGTCGGACCGGGCGGACGTGGTCGTCCATGCCGGGGACTGGGTCGACCTGGCCACCCTCGACCTGCTGGAAGGACGCGCGCGACGCCTGGTCGGCGTGTACGGCAACAACGACGGCCCGGAACTGCGGGCCCGTCTGCCTGAGGTGGCCCGCGTCCGGCTGGGGGGCCTGCGCTTCGGCGTCGTCCACGAGACAGGGGCCGCCCACGGACGGGAGGCGCGTTGCGCCACGCTCTATCCGGACCTGGACATCCTGGTCTTCGGCCACAGCCACATCCCGTGGGACACCAAGGCGCCGGGCGGGCTGCGCCTGCTGAACCCGGGGTCTCCGACGGACCGCCGGCGGCAGCCGTACTGCACGTACATGACGTGCACGGTGACAGAGGGAGTCCTCGGCAACCTCGTCCTGCACCGCCTGCCGAGGCCCTGACTCCTTCCCGCCGGGCCAGGCAGGGAGGGATCAGCGGCAGGGGCGGGCGGTGGTGTGATCAAGCGACGATCCCATCCGCCCGACCATGCGCCACAGAGCCGAGCAACTGCGGGCCGACCTGCCCTGTGGATGGGCCGCCGAGGGGAGGGGCCGGGCAGGGCGGCAGCCCGGCCCCTCCGTAAGGGGGCAGGAAGGGCTGACTGCCGTGGGGCGGCAGTCAGCCCTTCGCTGTCCCCGGTTTACGGCCTGGGGTCAGCGGCGGTGGTGGTGTCCGCGGCCCCAGGACTCCTTGTCGACGGTGCGGCCCCGGTCGTCGCGCAGGGTCGCGGTGTCGGAGTAGTTGTCCCAGACGTAGTGGTAGCGGTCCTGGTAGAGATCCGTGCGGGTGTCTCGGCCAACGCCGGTGTGGATGCGGAGGGTGGTGTGGCCGGAGAGGCGGACGTCGTCGAAGCGGTAGCGGTTTCCGTTGTCGCCGCGCAGGGTCCAGCCGTCCAGGTTCACCGCACGGCGTCCCTGGTTGGTGATCTCGATCCATTCACGGTTCAGGGACCGGTTGGATCCGTTGTCACGTCCGGGGCTGTCGGCCTGGACATCGCTGATCACGACCCGGGCCTGAGAGCGGTGGCGGTCGTGGTCCTGCGCGGAGGCCGGCAGCGCGACGGCCGAGACAACAGCGCCGGCCGTGAGCACGGTCGCGGCGATACGGCGGGTAGCCGAAGAAGCAGACAAGGTGATGTCTCCTCAGGAACAGTGCCCATGCCGTTCGATAGGGCCGGCATGAGCGGTGCGAGTTCCCGACCCGTACCGGGCCGAGAACCAGAACTCTGCGCCCAGGAAGCGGCCCGCGGCAGGCTCAACCGGCCCGGTTACCAATCAGGGACATTTCCGCAACTCTCGGGTGCAAACGACACGCATATGCGGCGGGCATCGCCCTGACGTTCACTGACCGCTACACCCACCCGTTCAATCATCAACAGCAAGCCCTTCCATACCCGGGCGCACGCTCCCGGGCGCCACCCGGCGCACCACTCGCACGGCCGAGGCAATCTTCGTAACGGCCGTTCTTCATGTTTCTTCGCACACTTGGACCCGAGCCGGAGAGAGTGGCGAGTTGGACACGAGCGGACTCCTGTCCTGACGGGGAATGCGCCAACTCCAGCCGCGTCGCGGGCCTGCTCACCTTTCACTCAGTGGCGGCTTGCACGGGTGGTGCGCCGCCAGCCGAAGGGGCCCGGCAGATTCATCGACGTCGTACGGCGACCGGTGCTGCTGCGGGTCCGTCGTGGACCGTGCTTGCCGCCTGTCGTGATCGACCACGACTTACGGTTGATGTTGAGAGTCACGCCCGGGAGGATCCTGAAGCTTTTGCGGAACGTGAGCGGCATGGGTGCCTCCTGGCTCGGTGTTGTCGACCGGCCTTCTCCATCAGCCAGTTGGCTCTCGTGTTGCCTGAAAGTCGCCGTCCATGCACGGCACCCTCGGCTGAGTCCCCGGGACCGGCCGCTCCCGGTGCGTGGAGGTCGCGCTGCGGGCCGGCTTCAGGGGTCGCCCGGTTCCGCTGCCGGCCGCGGCGGCGGTTACCGGCCCGTCGTCGCCCGATCACCTTGTTCCTCGGGCCGCACCAGGCACGGTGCCGAGACGCCGCTGTCGGCAGGACCGGCCGTGACGACGAGGGCCGCCGCGCACCCCGGCAGCACCGAGGGCCAAGGGCTGTGATGCGGGACGGCGCGGCGTCCCGCATTACCCGCGTGCGCCGCAGCCGCAGCCGCAGCCGCCCACGATCATGGTGTTCTCCGCTGACCGCGCCAAGCGGCCGGACACCGAGCAGGAGGATCTCTCCGGGAGAACCGGGTCAGCGGATGCGCGTGACGCGCGGATGCCGTGCAATTGTCAACGCCTACCGCATCGCCCCATGCCCGGGAGGGCAGGGCCGGTCTCGGCGCGTCATGCCGGGCACAGGGGGTACGCGAGGTGTCACACCAGCCCGCCCTGTACCAGGGCGGGCGCGCAACGACGGGAGCAGCGACATGACTGACCGCAGGCCGCAGGGCACCGCCTACACCGGGGCGAAGGGCAGCCCGCCGCCGATACCCGCCGACATACCCGACCAGCAGGTCCAGGACGGCGAGGACGCCCTCGACGTGGTTCTCCCGCCGGGTTCCGAACACCAGGCAGACGAAACGGAAGCCGCCCAGCCCGACCCCGATGAGGCCGGATCGGGCCGCGAGGCCGCGCGCAATGCCGGCATTCACCCGGAGCACCCCACCCCGGACGAGTCGACCGGGTGACGGGGTGACGTGCAGCCCAAGGGATCGCGGAGCAAGGCCGAGGCCAAGCGGCAGGCAGGAACTCCGGCTCGCCGTGGCTGTGTGAGCGCATACTGGCCGTATGGACACGTCCACGCGTGCCGGGGTCGGCCTGCGGGAGCGGCTGGGCAGCGCGATCTTCGCCCAGGTCGCCGGACCCGCAGGGCCGGAGAACCGCGCCCGAATCCACGGAGAGCCCGGCCCGCGCTGGTTCGGTCCGGACCGGCCGATCCGCACGGTCCACGGTGATGCGTCGATGTTCATCGGCGGACTGCGGGCGCTCCTGCTCCAGTCCTTGCACCCGTTGGCCATGGCCGCCGTGGAGGCTCATTCCGGCTACCGCGGCGACCCCTGGGGACGGCTCCAGCGCACCAGTACCTTCCTCGCCGTCACCACGTACGGAACAGCGGACGACGCGCAGCAGGCGGTCGACCGCGTGCGTGCCGTGCACCACCGGGTGCGCGGCACGACTTCACGTGGGGAGTCCTACCACGCCGCTGATCCACACCTTCTGGGCTGGGTGCACGTGGCCGAGGTCGAGAGTTTCCTCCTTGCCCACCAGCGATACGGAGTCGAACCGCTCGACGCGGCCGGGTACGACGGCTACATCGCCGACACGGCGCGGGTAGCGGAAGCACTCGGCGTCACCGAGCCTCCGCGCAATCGCAAAGAACTCGCTGCCCGCCTCGGGGCCTACCGGGGTGAACTGCGCCCGACCAGGGAAGCGCGCGAGGCCGCACGCTTCATGCTGCTGCACCCTCCCCTGCCCTGGGTTGCCCGAGCCCCCTATGCAGTACTCGCCGCGAACTCCGTCGCCGCCCTCCCCCGGTGGGCCCGTACGTCGCTGGGGCTGCCCAGGCTGTCCGGGACAGCCGAGGCTTGCGTGACGCCGACCGGGCGAGCACTGACTGCCGCGATTCGCTGGGCCATGGTCCCACCGCCCCCGTCGGCGTGACCGCCCATTTCCCTCTGCGCTCCGGGGGCTCGGCGACGAAGCCGGCGGAATTCGTCGCCGTCTCACACACCGGTCCGGCAGCTTGACGGTGGGAGTTGTACCGGCGGAACAGATGTTGCCCTTGGCGCAGCCGTGCGTCGTGGCTGTCGACAGCGACTGATGAAACGGATCCGTGCCGAAGGCACCTGTGCCTCCCACCCGGGCGCGGGCCGAGGAAGTGACGTGTGCCGGACCGACAGCCCCGGGCCGTCTGCTCATCGGCGACGAGCGTCTCGAACTCGCCGTCCGTTTCCCGCCGAGGCCGCCCACGCCGCCCAGCCCGCCCACGAGTTCGCCGGCCGGATCAAGGGCTCCGGCGATCACAGCACCGGAGCCCTTCCCGCGCGCCTGCGTCAAGCGGTCGGCCCGTCGGCGTACCTCTTCCGCTGCGTCAGGAAACGCAAGAGGAGACGCAAGGCGCATACGTGTCAGCTTGCCCGCCGATCACCGGTCAGGTCTCCGCCGCGCCGGACTGCCTGACGCGCTCGCGGTATTCGGCGTTGATGCGCTGGGCCTCTTCGAGCTGGTCCTCAAGGATGACGATCCGGCAGGCGGCCTCGATGGGGGTGCCCTGGTCGACGAGTTCCCGGGCGCGCGCGGCGATGCGAAGCTGGTAGCGGGAGTAGCGACGGTGGCCGCCCGCGGAGCGGAGCGGAGTGATCAGGCGAGCTTCGCCGATGGCACGGAGGAAACCCTGCGTGGTACCGAGCATTTCCGCGGCCCTGCCCATGGTGTACGCGGGGTAGTCGTCGTCATCGAGACGGCCGAACGAGTCATCTGCTGTCATTTGCACCTCTCTGTGGAACGCGTGGAGGGGCCCTGGTGCCTTATGGCACCAGGGCCCCGAAGGAACTGCTACACCATCTGCCGGCCTTTAACGCTGCGCCGGCCTTCTGTTTCCGCATGTCCCGGCGTGATGCTGCCGGGGTTGCGGGGATCGCGGTTGCTTGACCGGAGACCACCTCACTATCGATGTCCTGCGGTACCCGGGCCCAGTCATTCCGCCCGGGCGATCCTGATGGCGACTGGCTCCTCCGTTCTTCCCTCTGAGACCGATCACCTACTGACGCTGTACTGCTCGTGGCCTGTGACAGCGCCACTCTTCGCCAGCCGGCCCCGTTGCCCGTCCTGCTTCTGCTCCGGCTCGGAATCCCGCTGACGAACCTCCCGGTGCGCGCGTCCGCAGCCGACGCCTTCACCGAGGTTGCTGCTCACTGACTTGACCGCTGGGTTCCGCGCACGTGCTTACGGGTAACGCTGCAGGGCCGCCCCTGATCACTGCGGGCCACCCGGTCCGGTCGCCAGCCCCGTCGCCGTCCTGCAACAACCCTGGCTTCGGAACTCCGCCACCGAACCGTCCTGCGAACTGCAACCACCCGTACCGCACGCGCTGCTGACCGGCAGTTCATCACTGCCAGGCCCTACGGTCCTTCTGGCTACGAGAGAAACCATAACCACGCGGCCACCCAATGTCTACTCCCGCCGATATAGATTTCCACGTGGTCGCTCGTGAGGTAATCCCGCTCGGCGGCCCGCCCTCCCGGCCGGCTCCGCGGTGCACCGGGGACGTCCGCGGCGGCCCATCCGGGCTTCCGCCCCTCCGGGTCAGTTCGCCGTGGATCGTGCGGGACGACGTTCTCGCCGGATGGTCAGAGGCGCAACAGCACCGCCCGGGTTCCCAGCGTCGGTACGTCCACCGTCGTCGCGCCCCTGGCATCCGGTTCCAGGAGCTCACCGGCTGCGCCGAGGTAGTCGGCCGCCACGGTCTCCGTGACGGGGAAGCCGGGGGTGATCCGGCAGGCGACCGGCTCCTGCGCGTAGGACTGGAGCCTGACCAGGACCTGTCCGGGGGCGGGAACGGTGAGACCCACGACCCGCACCCGGGGATCGCCGACCGTCAGCAGCCCGTAGGAGGCGTCCGGCTCCTCGCTCTCCTCGCCCAGCGCCCGGACGGCGATCAGGGGCCGGCTGCCTGCGGCGGCCGTGCGCATCCCCAGCTCGGGACCGGTGGTGTGCGGGGCCTCCTCCACGGCCACGCTGTAGCGGAACACGTGGTCGAAAGCCTGCTCGGAGGGGAAGTTCGTGTCCCAGATGTTGTTGTGCACCCAGGAGAACAGGGTGCCGGGCTCGTCCTGGGCCAGCGACTGCGGATAGGGCGCGTAGGGAATCGCGATACCGCCCACCTGCACCAGCGGGGCGTCCTGCGTGGCCACGGCGGCGACCACGGTCTCCTCCTCGAAACTGACCCAGCGCCGCACCGCACGCATGTGCCGCGCCGATCCCGGCACCGTCGGAAGGCCGGTGCCCGTCATGCCACCGGTGGCCTCCATGCGGACGACCGGCTGTGCCATGGCGAAGGGGAAGGCGAAGAAGGCGCTCTCCTTGGTCAGGGTCGCGTGCTTCACGATCCTGTTCTCGAGATCGATGCGGGCCTGCCCGTGCGGGAGGTGTACGCGTACCCGCAACAGCTCCGTACCGGCCGGCGCGCACTCGTAGACCAGTGTCTCGCCGGTGGCGTCGCGGAAGCGGTCCACGAGCGCGGCCGGTGGGGCTGCCGTACGGGAGGCGAGCAGATGCATCGAGTCGTTCGCCGTGGTCTTGCTGGACTGGTGGTTGAAGCCGCCGGCCGTGCCGTACTCGTCGTACACGTAACCGTTGAGGCCGAGCGTCGCATCCTGCCGGACCAGTTCCCGGCCGGTCCGCTTGTCGGTGACGGAGCTGATCCACGCAGACCGCAGATCGACGCTCACGCGCAGGAACTCGTTCTCCAGGACGGTGGGCTCCGGGCCGTCGGTCGCCGCCGCCGTCGACGTCCCCTCCCCCGCGACGATGTCCACGCGGACCGCCCCGTGGGCGGGAACGTCCGCCGGCCGGAACAGAAGGAAACGTCCGGCGGCCCGGTGCAGCTCGTTCGTCTGGGCCTCCTCCGTGTGCTCCAGCGTTGCGCCGTCGCGCCCGTCGCGCACCCGGACCGGATCCTCCAGCGGGACCGTGCTCTCCGGAAGGAACAGCCTGACCGTCTCCGAACGGGGCCAGCTGCACGTGTTGGTGATGTAGTAGCCCGCGAGGGTGCCCGCGCGCGGTGCGAGGCGGCCGCCGAGTGCGGCGCCCGCGCCGTCGAGGAGCGTCTTCGCGTCGTCGTGGGCACGCAGCGCCTGCGCGTACTTCCAGTGCCACTGCCGTTCGCCGGACGCATGGCCGTGGTCGCCGTGCGTCCAGGGGTCACCGCCGCCCCAGGTGTGCTCGTTGAACAGGGAGGCGGCCCGGTAGACCTCGGGAGCCGACGCGGTGATTCCGGCGCCCGCGGCACCGAGGATCTCCGCGTGTCCGGCCACCGACTGGGCATCGGCCAGCGCCGCCTGACCGTCACGGGTGGCCGCGAGCGGGACGGCACCGGCGCCGACACCGTCCACCCACCAGTCGCTCCAGTCGCCCTCGAAGGTCTCCAGCCGGTCCCCGTAACGGGCTTCCGCGTCGGCGAAGAAGTCCTCGTTCCGCGAGGTGCGCAGGGCGGGGAAGGCCCACTCCTCGTTCCACCGGCGCACGGTGTCCGCGATGACCCGGCGCGGCGGACCGTTGTCCGCGAACTTGCCCAGGACCCTCAGGTGCAGGATGTCCCACGGGTACGGATCGCCCTTGAACTCCTCGTCCAGGACGGGGAAACCCGGGATGCCACGCCCCTCGTGCGGGTACTGATGAGTGGCCAGCGCCGAAAGGTAGTGGGGCAGGAGGTCGTCGACCCGTTCGAAGGACTCGTCGAAGCCCAGGATCGAGCCCTCCATGTACGCCAGCCCGTGCGGGGTGTCCGTGCGCCACACCAGCACGCTGCGACCGCTCGGCGCCTGCCACCTGAACAGCCGGGGCAGTTCCCCGCCGCCGGTGTGGTGCGGCACTGCTCGGCCGGCCCAGTTGTGGGCGACCGAGAGATAGCGGATACCGCTGTCCGCGAGGACGTCGGGCAGCCCGACGACCTGCCCGGGGACGTCCGTCTGCATCGCCGTGGTGATGTCGATCCCGTGGCGTTCGCGCAGCTCCCGCACAGGACGCAGCAGTTCGTGCAGCTCGTCGGTGGAGCAGGTCTCCGTGTGCAGGTTGAACGGCATCGCCGTCAGCTCGATGCGGCCCTCGCGCACGCGTTCCAGGAACCGGGCGACCTGTTCCGGCGGGCGGTTCGCCGACCAGTTCTCGAAGCTGAAGAAGCCCTCGACGGCCCAGCGGAACTTCGACGCGTCGGGCCGGTCGTCCGTGGCACGGCACAGTTCGAGGAGGGAGTCGAGGTACTTGCGGCCTTCGGCCAGCACCGTTCCCTGCGGGTCCGTGTAGCCGATGTCGAGATGGGCGTGCTGCACCAGGTGCAGCGTCCAGTGCCGCTGCGGTGTCAGCAGCACCTCGATGTGCTCACCCGGCGCCAGCTCGGGCAGCTCCACCAGGACCGGGAGCGGCGAGTCGACCTCGGGGACCAGCAGCCGGGTGTGGCCCTCGGGGCCGGGTATCAGCTCGCAGCGCAGGGAGGTTCCGGACAGGGTGGTGACGTGGGCCCGAGTGAGGGGACGGCCGGCCTGTACCCGTACGGACTGCAGGAGTCCGCCGTCGCCGTCATGTCGCAGCAGTGGCTCGCAGGAGAACCGGACGTCGTGTCCGCCGAGGACGCCGGTGGCGCTCACGCCACGGTCGCGCAGGATGTCGCGGGCGATGTCGGAGTCCCACCAGGAAGGGCGGGACAGGTCGGGGCGGGGCATGGAGAGGGTTCTCCGCTCTGGCGTGGTGTGCCGGTTCGGTGCGTTCGGGGGGGGCGGTGGTGGAG
>NZ_JAELVH010000193.1 GCF_019399235.1 Streptomyces poriferorum | reverse complement strand
GCGCCCGCCCACCCTTACCACCTCGCGCTCTGGCACGGCTGGGGCACCGCACTGCTGCTGTCGGCCGTCGCCACGGCGGGCGGTGCGGTGCTCTTCGCCGTGCGCGGCCCGGTTGTCAGGCTCTCCCGGCGGATCGCCTGGCCGACCGCGGACAGCGTCTTCGGCCATCTGCTGCTGGGCCTCGAACGGCTCTCGCTCCAGATCACCGGCTTCGTCCAGCGGGGCTCCCTGTCGGTCTACCTCGCCACCACCCTGCTCGTGATGCTCGCCGGCCAGCTCACCGTGCTCGGCGTCGACCGGCCCTGGCACGGAGCGGCGGCGCCGCGGCTCTGGGACGTACCGCTCCAGGGCGCAGTCGCGGCGCTGACCTGTGCGGCGGCGCTGTCCTGTCTGACCGTCAGACGGCGAATGAAGGCCGTGGTGCTGGCCGGGCTCACCGGATACGGGGCCGCGCTGCTCTTCGTCGTCCAGGGCGCACCGGACCTGGCGCTCACGCAGTTCTGCGTGGAGACCGTGTCGATGATCGTGTTCGTGCTGGTGCTGCGGCGGATGCCGGTGCACTTCCAGGAGTCGGTCAGCAGCTGGCGGCGGGCCGTCCGGATCCCGGTGGCGCTGGCAGCGGCGGCCACCCTGAGCGTCGTGGTGTGGGTCGCGGCGGCCGCGCGTACCGCGGAGCCCGCCGGAGCCGCCATGGTCGAGGAGACCGCGCACCACGGCCTCAAGGACGTGGTGGCCACCATCCTGGTGGACCTGCGGGCCTGGGACACGATGGGGGAGTCCGCCGTCCTGGCCGCCGCGGCGATCGGCGTGACGAGCCTGATCTACCTGCACCGCCGCGCCGAGGGCGACCCGGCGCCGCCCCCGGAGACGCGGCGGCACACCGCCTGGTCGGTGGCCGCGCCCCCGCTGACGGGAGTGCCGCACGGCGACGAAGGCGCCCCCGAGCGCAGCTGGCTGGCAGCCGGATCCACGCTCGCACCCGAGCACCGCTCACTCGTCTTCGAGGTCGTGGCACGGTTGCTGTTCCACCCGATCCTGGTGCTCTCGGTCTATCTGCTCTTCTGCGCCGAGAACATGCCGGGCGGCGGGTTCGTCGCCGGACTGGTCGCCGGGGTCGCGCTGATCACCCGCTATCTGGCGGGCGGCCGCTTCGAACTCGCCGAGGCCGCGCCCCTGCAGCCCGGGCTCTTCACCGGCCTCGGCCTGTTCCTGTCCAGCGGGGTGGCGCTGCTCGGCCTCGCGGACGGCACCGTCCTGCACGCCTGGACCCACCACGGCCACCTGCCGCTGATCGGCGACTACCACTTCGGTACTCCGGTGATCTTCGACTGCGGGGTCTATCTGCTGGTCCTGGGCGTGGTGCTGGACATCGTGCGGGCCCTCGGCGCCAAGGTCGACCGGCAGATCGAGCGGGCCGCAGCCGTACAGGCGACCACGACCGGACCGGCGCCCGGCCCGGCCGCTCCCGAGACGGGAGGCACCGCCCCGTGACCGTCAGCGCCTCGCTCCTCGCCACCGCCGCGGTCCTGTGCGCGGTCGGCGGCATCCTCATGCTCACCCGCCCCCTCACCCGGATCCTGCTGGGCGCGGTCATCGCGGGCAACGGCATCAACCTGCTCGTCCTGTCCGCCACCGGATCGGCCGGCCGTGAACCCCTCCTCTACGGCGTCGAACTGGGCCGGGTCACCGACCCGCTGCCCCAGGCCATCGCCCTCACCGCCATCGTCATCACGCTGGCCACCACCGCGTTCCTCCTTGCCATGGCCTACCGCAGCCACCAGCTGACCGGCACGGACGAGGTGCACGACGACGACGAGGACCGGCGCATCGTGCTGCGCGCCGAAGTGCTGGGCGAGCGCGACGAACTGCGCGAGCAGTACCGGGCCGAGGCCGAACCCAGCGCCGAGGCCCAGCGCCGCTACCGCGCGGAGCGCCGCCGTCTGCGGGCACGGCTGCGAGCCGACCGCGCCCTCCAGGCCCGCGGCCGGGATGCGAGCGGGGACCTGTGGCACGACGTCCTGGGCGCGGACGCGGAGGACTACGCGGCCGGGCGGCCCACGGAGCGGCCCGAACCCCCCACGAACCGAGGAGACACCGGGTGAACGCACTCGTCCCGCTGCCGGTGCTGCTGCCGCTCTGCGCCACCGGACTGAGCCTCGCCTTCGGTACCCGGCTCAAACAGTTCCAGCGCTTCATCAGCGTCGCCGTCCTCACCGCCGTACTGGGGCTCTCGGTCGCCCTGATGATCGCCGCCGACATGAACGGCCCGCTCAGCGTGCATCTCGGCGACTTCGCACCGCCGCTCGGCATCACCCTGGTGGCCGACCGGCTCTCCGGGCTGATGCTGACCGTCTCCTCGGCCGTCACCCTCTGCGTCCTCGTCTACTCCCTGGGCCAGGGCATGGCCGACCGGGACGAGGAGACACCGGTCGCGGTGTTCCACCCCGCCTACCTCATCCTCGTCGCCGGGGTCTCCTGCACCTTCCTCGCCGGCGACCTCGTCAACCTGTACGTCGGCTTCGAGATCATGCTGGTCGCCAGCTTCGTCCTGCTCACGCTCGGCGGCACCGGCCCCCGGATCCGGGCGGGCTCCACGTACGTGATCATCTCGCTGTTCTCCTCGATGCTCTTCCTCACCGCCATCGCCATGACGTACGCGGCCACCGGCACCGCCAACTTCGCCCAGCTGGCCGGCCGGCTCGCCGAACTCCCGCTGGGCGTCCAGACGCTGATCCAGGGGATGCTGCTGACCGTCTTCGCCATCAAGGCCGCCGTCTTCCCTCTCGCGGCCTGGCTCCCCGACTCCTACCCGACCGCGCCGGCCCCCGTCACCGCCGTCTTCGCCGGACTCCTCACCAAGGTCGGCGTCTACTGCATGCTGCGCACCGAGACCCTGCTCTTCCCCGGCAACCGGCTCGGCGACCTGCTGATGGCCGCGGCGCTGGCCTCGATGGTCGTCGGCATCCTCGGCGCCGTCGCCCAGACCGACCTGAAGAGGCTGCTCTCCTTCACCCTCATCAGCCACATCGGCTACATGGTCTTCGGCATCGGCCTCGCCACCCGGGAGGCGTACGGCGGCGCGATCGTCTACGTCGTCCACCACATCACCGTCCAGACCACGCTGTTCCTGGTGGCCGGACTGATCGAGCGGCGGGGCGGCACCACCGAGCTGACCCGGCTCGGCGGCATCGCCAAGGCCGCCCCGGTGCTCGCCGTCCTCTTCTTCGTACCCGCGATGAACCTGGCCGGCATTCCGCCGCTCTCCGGCTTCATCGGCAAGCTCGGACTCATGCGCGCCGGTGTCGCCGACGGCAGTGTCTGGGCCTGGATCCTCGTCATCGGGTCTACGGCGACGAGCCTGCTCACGCTGTACGTGATGGCCAAGGTCTGGAACCTGGCGTTCTGGCGGGCGGCGCCTCCCGGCCAGGCCGCGGACGGCACGGTCCTGGAGTCCGACGACGACAGCGACGACGACACCGACGAGGGCCCCGACCGGATGCCCGGTACCGGGGACGAAGGGGTACGCCCCCGCCACGAGCCGGCCGGGCGCGCGGTCGCGGCCACGCTGCACGGCCATGCCGTCACGACCACGACCAGGCTCCCGCGACTGATGACCTGGGCCACCGCGGCGACCGTCGCACTCGGCCTCGCCTACACCGTGTTCGCCGGGCCGCTGACCGCGTACACCGACCGCTCGGCCGCCGAGCTCATCGCGCGCGTCCCCTACGTCGAGGCGGTGCTCGGCCGGTGAAACGCCTGATCACGTTCCCCTACCGGAACAAGAACCTGCCCCCGTTCAGCTGCGAGTTCGGCGGTCGGCGGCCACGTGTGATCGACCTCCCGCTGATCGCCTGGCTCACCGTCATCTGGGTGATGCTCTGGTCCAGCCTGAACTGGGCCAACGTGCTGACCGGAGTCGTGGTCGCGGTGGCCGTCTGCCTGGCGTTCCCACTGCCGCAGGTCGATCTGGGGCTGCGGCTGCACCCCTGGGGCATCCTGCGGCTGGTCACCTATCTGCTCTACGACATGTACACCTCCGGCGTGAAGGTCACCCGGCAGATCTTCGCCGACCGCCCGCACCGGGCCGCCGTCATCGCCGTCCCGCTGCGCTGCCGATCGGACCTGATGCTCACCGCGACCGCCGTCGCGGTGTCGAACGTGCCGGGCGGATCGATCGTCGAGGTGCGCCGCGCCACCGCCACCGTCTTCGTACACGTCCTCGACGCGGACCGGCCGGCCGAACTGGACGCGGCCCGGCGTTCCGTCTGGCGCATGGAGGAGCTGACGGTCCGGGCCTTCGGCACCCGTGACGAGATCGACCGCGTCGCCGGCCCGCCGCCACCCGCACCGCACACCGGCGAGCGGCCGGGAGACCAGGAGGAGGGCGCATGAGTGTGCCGGAGACCGTCGACCGGGTGCTGCTGAGCGCATCCGTCGTCCTGATCGTCGTCGCCGGAGCGGGCCTGCTGTTCCGTATCTGGCGCGGCCCCTCGATGCTGGACAGGGCGCTCTCGCTCGATGTCTGCGCCGCCCTCATCATCTGCGGGCTCGGCGCCAAGTCGGCCTTCGCCCGGGATCCGTTCTACTTCCCGATCATGCTGGTGCTGGCCTTCCTCGGCTTCACCGGTTCGGTCGGCATCGCCCGCTTCATCGCGGTGCGCGACCGCCCGCCGGGCCGCGCGCGTACCGACGGCGAGCCGAGGACCGGAAAGGAGGCACCATGAGCAGCTGGCTCCAGATCGTGGACACGGCGGGTGCGGTCCTGCTGCTGATCGGCGCGGCCATCTGTCTGCTCGGCGTGATCGGCATGCTGCGGCTGCCGGACGTCCTGTCCCGCAGCCACGCCGCGACCAAGCCGCAGTCACTCGGCATGCTGCTGGTGCTGGCCGGAGTCGCGCTGCGGCTGCGCAGCGGCATGGACCTCGCGACACTGGCGCTGATCGGCTTCTTCCAGCTGATGACCGGTCCGGTGGCCGCACACCTGGTCGCGCGCTCCGCGTACCGCACGGGCCAGATCGACCACGGCGAGCTGCTCTTCGACGAACTGGACGAGCAGCTCACCGAGGAGAGCTGAGGCGGAGCCACCCCGCTCGCGGTCAGAAGTCCTGGCGCGTCGCGCTGCGGCCGGCGGCGGACAAAAGGGAACCGATGGCGATCCCGATGACGAGATACAGCGCCGCCGAGCCGATCCTGGCATCGAGCGGGGCGGACGTGGTGAAGGGCAGCAGCACCATGACGGCGGTGGCGAGCGTGACGATCCACACGAAGAAGGTGCCCGGCTGCGGCGTCGCCAGCATCAGCAGGTGCAGCAGGGCCGTGGCCACCAGAGCGGCGAACGCCGCTCCCATGGCCAGCACCCCCGTCGACGCGTCGCCCATCGCACCGTCACCCTCCGGCGCGAACACCGGGATCCCGAGCACGCCACGGATCAACAGCAGCCCGACGACCGCGGTGAGCGCGGCGACCAGGGCCGTCATCGCGCCGCCCGCCCACAGCCGCCCCGCGTCGACGCGGGGGACCTGGGCCCGCGGCCGGTGCTGCGGCGGTACGTATCCGGTCTGCTGCGGCTGCCAGTCGTAACCGTCCTGTGGGTCCATGACCGGACCTCTCCCCTCGATCGACCGAATCCCGATCGTCGGACGGCCGGGGCGCGGATGCGACCGGGCACGGTCCGAACGGGTGAGACCGGCGGGTGTGACCGGTGGGGGGTGACGGCGGCTCAGGAGCCCGCCCCGCGCGGCTGCCGGTCCTCGGGGCCGGCCGTCAGGACCGACTCGATCGTGCCTTCCTGCAGCGGGTCCGGGGACTGGGCGGCAAGCCGTGCGTACAGGCGGTGCCAGGCCGCTTCGTCATCCACCGGAAGATGACGGCGCACCAGCACCGCGACACGGGCCAGGGCTTCGGCCACCGCCCCGGGCGCGTCCGCCCGGTGCCGGGCATCGCCCAGGTACTGCAGGACGCACGGGCCCTGGCCCGCGACACGGACCAGGTCGTCGGCGGTGATCACGCCCTCGACCAGCATCCGGTCGAGCAGGTCGACGTGCCCGTCGGGCGTGCTTCCGTAACGGATGCCGTTCCGGAGGATTCCGCGGGCGACCACCGGGTCGTCGCTCCGGCAGACGGTCCGGCCGCGCTGGTGGTCCTGGGCAGCCGCGTCGGTATGCCTGGCCAGGACCTCCGGGGGCGTCGACGGGCGGTTGACGATCTGGGCCCAGTGCGCGAACGGCTCGCGCGCGTGCTCCGCCTCCAGATACGGCCAGTCGGCACCCCAGCCGTCGAAGAGCAGCATCAGCTGCGCCGTGTCCGTGGCACCGGAACTCCGGCTCACCCGGCGCAGCCGCGCCGCCAGCTTCGGCGTGGTGAACTCCCGCTGCGCACGCGTGCGGAGGGCGGCCGCGGGGTCGGGGGCAGCGAGCGCCTTGGCGCAGATACGGCTGACGGCGGGGGAGACCCGGCCCGTGGCCAGGAGCGCGGTCAGCCGGGCGGGACCGCCCGCGCGCAGCAGGGCCAGACAGCCCGTCAGGTGTTCCTGGACCTTGAACTTCTTCTGGCCGTGCCCGGCGAACGCCGCCTCGACCAGCTCCGGTTCCCGCGCCTGGAGGCATTCGTGGTGGACGAGGGAGAGGATCTCCGAAACCCGCGGCGCGAGATCCACCGCCGGGTCGGTGAGCGCCTGGTGCCGCTGGTCCGGGGCGACCCGGGCCCAGGTGTTCACCACGCTCAGATGGATGTCCTGGTCGCCCCGCGCGAGCAGGCGCTCGGCGGTCCGTCCGTCCAGATCCATCCCGCGGGCCAGGACGAGCAGCGCCTCGCGGTCACCGGCGTCCATCAGATGCCGCAGCACCCCGGGAGGCGTGCCGTGGCGGACGGCGACCACGTACTGGGCGAGCAGCACGCCCGTGCCTTCGGGCAGCGCGGGCATGACGAGGTCGAGGACCGCGCTCTCCGTCCGCCGCAGCACCTCGCCGGACGGCCACCACCACGTCGCGTCGAACAACTCGTCGGCCGCCGGCTTCCTGCGGCCCCGGCGCACGTAGGTCCGCGGGTCCTCCAGGTCGCGCGTGGGCAGCAGGATGCCGGGATCGGGCTCGACGGACCCGGCCAGTTCGAGCAGCTGCGGCCACGTGATGTCCGGCCGGTCCGACGTGGGGCGGCACGTCCGTTCCACCGCTGTCAGAAGCCTGAGCCAGGCCTGCGGATCGGTGCCCAGCACACCGGTCAGCAAGGTCCGCAGCTCGCGCTCGATGGCGTGACGGACACGGCTCACCTGCCATTTCACCCGGACCGGCATCGACAGACGGGCCGGCAGCACCTCCAGGACTTCGGCCGCCGTGACGATGCCGCCCAGGTAGAACGGGGAGAGCCAGGTCGCGATGGCGGCGGCCTTCCTGCTGCCGGTCAGGCCGCGGCTCGTGCGGTCCGTCTCGAACCGCAGCTGCTCCAGGACCTCCGCCCGGTCCGGTATGCGTTCCGGGCGCGGGCCGCGTGGATCGCGCTCGGGGAAGCCGCAGGCCGCCCAGGACTCCGTCAGCCAGTCGGGGCATCCGGTGGCCGCCGGCCAGTGGGTGCGGTGCGTGGCACCGAGGAACCGGACGACCTCCGGCTCGCGGGGGGCCGGCGCCCGGCCCCCACCTCCTTCCGCCGCCAGGCGGCGCAGCAGATCGATCGCCGCGACGGCCGAGCGCTCGGCCGACCGGAACGGCGCCCAGTGCACCTGACCCCGGGTCCGGGCCGTGTGCCCCGCGTCCGCGGCAGCCACCGGCCGCCCCGTGCCGCCGCTGTCCGTGTCCGTCACTGCCCCCGTTGTCGTCATGGAGGAAGTTCAGCACATGGCTGCGACAACGCCGTGCGGATCCGGGACGCAACGGCGCCGGCCCGGTCAAAGGACCTGGTTCCACAGGACGTTGGAGAGGCGAAGCCCCTGCCGGCCTGCCCCCGCAGGAGCCACGGCAAGGCGACCGCCGGCCCCGACGCGTACGAGAAGGCCTGACGTACGGGCCCCCGGCCCTCGATGCTCCCGGCCGCGCAGGGCCACGTAACGTCTGGCCGCGTGAGTGACGACGCACCCAGGAGGAATCAGTGGACGACCACCGCATGAGGGCACGTGAGCTGGGCATACCGCTGAACGGCGAACCGGGGCCGTGGAACGCGATCACGGACGTTCCCGGCATCGAGGTCGGGTACGTGACCCTCTGCGAGGGCGACGACGTACGCACCGGCGTCACCGCGCTCCTCCCGCGCGGCAGGGACGGAGTGGGCATGCCCTGCGCGGCCGGCCTGCACTCGTTCAACGGCAACGGCGAGATGACCGGCACCGCCTGGATCGAGGAGAGCGGGTCCCTCGCCGTCCCGGTGCTCATCACCAACACCTACGCGGTCGGCCCGGTGCACCGCGGCGTCGTCGAGTGGGTGCGCGCCAACCGCCGCGACATGGCGCCCGAATGGCTGCTGCCGGTGGTCACCGAGACCTGGGACGGCCACCTCAACGACATCCACGGCTCGGCCGTGGAGTCGCGCCACGCGGCCGCCGCCATCGAGGCGGCGGCCTCGGGACCGGTCGAGGAGGGATGCGTCGGCGGCGGTACGGGCATGCGCTGCTACGGCTTCAAGGGCGGCTCGGGCACCGCATCGCGAGTGGTGGAGTACGGCGAGGACCGGTACACCGTGGGCGCCTTCGTGCAGGCCAACTTCGGCGCGCGGCGCGAACTGGTGGTGGCCGGCGTCCCGGTGGGCCGCGAACTGCCCGACGGGCCCGGGCCCGGGGCCGAGCCCGACGGCGAGCGCCAGGTCCCGCCCGGGGCGGGCTCGGTGATCGTGGTGGTGGCCACGGACGCACCCCTGCTGCCCGGCCAGTGCGAGGCGCTGGCCCGGCGGGCGACCCTGGGCCTCGCCCGTACCGGCACCACCGGCAGCCACTTCTCCGGCGATATCTTCCTGGCCTTCTCCACGGCCAACGAAGGTACCCTGACCAGCACGTTCCCGGAGGACGACGGCAGCGCCCCGTACGAGTCGATGCGCTTCGTGCCGTGGGGCCGGATGGACCCCTTCTACGGTGCGGTGGTCGAGTCGGTGGAGGAGGCGGTCCTCAACGTGCTCACGGGCGCGCACGCGATGACCGGCCGGGCCGGCCATCACGTGCCGGCGCTGCCGCTGGACCAGGTCTCCGCACTGCTGACCGCGCGGGGCGCGGTGACGTAGGGCCTCCTGTCCGGATCACGCCGGGCAGCCGGCCGCGACGCCGAACATTCCCGTCACCCGTGCGGGCGAAGCCCCCGTGCCCCGCCCGCACGGGCTGTGCGCCCCCTGCCGCGGAGGGGCGCAAACCCTCCGCGGCCCGTCCCTGCCCGGCTCCTGGCCCGCGCCCGTGCGTTCCCCGACGCCGGGGAGACGGAGTTCCGAAGGCTCCCTGCCCCGGGACGCCTTCTCCCGTTCCGCGGCCGCCCCCGATGCTGGAAGGACAGTGCCCGAGGCGGGCGGAAGAGAAACGGGAACGCGTGATGCTGACGGTGACGGCACACTCCGAGCGGGAAACACCAGCCTCCGGCGGTCTGTCGGCGGGAGTCCGCAGGATCACCCTCGACGCGGCCGGGGTCCCCCTGTCCGCGCTGCTGAGCGAACCCGACGAGGGACGTCCGCCGCGCGCGACCGTCGTCGCCCTGCACGGCGGCGGGATGAGCGCCGGGTACTTCGACGGGCAGGCGCATCCGGACGTCTCCCTGCTGACGCTCGGCGCCCGCCTCGGCTACGCCGTGCTCGCGCTCGACCGGCCCGGCTACGGCGCCTCGGCCCCGCACCTGCCCACCGGGCAGCACCTCCTGGACCAGGCGGCGACGGTCCGCTCCGCGCTCGCGGACGCCCAGGCCCACCACGTCTCCGGCCCCCTGTTCCTGCTCGCCCACTCCTTCGGCGGCAAACTCGCCCTCGCCCTCGCCGCGGACGCACCGCCCGACGCCTTCCTCGGCCTGGACATCTCCGGCTGCGGACACCGGCCCGCCGCCTCCGTGGCGCTTCTGGGACCCGGGGAACGTACCGGACTGCGCCGGCTCAACTGGGGCCCGCTGGGGCATTACCCGGACGGGACCTTCCGCGAGGCCGGGGCAGTCGTCGCCCCCATGCCGGGCCAGGAGATCGAATCGGCGCAGGAGTGGGCCGCGCTGTCCACCCGTCTGCTGCCGTGCGTACGGGTGCCGGTGCGCTTCACCTTCGCCGAGCACGAGGCCTGGTGGTGCCAGAGCGACGCCGATCTCGCCGATCTCGCCGCACAGCTCTCGGCGGCACCCCGTGTCCTCCTCGACCGGCTCTCCGGAGCCGGGCACAACATCAGTCTCGGCCGGGCCGCCAGGGCGTACCACCTGCGGGCCCTGGCCTTCCTCGACGAATGCCTCGACGACGGCGCGCCCTCCGCCGCACGGTGACCGCCGACGCCCGGGCCCGGCCCTTCCGGGCCCTCGGGATCCACAACTTCCGGCAGTTCGCGGCAGGACAGGTGGTCTCGGCCGCGGGCACCTGGATGATGGTGGTCGCCCAGGACTGGCTCGTCCTGGAACTGACCGGGAACTCGGCGACGGCCCTCGGCACCGTCACCGCCCTTCAGTTCACTCCGATGCTCCTCCTCACACTCCACGGCGGAAGGCTGGCCGACCGGTACGACAAGCGGATGCTGCTGCTGGCCGCCAACGTCCTGTCGGGCCTGCTCGCGCTCCTCCTGGCCACGTTCGTCCTCACCGGGACGGCCGGGCTGGGGGAGGTCCACGTCTTCGCGTTCTGCCTCGGACTGGTCAACGCGGTCGAGGTCCCCACCCGGATGGCCTTCGTCGGTGAGCTGGTGCCCGTCGAGCTCCTGCCCAATGCCTCGGCCCTGAGCGCCGCCTACTTCAGCGTCGCCCGTGTCGTCGGCCCCGCCGCGGCCGGCCTGCTCCTCACGCTGCTCGGGACCGGCTGGGTCATGGTCGTCAACGCGTTCAGCTACCTCGCCACCGTCCTCGCGCTGCGCCGGATCCGCCCCGACGAGCTCTACCGCACGACGCGTGCGGCGGGGCGTGCGCGTGTCACCGACGGTCTGCGGTACGTACGCCGGCGGCCCGATCTCATGATCCCGTTCGCCATGATCGCCGGAATCGGCCTGTTCGGCCTCAACTTCCAGCTCACGCTGCCGCTCCTCGCCAGGACGGTGTTCCACACCGACGCCTCCTCCTTCGGCCTGCTCGCCGCGGTCTTCGCGGCGGGCTCGCTCGCCGCCGCGTTCCTCACCACGGCCCGCACCGCGCGGCCCTCGGCCCGGCTGGTGACCGTGTCGGCCCTCGTTCTCGGGGCACTGGAGACCATCGTCGGATGGGCTCCGTCCTACCCGGCCGCCCTGGTCCTGCTCTTCCTGACCGGCGGTGCCTGCGTCTACTTCGCCCAGGCGGTCAACCACCGCATCCAGCTGGGCAGCGACCCCCTCTACCGGGGCCGGGTCCTCGCGCTGTACACCCTCGTCCTCCAGGGCTCCACGCCGCTCGGCGCCCTCGTCGTCGGGCACCTCGCCGAGACCCGGGGCGTCCGGAGCGCGTTCGTCGTCGGTGGGCTGGCCTCACTCGGTACGGCCCTCGCCGCCCTCTGCCTGCGCGCGGGCCGCAGCGGGCCCGTCCCCGCCGATGACGGGCCGGCGAACCGGGTGACCTCCCGGTAGGCCGGGCGCCGCGGCGCCAGGACCGCTCGCCGCGCCATGACAACAGGAGGCGGTGCGCCAGGACCGCTTGCCTTGCCCCTCACGACAGGAGACGGCGCGCCAGGACCGCTCCGTGTCTACCGCCGCGCCAGCCAGGACGCGATCTCGCCCACCACCGAGGCGTCGACGTGGTCCGGCCGGGTGTACTCGGCAGGGGTGGACGGATCCCGGCCGCTGAAGAAGAAGTGGTTGGCGTCCGGGTGGACCCGGACGGCCACCTCGGGCCGGTCCGCCAGAGCGCGCTGCCATCGCGTCAGGTCGTCGGCGACCGTCACCTGGTAGTCCCGACCGCCCTGCAGAATCAGCATCGGGCACGTAAGTCCGGCAGCCGTCGCCACCGGATCGTAGGCGCGCAGGTCGAGCCAGTACGCTGCGGAGAGCCCGAAGGGCAACAGCTCCGACGGGGTGCCGGGAACGAGTTCGGGGCCCGCTACGAGCGCTGCCTGCCGGGTCAGCGCCGCCACCGCCTCGTCCGCGTCCGGGCCAGGGGTGCGCGCGGCGAGATGGCGTACGACGCGTACGGCCGCCTCATGCATCGGCTGGGCGTCCGCCGCGAGGAGCACCAGGCCGGCGATCGACGGATCGGCGGCGGCGGCCCGGGGCGCGACCTTGCCGCCCATGCTGTGACCGAGGAGGTGGACGCGGTCCGAGTCCACCTCCTGCCGCTCCCGGAGGAGCCGGACGGCATCGAGAGCGTACGGCAGGTACTCGTCGGCCATCGTGAATCCCGAGGGCAGGCTGCCGGGCTGTGTGAAGGTGATCTTGTCGAACCGCAGCACGGCCACCTGCTGCGAGGCGAGTCCCCAAGCAAGGTCCTTGAGCGGCTTGTTGGGGCCGACGCTCTCGTCCCGGTCGAACGCGCCGCCACCCCCGAGCAGAACCACGGCGGGCCACGGGCCGGTGCCGACGGGCATGCTCAGCGTTCCCGGCACGGCGAGCGGACCATGGCCGACCACGATGTCCTGTTCGGTGAAGCGCTCCGGCTCCGCGTACCGCGGTGGCCGCCAGCTACCGCCATCCGCTTCGAACCGCAGCCCGTGGAGCAGTCCGTCGTCGCCCACCGACGTGACCACGGTGAAGCCTCCGTCGGCACACTTCACCGGGATACGTACGCGCACCGGGGAGGTGTCTCCGTCCGCCCGCGAAGGCTCCCCGATCACCGGTTCCCCGCCCCGTCCGGCCGCCTCGGCCGTCCACGCGAGCCGCAGCGCGTCCGAGGACACGGCACCGCGCAGCGCAGGCGTGAAGAACTCGACGATCTCGGCGAAACGCTCCGCCCGCAGGAGCGTGGCGAATCGCTGAACCCTGGCGAGCGCGTTGTCTTCATCCGTTCGCATGGTTGAGAAAGGTATCAGTCATGAGAAGGTGTGGGTATGGACTCCCTGGAGCTGCTCGCCCACCCCATCCGGCTGCGGATCGTTCACGCGATGGGCGGCGGACGGGTGATGACGACCACTCAGCTCTGTGCCCGGATCCCCGAAGCCTCCAAGGCCACCGTGTACCGCCATATCGACCTGCTGGCGACGGGCGGGATCCTGGAGGTGGCCGAGGAGCGCAGGGTGCGAGGTGCGGTCCAGCGTCACTATCGGTTGCGCCGGGACCGGGCTGTGATCGGCCCCGACTCGATCCGCGACCTCACCCCCGACGACCACCGGCAGGCTTTCGCCACCGCGATGACGGCGCTGCTGGCCGAGTTCAACGGCTATCTCGACCGTGACGGGGCCGACCCTGTGGCCGACCAGGTGGGTTACCGGCAGCATGCACTCTGGCTCAGCCCGGGAGAGCTCGACGAACTCATCACCGGACTGCGCGCGGCCATCGCGCCGAAACTGTCCAACCGGCCGACCTCTGAGCGGACGCAGTACCTGCTGAGCCCGATCCACTTCCCGGTGGAGGGGCCTCAACGAGCAGCCGAGTAGCACCTTTTGGTTCGGCAGGGAGCGAACGCCGGGTCAGCGGGCCATCTGCTGGTCCATCTCCCGGGTAGAAGATCGCGCGGTCGGCAGGCATCTCGATATGGCGGAAACGGGCCCCAAGTGTGGTGACCCCGAGGCTCGTTGACAGTGCCTGAGCCTCGCGAAGGCGGTCATGTCGAATGAGTGTGCGTACTCATGCCCGCCGGTGGCCGGTTCGGCAGCATGAGTGCATGACTCATGAGCTTCGCGCGCGTCTGTCCCGACGCAGATGGCCTTGGTCGAACACCACGTCCCGCGGCTCGGACATCGCCACCGCCGCCATGCTGCTCATCGTCGAGGTCCTGGTCTTCGGGTGGACGATGTTCGGCTACGGGATGGACGGGTGGGCCGCGCAGGGGAACCGGGAGGAGATCGACGAGGCGGACCTGGCGAGCATCGCGTTCATGCAGCACTTCCTCATCGCCGTGGCCGTCCTCTTCGTGCTCGCGGCGCTGTCTCGCTCCCCGTGGACAGCGGTCCTGCAGCTCCTGACCGTCGGCGCCGTGGCGATGACGCTCGTCCTCGGTCAGCACGAGTACGAACTGTCGCACCCGGACCCCGCGCCCACCCCGAGCGCCGGCTACTCGCCCTGCTACAGCGGCAGCGGACGATGCAACTGATCGGCTGGACTGCCACGGGCGATGTCCCAGCCCGACGGGGCGGCCTACGCCGACGTGGTGTCGGAGTACGCCGCCCCGGGGGCGGGAGAAGACTTCGAGCCGCTGACCGGAACTACTTCGGGTCGTTGTTGAACTTGGCGGTGGACCAGAGGTAGCCGAGGACGGTGAGGGCGAGGCACCAGGCGAGGGCGAGCCAGCCGTTGTGGCCGATCTCGGTGCCGAGGAGGAGGCCGCGGAGGGTTTCGATGGCGGGGGTGAAGGGCTGGTACTCGGCGAAGGGCCGGAACCAGCCGGGCATGGTCTCGACGGGGATGAAGGCGCTGGAGAGGAGGGGGAGCAGGATCATGGGGAGTGCGTTGTTGCTGGCGGCTTCGGGGCTGGGACTGATGAGGCCCATGCCGACGGCGATCCAGGTGAACGCGGTGGCGAAGAGGGCGAGGAGCCCGAGGGCGGCGAGCCATTCCAGGGGGGTGGCGTCGGTGGAGCGGAAGCCGATGGCGACGGCGACGGCGCCGACGAGGACGACGCTGGCGATGCATTGCAGGACGCTGCCGACGACGTGTCCGACGAGGACGGAGCCGCGGTGGATGGCCATGGTGCGGAAGCGGGCGATGATGCCTTCGGTCATGTCGTTGGAGACCGAGACGGCGGTGCCGATGGTGGTGGAGCCGATGGTCATGAGGATCAGGCCGGGGACGATATAGGCGATGTAGTCGGCGCGGTTGGCGTTGCCGCCGATGCCGGCGCTCATGACGTCGCCGAAGATGTAGACGAAGAGCAGGAGCAGCATGATCGGGGTGAGCAGGAGGTTGAGGGTGAGGGAGGGGTAGCGGCGGGCGTGCAGGAGGTTGCGGCGGAGCATGGTGTTCGAGTCGCGGACGGCGAGGGCGATGGCGCTCATCGGACTGTCTCCTTGGACTGGTGGGGCTGGGCCGGCTGGTCGTTGCCTGTCAGGGCGAAGAACACGTCGTCGAGGTCCGGGGTGTGGACGGTGAGTTCGTCCGCCTCGATGCCGGCCGAGTCCAGCCAGTCGAGGATGGAGCGCAGTTCGCGCTGGCTGCCGTCGCTGGGGATCTGGAGTGCGAGGGCGTCGTCGTCCCGGCTGACCTCCTCCAGAGCGGATGCTGCGGAGTGGTAGGCGGCGGGGTCGGTGAAGCGGAGGCGGACGTGGCCGCCCGGGATGAGGCGTTTGAGTTCGTCGGCGGTGCCTTCGGCGGCGATCCTTCCGTTGTTCAGCACGGCGATGCGGTCGGCGAGTTCGTCTGCTTCGTCGAGGTACTGGGTGGTGAGGAAGACGGTGACGCCGCTGGTGACGAGGGTGCGGATGATGCCCCACATGGTGTGGCGGGAGCGGGGGTCGAGGCCGGTGGTCGGCTCGTCGAGGAAGATGATCCGGGGGTTGCCGACGAGGGTCATGGCGATGTCGAGGCGGCGTTTCATGCCGCCGGAGTAGGTGGAGGCGGGCCTCGACGCGGCGTCGGTCAGGTCGAAGCGTTCCAGCAGCTCGGCGGCGACCCGTCGTCCCTCCTGCTTGGAGAGGTGGTGCAGGTCTGCCATGAGGAGCATGTTCTCCTCGCCGGTGATCAGGCCGTCGACGGCGGAGAACTGTCCGGTGACACCGATCGCCGCGCGTACCGCCTGCGGGTCGGTGGTCAGGTCGTGGCCGTCGACGTGGAGGTCGCCGGCGTCGGCGGTGACGAGGGTGGAGAGGATCTTCACCGCGGTGGTCTTGCCGGCGCCGTTCGGGCCGAGCAGTGCGAACACGGTGCCTGCGGGGATACGGAGGTCGATCCCGTCGAGGACGACCTTGTCCCCGTAGGACTTGCGCAGACCGATGGCGGAGACGGCGTCCGGCAACGACCGGCCGTCACTCTTCCTGGATGTGGGCATGACAGATGAAGGCATGGAGCCCTCCCGTTCGAAGGCTGAAGGTGGATGGGGCTGAGCGAGCTGAGGGCTGCTGCTGTGGGGGTCAGGCCTTGGCGCGGCGGATGTCGATGTTGCCGAAGCGGGTGCGGGCGCGGATGCTGACGGTGTCGTCGGTCTTCGCGGGGGTCTCGGAGGCGGTGAGGGTGTTGCGCACCTGGCCGGAACCGGAGTTGACGTCGAGCCAGGCGGCCGTGCCCTCGCGGACGCCGACCTCGATGGCTCCGTAGCTCGTCTCCAACTGGACGGATCCGCGAGCGACTTCGGCGACGCGCAGGGTTCCGTGGGCGGTGGTGGCCGTGACCGAGTTTTCGGCCCGGGTGATGTCGATGTCACCGTTGGAGCCGCTCACCCGCAGCTCGCCGGTGGCGGCGCCGACCGTCGTGGTGCCGTGCGAGTTCTTCAGGACGGCGGGTCCGTCGACGAGACCGACGCGCAGGCTGCCGGAGCTGGTGGTGATCTCGGCCTTGCCCTCGACATGGTCCACGGTGATCGAGCCGTGCGACGCGGTCAGGTGCAGCGGGCCGGTCGAGTCGAGGCGGACATCCCCGGACGAGGTCTTCACGCGGACCTCGCCGAGCCGGCCCTCGCCGAGCACCTGGGCCCAGGCCCCGGTCACGTCGATGCGCGATCCGGTGGGCAGCTCGACCGTCACGTCGACCGTGCCGGTGCGGCCGATCAGGTAGCGCTGCTTGGGCGTCCGGACGGTCAGTACGCCGGCCGAGTACGTGACCTCGGTCTGCTCGGCCGCCCGGATGTCCTGGTCCTTCTTCGGGTCGCGGGGCCGCGCCTCGACGACGGTGTCGGGGCGGTCGCCCGCGGTGAACTGGATGGAACCGGCCTCCACGTGAGCGGTGACCGAGATCGGTTCGGAGGTGTCGAAAGAAGGCATGGCTGTCCCGTCCTCTTGGCTCTTGGCGGCGTCCCCGCTGGTGGGACGTGGTGTGGGTGAAGTGGTGCGGGTGGCTGGGGGGCTAGCGCACCCAGCCCGTGTAGCCCTGTCCGAGCGTCTGGCTCTTCTCTGCCGTACGCGGTGCGGGGTGTCGACATACGGGGTGAGGTCCATGACGCCATGATGGCACCATGATGGCGCCACGCGCAAGCCGTATGGCGTCATTCTTGGATGCGTGTCGGCGAGATCGCTTCTGACCTGGGTAGATGCGTCGTCATTTGACTGTGTGGGTGGCGTGTCGTGTGTGTCTGCATGTTTCCTCGCGTACTGCTTGGCGCTTCATGGCGCCTCGTGGTGCCTCGTGGTGCCACCTGGTGTCACGTGATGCCACGTCGTGCCACCGGCCGAGCCGGGGGAGGGCCGCCACCGGCAGGCGACGTCAATCGCGCGTCAAGGGTCGGCCACCCGGGATCAAGAGTCCGCCAACGGGCATGTCCGGTCCGGCGGGGACAGGCATAGCGTCACTGGCATGCCCCGGCCGCTCAGGAGCCCGGGCGTCCCACCCGTCCCCCCGTCCCCCAGTCTCACGAGGAGCGTCATGAACGACCGTCAGTGCGCCGAGGACCCCGACCCCCTTCATGCGCACCGGGCCGGAGCGCTGTTCGTTCCGG
>NZ_JAELVH010000192.1 GCF_019399235.1 Streptomyces poriferorum | reverse complement strand
TCGACCACCGCGTCCCGCTCGTCACCCGACAGGACCGGCACCGCCCCGATCCCACGACCCGGCTCCGCGAGCAGCCCCTCCAGCACCCGCACGAACCGCTCGCCCCACACCACAGCCGTGGACCGGTCGAACAGGTCGGGCCGGCAGTCCAGCCGGAACCGCAGGGTGTCGCCGGGCAGGGCGATCAGAGCGAGCGGGTAGTGGGCCTGGTCGCTGGTGTGCTGGCCGACAATGCGCACCGCGGAGGAGGTGCTGTCGACTGGCTCTCCCGACGACGACGCGGTCAACCGGCCCGCGTCGTACGGGTAGTTCTCGAAGACGACGATCGTGTCGAACAGTTCGGTGGCGCCCGCCGCCTGCTGGATGTCGGTGAGCCCCAGGTGCTGGTGCGGGATCAGTCCGGCCTGCGCGTGCTGGAGGCGGTCGAGCATCCGGGCGGTGCTCTCGGCCGGGGTGAGGCGCATGCGTACGGGCACGGTGTTGATGAAGAGGCCGACCATGCTCTCGATGCCGGGGATCTCCGGGGGCCGGCCGGACACGGTGGCGCCGAACGCCACGTCGTCCCGGCCGGTCAGCTTGGACAGCAGGACCGACCACGCGCCCTGCACCAGGGTGTTGAGGGTCAGCCCGTGTGCGCGGGCCCGGGCGGTGAGCGCCTTGGTCGACTCCTCGCTCAGGCCGAAGGTGACCCGGCGAGGCGCGGCGGCCGGTGCCTCGACCGTCTGCCGGGGCGCCACCAGCGACGGCTCGTCGAAGCCGGCCAGGGCTTCGGCCCACGCCGTGCGGGCACCGTCCCGGTCCTGGGCGGCGAGCCAGCCGAGGAACTGGCGGTAGGGCGTGACGGGCGGCAGCGCCCCGGCGTCGCCCTCGTTGGCGTACAGCGCGAACAGCTCGTGCAGGACGACGGACAACGACCAGCCGTCCACCAGCAGGTGATGGAACGTCATCGAGAACCGGAACCGCTGCTCGCCGAGGCGGATCAGGGTGAACCGCACCAGGGGCGGGGCGGCGAGGTCGAAACGCCTCTCGCGGTCCTCGCGGAGCAGCTCGTCGGCGCGCACCGTCCGGGTGGCCTCGTCGGGGTCGCCTGTGAGGTCGGCTTCCTGCCAGGGGGCCGGTACGGAACGGGGCACGATCTGCACGGGCCTGGCCAGGCCCTGGTGGCGGAATCCCACGCGCAGGGTGGCGTGCCGGGCCATGAGCGCCTCGGCGGCGGAGCGCAGCGCACCGGTGTTCAGGTCGCCTTCGATGTCGAGTACGTGCTGGGACACATAGACATCCTGGGCGTCCAAGTCATAAAGGCAGTGGAACAGGAGGCCTTCTTGGAGCGGAGTCAGCGGAAGAATCGCTTCGAGCCCCGTCTGCTTCACTCCTGGACCTCTCATTTTCCGACTTAAAGCTGTGCCTTAAAGACGTTCCAGCAGTTGCTGGGCAGACGTATTCAACACCGGGCCGCGCATCCTGTCACCGGATTAAGGTCAGGCTGAATATCGCGGCCCAAATAAGCAATGCCGCTTCTCCGTCGGCGACTCCCGCGTGCTGGCGCAACAGGGCAGGAACCCCGGAAAGTTGAACGTTCCGTGATGACCCATGCGCACCGCGTAAGAGGTCAGGGGGTCGTCACGCCGTGAAGTTCTGTTGACTGTCCGTGAAGCTCCGGGCTATGTTCCGCAGCCGGATGGAATCTGTCGCGCGCCGCATACTGGGAGTGGTCAATGTCCATTGGTTTCGTGGGTCTTTCGAGTGTTACTGAGGCCGTACGAGCAAATGCGTTGTCCAGACCCGGGGATCCTGCCGTCGCATTCGTACGAGAACTGTCCACAGAAAAGGGAAGCCAAACCGTTTCCTATGCGGAACTCGACACCGAGGCGCAGCGAATTGCGGTGGAGCTCCAGCGCCGGCTGACGGTCGGTGACCGCGCCCTTCTGCTGTATCCCGAGGGAATCGACTTCGCCGTCGCGTTTCTCGGCTGCCTGTACGCCGGAGTGGTCGCGGTGCCCGCACCCCTGCCCGGCCAGTACCGGCATCAGCGCGAGCGGGTCACCTCCATCGCCAGGAACGCCGGTGTCTCGCTGGTCCTCACCAACGGCGAGGCCCACGACGACGTGCTGGCCTGGGCGGACGGTCAGGACTCGTTCCGGGCCGACTGCCTCCGGACGGACCTCGCGGAGCTGACCGCGCCGGGCGAGTGGGTGGCGCCCGAACTCGGCCATGAAACCCTCGCGTTGCTCCAGTACACCTCCGGCTCCACGGGCGAGCCGAAGGGAGTCATGATCACCCACGGCAATCTGCTGCACAACGTGGACGGCCTGCGGCGGTCCTTCGGCCTGGACGAGCGCACCCGGTTCGGTTCCTGGATCCCCCACTACCACGACATGGGTCTGATGGGGATTCTGCTGCCCCCGCTGATCCTCGGCGGCTCATGCACCCTGATGGCCCCGACCACGTTCCTCAAGCGGCCGCACTGGTGGCTGCGGATGGTGGACGAGTACGACCTCCACTGGTCGGCGGCGCCCAACTTCGCGTACGAACTGTGCACACGGCAGATCACCGACGAGCAGCTCGCGGGGATCGACCTGTCACGCTGGAGGTTCGCGCCGAACGGCTCGGAGCCCGTACAGGCCTCCACGCTCAGCGGGTTCGCCGAGCGGTTCGCCGGCGCCGGCTTCCGGCCCGAGGTCCTGACCCCGTGCTACGGCATGGCCGAGGCGACCGTGTTCATCTCGGGCGCCGGTGACCGTGAGCCGGTGGTGCGGCACGTCGACACCGAGGGCCTGGAACGGCACGTGTTCGAACCCGTCGGGGCGGACCGTCCCGGCAGGTCCGTGGTCGCCTGCGGCACCCCGCACGACTACACGGTACGGATCGTCGACCCGGCGACCCGCGAGGTGCTGCCGCAGGGCCGCATCGGCGAGATCTGGCTGCGCGGGCCCAGCGTCGCCCTGGGCTACTGGGAGAACCCGGAGGCCACGGAGGCCACCTTCCGGGCCGAGACCGCGGACGGGCAGGGCGGCTATCTGCGCTCCGGCGACCTGGGCGTCCTGCACGACGGCGAGATCCATGTGACGGGACGTATCAAGGAGGTGCTGATCGTCCGGGGACGCAACCTCTACCCCCAGGACATCGAGCACGAGCTGCGCGCCCAGCACGAGGATCTGCAAGGTCTGTTCGGTGCCGTGTTCGGCGTCGGCACCGTCCGCGAGGACGGCCGTGAGGAGGAGCTGCTCGTCGTGACCCACGAGGTCCGCGGCCGGCTCGCAGAGGACGTGCTGCGCAAGCTCGCCATGGACATGCGGCAGACGGTGGCCCGCGAGTTCGGCGCCCGGGTGTCCGCGGTGGTCCTGGTGCGGCGCGGCGGCATCAAGCGCACCACAAGCGGCAAGATCCAGCGGGCGGCGATGCGCGAGGCGTTCCGGGCCGGGGAGCTCAACACTCTCCACGTGGAGGCCGACCGGCAGCTGAGCAGCGCACTCGCCCCGCGGCAGGCGTGAGATGCGACGTGAAGGTACGGCACCGGCCGAGTCGACAGAGCCGTCACCGGCCATGAGCCCGCTGGACAACGGGGGGACCCCGCACGTGCATCACTCCGCTGCCGGCGCACTGGACGCGCTGCTCGGGAGACCGGGCGAGGAACACGGCGCGTTCCGGCCCGCCGATCTGGCCGGTCTCGACGAGCGGGAGGAGTTCCCGGCCGCCGCGTGCGGGGTACTCGACGCCTTCGGGCTGAACGACCACTACGTACCGGCCGCGTTCGGCGGCGAGCTGCGCGACTACACGGACCTGATGCAGCTGCTGCGTACGGTGGCCCGCCGCGACCTCACCGTCGCGGTCGCGCACGGCAAGACGTTCCTGGGCGCCGCACCGGTGTGGGTGGCGGGCGGCGCCGACCAGGCCGCCGCGCTCGGCGCGCTGATCGCCGACGGCGCCGTCGTGTCCTGGGGGCTGACCGAGCGCGCCCACGGCAGTGACCTCCTCGCCGGTGAACTCAGCGCGACCCCGGAGAACGGCGGATGGCGGCTGAACGGTGAGAAGTGGCTGATCAACAACGCCACGCGGGGCGGGTTCATCTGTGTCCTGGCCCGGACGGACCCCGCCGGCGGGCCCCGGGGGTTCAGCCTGTTCCTGGTCGACAAGCGCGGCCTGGCGGCTGACGCGTACAGCTGTCCGCCCAAGATCCCCACCCACGGCATCCGGGGCGCGGACATCAGCGGCATCGCCTTCCATGACGCGCTGATACCCGGCTCGGCGCTGGTGGGCGAGGTGGGTACCGGCATCGAGACGGTGCTCAAGGCGCTGCAGCTCACCCGCACCGCCAGCACCGCCCTGTCTCTCGGGGCGGGCGACACCGCGCTGCGGCTCGGCGTGGACTACGCCAGGAACCGCAGGCTGTACGGGCGCACGCTCGGCGATCTGCCCCGGGTACGCCGCATCATCGGCGAGGTGTACGCCGCACAGCTCCTCGCCGAGGCGACGGGCCTGGTGGCCGCCCGCAGCGTGCACGCGCTCCCCGGCGAGATGAGCGTCGTTTCCGCCGTCGCCAAGGCGCTGATACCCGACCTGGCACAGAACGTGCTCGACCGGGTCGCCGAACTCCTCGGCGTCAGGAGCTTCCTCACCCAGGAGTACGCCGACGGGCTCTTCGCCAAACTGGAACGCGACCATCGTGTCGTCGCGATCTTCGACGGCAACACGGCGGTCAACCGGAACGCCCTGATCGACCAGTTCCCGCTCCTCGCGGCGGCCTATCGCCGGGGCCGCTGCGACGAGGCGGGCGTCACCGCCGCCACATCCCTTTCCGTACCGTCCACGGAGTTCACGGCAGGTGGACTCAGCCTCCTGGCGATGCGCGGCAGCAGCCTGATGCAGAGCCTCCCCGCTGCCGTGGCGCGTATCGCCGAGCAGGCGGAGCGCGGGCTGCTGCCCCGGCAGGTCGTCGTCCTCGCCGAGGAGGTCGAGGCCGCCGCGGACGCGCTGCACACCGAGTTCGCGGAACTGCGCCGGACTCCGCAGGACGTACCGCCCACCGCGTTCGTCCTCGCCGAGCGCTACGAGTTGTGCTTCGCCGCCACGGCCTGCCTGCAACTGTGGCTGAACAACCCGCAGCCGGCGGGGGACGCGCAGTCCCCGACGATCTGGCGCAACGCGCTCTGGCTCCAGGCCACCCTGCGCACCGCCCTCACCCGGCTCGGCAGCCCACTGGAGGAGGCGGGCGCCGAAGCGTACGACCGCCTCGCCGAGCACGCGTTCGGCCCGGCCGTCCCCACGCTCCGTTCCACGCTCGACGGCTCCACGTCCGACGGCTTCACATCCGACGCCTCCCCCCTTGACGGCGCCACATCCGGCAGCTCCACCCCCGACGGCGCCACCTCGGACCGCGCCACATCCAGCAGCTCCACCTCCGACGGCGCCACATCCGACGGCTCCATCCCGGATGACTCCACCACTGATGACTCCACCCCCGATGGCGAGACGGCCGGGAGTACCTCATGAAGACCCAGCTGCCCGCCGCTCCGGACGCCGTGGCTCCGCATCGCGCCGACGCCATGGAGCGTCTCTTCGGCGACCCACGGGACCCGGGCAACCCGCTCGGCTTCACACAGATCCTCGCCGCTGACGAACGGGCGGAGATGTTCGCAGCCGGTGAGCAGGCGCTCGACGCCTACGGGCTCAACGCCGAGTTCGTACCGCCCCAGTACGGCGGGCGGCTGACCCGGCTCGACGAACTCATCGAGATCATGCGCTCCGTCTACCGTCGCGACCCGTGTCTGGGCCTCGGCTACGGCGTCAGCTCCTTCATCGCCTCGGTCAACATCTGGACCGCCGGCAACGACGAGCACTGCCGCCAGGTCGCCGGGATGCTCCTCGACAACCGCAAGGTCTCCGTCGCCTACCACGAGCTGGCCCACGGCAACGACATGGCCGGCACCGAGTTCGAGGCCATGCCGGGCCCCGACGGGCTGCTCCTGAACGGCCGCAAGGAGATCATCACCAATCTCCAGCGCTCCGACGCGGTCGTCATGTTCGCGCGCACCGACGCCCGGCCGGGGCCGCGCAGCCACTCCCAGATCCTGGTGGACAAGTCCCGGATCCCGGACGGCCGCATGCGCTACCTGCCGCGCTTCCCCAGCGTCGGCATGCGCGGCGTGCAGCTCGGCGGTGTCGAGTTCGACGACTGCCCGCTGCCCGCCGACTCCGTCGTCGGCCGCCAGGGCCTCGGCCTGGAGACCGCGCTGAAGTCCTTCCAGATCACCCGGACCACCCTGGTGGCGATGTTCACCGGCATGCTGGACACCGGGCTTCGCACCACACTGCGGCACCTCAAGTCCCGCAAGCTGTACGGGCGTACCGCCGCGGACATCCCCCAGGTGCGCTCGGTCCTCGCCGGGGTCCATGCCGACCTGCTGCTCTGCGAGGCGTTCTCGACGGTCGCCGCCCGGGCCATCCATCTGGTACCGGCCGAGACGGGAATCTACGCGCAGGCCGTCAAGTTCTTCGTGTCCAAGGTGCTGATGGACGCGATGCACCGGCTTTCGACGCTGCTCGGGGCGCACTTCTACATGCGCGAGGGCGACAACGCGATCTTCCAGAAGCTGCTGCGCGACATCCAGCCGGCCGGCTTCGGACACGCCGCGCGTGCTGCCTGCCAGGTCTCTCTGCTGCCCCAGCTCTCGCTGCTCGCCAAGCGTTCGTGGCGGGACGGCCCGGCCGCCCCGGCGGACCTCTTCCGCCTGGACGCCGACCTGCCGGGCATCCCCTTCGACCGGCTGACCGTCAGCGCCGGCGGGCGTGAGCGGCTCAGCCGTTCACTCGCCCCGGGTCTCGACGCGATCACCGGGCGGGACCACGAGCGGCGCGAGATCCATCGCGTCGGACAGCAGCTGACGGCGGAGCTCGCCCTGCTCGCCGAGGAGTGCGCCGCGATCCCGGCCAGTGAGCTGTCCGTCGCGGCGAGCTCCGCCAGCTACGACCTCACCCACCGCTACGTCAACGTCCTGGTGGGTGCCAGCTGCGTCGAACTGTGGCGCAACAACCAGCACCACCCGGACCCGTTCTTCGCCGACCCCGCCTGGGCGGCGGCGGCCCTGAACCGGCTCACCCTGCGTCCGGGCACCCGGCCGGAGAACCTGCCCGGCCCTCTCGAACAGCGGCTCTTCGACGAGCTGCTGGAGCGCTACGAGTCCTCGACCAGTTTCGGTCTGGTGAGACGACAGCTCGCCGATCGCCTTCCCAAGGAGAACTGACCATGTCCAGCCCCATCATCGAGAAGAACAACCAGGACCACTCCCCCGAGGAGCTGACCGGCTGGCTCAAGGAGCGCATAGCCGAGCACGTCCAGCTGCCGGCCGCGGAGATCGACCCCGACGTCCCGCTGGCCAACTACGGCCTCGACTCGCTCTACGCGCTGACCGTGGTCACCGAGATCGAGGAGCACCTGGGGCTGACGCTCGAGCCCACCGTCATGTGGGACGCGCCCACGCTCAACGCCCTCGTCGAGGTCATCCGCGCCGAACTGGCCCACGCGGCCTGATCCCGCGGCAGCGGCCACCGGCCGGCCGGGTCCCCGATCCCCCACAGCACACAAGCTCGTCCGCAGAGAAACGTGAGTAGGTATTCAGTGTCAGAGCATGGGTCGGTTCGTCAGGCTGTCTCCGCGGCGCAGATGGGGATCTGGGTCGCACAGCAGTTGGCTCCGGACAGCCCGCTGTACAACTGTGCCACCTGCTTCCGCATCGACGGACGGATCGACCACGCCCTGCTGGCCGAGGCCGTGCGCCGCACCGTCGCCGAGACCGACGCCCTGCGCGCCCGCTTCGACGACGACGGCGACGAGCCGCACCAGATCGTCGAGCCCGCGGGCGAGGTGCCGGTGCGGTTCGTGGACGTGAGCACCGCGGCCGACCCGGACGCGGCCGCCCGCGCGTGGATGGACGACGACCTGTCCGTCCCGGCGGACCCGCGGGCCGGGCAGTTGTACACCCATGCCCTCTTCGAGCTCGGCGACGACCGGACCCTCTTCTACTTCCGGCACCATCACCTCGTACTCGACGGCTACGGGCAGACCCTGTACCTCCGCCGGCTCGCCCACACGTACACGGCGCTCGCGGCCGGCCAGGAGCCCGCACCCACCCGGATCCGGCCGCTGGCCGAACTCCTCGGCAAGGACGCCCAGTACCGCGCCTCGGCCCAGCACGACAAGGACCGCACGTACTGGCTGGACCTCTTCGGGGAGACTCCCGAATCCTCGACGCTCACCGGCCGCACCGCCGAGCCGTCGCCGAAGCCCCTGCGCCGCAGCGTGCGGCTGACCTCCGGACAGCTGGCCGGGCTGCGCGGATCGGGCCGCTGGTCGCTCGTCCTCGTCGCCGCGGTCGCCGCTTACACCCACCGTCTGACCTCGACCGCCGACGTGGTGGTCGGCCTGCCGATGACCGCGCGCGCCGACGCCCTCGCCCTCACTACCCCCGCGATGCTCGCCAACGAGGTTCCGCTGCGGTTCACCGTGGCCCCGGGCCTGAGTCTGGCGGATCTGGTGCGCCAGGCGACCGCCCAGGTCAACGGCGCGCTGCGGCACCAGCGGTACCGCGGCGAGGACCTGCACCGCGAGCTGAACCTGTCCGGCGGAACCGGTGGCCTGTCCTCGGTCATGGTCAACGCCATGTCCTTCGGCCAGGAGATCTCCTTCGGCGGCCTCGGCACCGTCATGCACCCGCTGTCGACCGGCCCCGTCAGGGACCTGTCCGTGACGTCCTTCGGTGACCCCATGGGGGACGAGGGCGTCCGGCTCGACTTCGACGGCAATCCGGCGCTCTACACCGAGGCCGAACTCGCCTCCCACCAGGACCGGTTCATCGCCTTCCTGACCGCGCTCGCCGCCGACCCGAGCGCTCCCCTGAGCGCCATCGGCCTGCTCGGCGAGAGCGAGCGGGAGCGTGTCCTGGAGCAGTGGAACGACACCGGGCGCCCGCTGCCCGGTGCCTCGCTGCCCGAGCTCTTCGAAGCTCGCGCCCGGACCGCCCCGGACGCCGTCGCGGTCCTCCACCGCGAGAGCCGGCTCACGTACGGCGAACTCAACGCCCGCGCGAACCAGTTGGCCCGCCTGCTGACCGGCCGGGGTGTCGGCCCCGAGCAGTACGTGGCCGTCGCCCTGCCCCGCTCCACCGACCTGGTCGTGGCCCTCCTCGCGGTCCTCAAGACCGGCGCCGCCTACCTGCCGGTGGACCCCGAATACCCCACGGACCGCATCGCGTACGTCCTCGACGACGCACGGCCGTCCCTCCTGCTGACCTGCGACGAGCTCGCGGACAGGATGCCGGCCACCGGTGTCGAGCGAATCCTGCTCGACCAGGTGCGTACGGGCGCGCTGCCCACCGCCGACCTGACGCAGGGCGAACGGACCGCCGGGGTACGGGGCGATCACCCGGCGTACGTGATCTACACCTCCGGCTCCACCGGGCGGCCCAAGGGTGTCGAGGTGACCCGCGCGGCGCTCGACAACTTCCTTGCGGCGATGCAGGACCGGATCCCCCTCACGGAACACGACCGGCTGCTCGCCGTTACGACCCTCGGCTTCGACATCGCCGGCCTCGAGCTCTACCTCCCCCTGCTGTCGGGCGCCGCCGCCGTCGTCGCGGACCGCGATGCCGTACGGGATGTCGAGGCGCTCGGCGCGCTGATCCGGCACACCGGGGCCACGGTCATGCAGGCCACCCCCAGCCTCTGGCACGCCCTCGCGGCGGAGGACGCCACCGCACTCACGGGCCTGCGGGTCCTGGTGGGCGGCGAGGCGCTGCCCACCGAGCTGGCCCGCACGCTCACCGGGCACGCGGTGTCGGTGACGAACCTGTACGGCCCCACCGAGACCACCGTCTGGTCCACCGCCGCCACCGTCACCGCGGACGCCGCCGTGTCGATCGGCCGCCCCGTCCTCAACACCCGTGTGTACGTGCTGGATCACGCGCTGCACCCCGTACCGGCGGGCGTTCCCGGCGACCTGTACATCGCCGGATCCGGCCTCGCCCGCGGCTACCGCGGCCGCCCCGACCTCACCGCCGAGCGCTTCGTCGCCGACCCGTTCGGCGCCCCGGGCACCCGGATGTACCGCACCGGCGACCTCGTGCGATGGACCGCCGACGGACAGCTGATGTACGAGCGGCGCGCCGACGACCAGGTCAAGCTGCGCGGCTTCCGCATCGAGCTCGGCGAGATCGAGTCGGTGCTGCTCCGGCACCCGGCAGTCGGAAGGGCCGCGGTGATCGTTCGCGAGGACAGGCCGGGCGACCGCCGGCTGGTGGCCTACCTGGTGCCGGCTGACGGCACCGGGGACGCGGATGCCGGTACGGACGAGCTCCGCGCCCACCTTGCGGCTTCCCTGCCCGACTACATGGTCCCGGCCGGCTTCGTGACGCTGCCCGCACTGCCGCTCACCCCGAACGGCAAGCTCGACCGCAGGGCCCTGCCCGCCCCGGAGTACGGGACAGGCGACACGCAGGGCCGCGGCCCCCGCACCGCGCAGGAGGACACCCTGTGCGCACTGGCTGCGGAGATCCTCGGGGCCGCCGCGCTGAGCATCGACGACAACTTCTTCGAGCGGGGCGGCGACAGCATCATGGCCACCCGCCTCGTGGCCCGCGCCCGCCGGGCCGGCCTGCTGTTCACGGCACGCGACGTCTTCCGGCACAGGACGGTGGCCGGTCTGGCAGGCGTCCTGACCGTGGCCGACCGCCCCGACGAGACCCCGGCCGCCCCCGCGGACCTGGGCATCACTCCGGCCGATCTGGCGCAGGCGCGGGAGGCGGTGCCCGGCGCGGTGGACGTCCTTCCGCTCACGCCGCTCCAGGAAGGCCTGTACTTCCACCACCAGTTCGACACCACGGGCCTGGACTACTACAACGCCCAGCTGGTCCTGGAGTTCAGGGGCACCCTCGACCCGGCCGCCCTGCGCGCCGCGACCGACACGGTCCTCACCCGGCATGCGAGCCTGCGCGCGGGCTTCCACCAGAGCGAATCCGGCCGGGCCCTCGCCGTGCTCGCCGCCGAGGCGCGGGCTCCGTGGCGCGAGGTAGACCTCACCGACCGGGCCGAACCGGAGCGCGAAGCCGCCTGCGAGGCCCTCCTCGACGAGGACCGCTGGACCCGCTTCGACCTGTCCCGCCCGCCGCTCGTCAGGCTCACCCTGGTCCGGCTGACCCCGGACCGGACGGTCTTGGTGCTGACCAACCACCACATCATTCTGGACGGCTGGTCCCTGCCACTCGTCGTGCGTGACGTACTCGCCCTGTACGCCGCCGGCCCGGCCGGTCAGGACGCCACCGGGCTGCCGGAGGTACGCCCCTACCGCGACTACCTGGACTGGCTCGCCGTCCAGGACCGCGACCAGGCGGTCAAGGCCTGGAGTGCGGCACTGGCCGGAGTGGACGAGCCGACCAGGCTGGCCGCTCCCGTACCCGGCGCCACGCCGGCGGCCCAGAAGCGGGTGGAGTTCTCGCTGTCCGAGGAGACCACGGCCCTGCTCGCGCGCACCGCGCGCACGGTCGGCGTCACGCCCAACACCGTCGTCCAGGCCGCCTGGGCCGTGGTGCTCGGCCGCCTCACGGGCCGTGACGACGTGGTCTTCGGCGTGACGACGGCGGGCCGCCCGGGCAGCCTGCACGGGGCCGAATCGATGGTGGGCCTCTTCGTCAACACCCTGCCCCTGCGGGCCGCGCTGCGCCCGGCCGAGCCGGTGGGGGACTTCCTGCGGCGGCTGCAGGACGAGCAGGCCGAACTGGTGGAGCACCAGCACATCGGTCTGACTGAGATTCAGCAGGCGGTGGGTGCGGGTGAGTTGTTCGACACTCTGACCGTCTTCGAGAACTTCCCCCTGGACCGGGCCACGATCAACACCCTCGCCGATGACGGTGGCCTGACCGTCGTGGGAGCCGAGATCCGTGGCGGCACCCACTACGCCCTCGGCCTCGCGGCCGTTCCGGGCGACCGCATGGCCTTCCGCCTCGACTACCGGCCCGACCTGGTCGACACGACCTATGCCGAGCAGGTCTCGGAGCGGTTCCGGTTCGTGGTGGAACAACTCCTCGCCGACGTGACGACACCCGTCTCCCGACTCTCTGTCCTGGCCGAGGCCGAGCGGGTCCGGGTCCTTGAGGAGTGGGGAACGGGAGCCGTCCCGGCAGCCGGTACCGCTGATGCCGATGTGGTGGGGCTGTTCGAAGCCCAGGCGGCCGCCACCCCGGACGCTGTGGCCCTGGTCTTCGAGGACACCCGCCTGACCTACCGGGAGTTGGACGCCTGGGCGGACCGCCTGGCCCGCGTCCTGATGGAGCACGGAGCCAGGCCGGAGAAGTTCATCGCGGTGGCACTGCCCCGCTCCACCGAACTCGTGGTCGCACTCCTCGCCGTCCTCAAGACCGGCGCCGCCTACCTGCCCATCGACCTGGACTTCCCCACCGACCGCGTCGAATTCATGCAGGCCGAAACCGACCCCGTCCTGGTCCTGGACCAGACACTCTTCACCTCCCTGAACAACCGGCGTTCCACCACACCACTGCCGCCCGCCTCCCCGACCACCGGGAACACGGCCGCGTACGTGCTCTACACCTCCGGATCGACCGGCCGCCCCAAGGGTGTCGTCGTCTCCCGCAGCGCACTGACCAACCTGCTCACCGA
>NZ_JAELVH010000191.1 GCF_019399235.1 Streptomyces poriferorum | reverse complement strand
CCGGGCAGGTCGGCGCTCCCCCCTCGTGATGGGTTGGTCAGTCCTGCGCCACGTTCGCCGCGGTCACATTCTCGATCACGCGGCCGAGTTTGGCCTTGGCCCGGGTCAGGTCCTGGATGCGTACGGTGATGCGGTCGCGTTCGGTGATGAGCTGGTCGAGCATGGCAGGGGTCGCGACGCCGGTGCTCACGCACGGCAGGAGTTCGACGACGGTACGGCTGGAGAGGCCGGCCGCGAAGAGGTCCTGGATGAGCTGGACCCGCTCCAGGGCTTCGTCGGGATAGTCACGCTGGCCACCGGACGTCCGTGCCGATTCCAGGAGCCGCTGTTCCTCGTAGTAGCGCAGGGCCCGCACGCTGACCCCTGACCGCCTGGCGAGCTGTCCGATACGCATGACGCAGGTCACTCCCTTCCCGCTCACACCTCACGTCGACGTCAGGTTCAGGCTAGCAATACCGGCTCCGGGGGCAGCCCCGGGGGCCGATCGAACCGTTGCCGGCGCCGAGATACGACCCTGTGGCGGACCGAGGGCGTTCAATGCGGTGCACGTACGAACGGAAGCCGTCGCATCGTGCCGGGATCGCCGAGCCCGCCCGTGGGCCCAGGGCCCACGGGTGTCGACCGCGACGGGCGGCGTGATCCCTCGTAGGTGCGCGTCCCCTGCGCTCGCCCCGCCCGCTCGGCAATTTCACCCATCCGCACCTGTCCTGCTCCGGCCGGGCGGCAATTGCGGCTTGCACCTCACGTCAACGTCAGGTTCTAGAGTGACGAGCGTCGGATGAACACGTCATTCCGGCCCGTCGAAGTAAGGCAGACCATCATGCGCGCAGCCCGGTTCCACGAATACGGCGGAGCGGAGGGCCTGGTGATCGAGCAGGCCCCCGACCCTCACCCCGGCCCCGGTGAGATTCGTGTCCGCGTCGCGGCGGCCAGCGTCAATCCCATCGACTGGAAGCTGCGCTCCGGCGACCTGCACCAGATCTTCCCCCTGGGCCTGCCCGCCATTCCCGGACGCGACGCCGCCGGTGTGGTCGACGAGATCGGCGACGGGGTGCAGGGGGTGAGGATCGGCGACCGCGTCTTCGGACTGGGCGGTGTCACCGGCGCGACCGCGGAGCTGGTCATCCTTTCGGCCTGGGCGCACACCCCCGACACGTGGAACGACGACCAGGCCGCGGCCGCCGGTCTCGCGTCAGTGACCGCGATGCGTGGGCTCGACGCCCTCGGCTCCCTCGCGGGGCGCACCCTGCTCGTCGAGGGCGCTGCCGGAGGCGTGGGGAGCGCGGCGGTCGAAATCGCGGCAGCGCGAGGCGCCACTGTGATCGGGACAGCCAGTGAACGCAACCACGAGTTCCTCACCGCGCTCGGCGCCGTTCCCACCACCTACGGCCCCGGCCTCGCGCAGCGCCTGACCGCCCTCGCTCCGCACGGAGTCGACATCGTGCTCGACACCGCGGCCTCCGGCTCCCTGGAAGACCTCGTCGCGATCTCGGGTGATCCGAAGCGCGTCGCGACGGTCGCCGACCACGCGGGTGGGCAGCGTCTGGGTACGCACGTGGTCAACGCGGAGAACGATTCCACTCTCCTGTCAGCGGCAGCGGAACTGGGCGGGCAAGGCCGGTACACACCGCGTATCGAACAGACCTACCCCCTGGAGCGGATCGCCGACGCCCACGCACACGCCGAGCGCGGACGTACCCGAGGAAAGATCGTGATCTGCATCTGATGAGGACCACGGGGTAGGCAACTCGCAGCCTGCGTGGCCTGTAGCGCGGCCGGAGAAGCCGGAGCGGGAGGCGGCGCAGAGGCATCCGGGGGATCTTCGAGCGCCTGAACGCGGTACGCGTGGCAGCGGGGCCCTTCCCCTCGTGGTGCTGGCTACCGGTGGCCCGGCGGCAAAAGGGTACGGGCGCACCGCGACACCGTCGAGGTGTCGCCGCCCGCCGCCGAGCCAAAAGCGCGCGCCATGGATCACGTCCAAACGCGGCGCAAGGCTACGGAGGCCAAGGCCTCCAAAGCCGGCGAGACTCCTCACCGCCGAATTCGGCGTCCAGCAACGGATCAAGACCTACCCGAGTAAGGGTGCTGCTGGGCCGGACCGTGCTCCCCCGCATGATCGTCGGAACGTCGCCGTGCTTGTGGGTGAGGAAGTCGGCGCGCCTGCCAACTGCCGCTAACGGCTCACTGCGTTCTCAGCTCGCGGCTCGCGGCTCGGTTCTTCGCGATGTTTCGAATCTTCTTGCTACTGCCTGACTCGGCGAGCAGGGCGAGTACCGCCGGCGACGTCGACTCCTCGGCGAGGACGCGCTGCATCCAGTCCGTGGCCTTCACCAACTCGACCGGTGTCGGCACGTGACCGTCCTCGATGGACAGCCACAACAGCCAGTCGTGGATGCGGCGGCGGATGAACTCGCGGGACCCCGCCGTCTTGAACTGATTGATCTCCGGCAGTTGCTCGGCCGACCACTGCCGAAACTCGGCAGGACCGGTCGCCTTCATCGCGATCGTGTCCACGAGGGCGACGACCGCCGTCTTGGACACGATCTCGATGGGGTCGCGCAGGATCGTGGCCACGATCACACGGTCTCGGTCGCGGCTCCGCGAGGAAGCGGTCACCGAGACAACGCGTTGGTACCCGGCCGACCGGACGTGCTCGTCCGCGATGGCAGCATCGACGTCCACGTCGAGGATGCCGGCGACCGCCAGCAACTCGGCCACATCAGCATGCAACGTCATCGCTTCATCCCTTCCCGCAGGGCCGGACTGCGCATGTGGGCATCCTCATTGCTGTCCGCACGCTGATCCAAACGAAACGGCCCCACCACCACGCCGCCTTGGAGCGCCGCCGCAAGCCTCACCAGCGGTGCCGCGTCGTTCAGAGGTAGCGTCGGATCGGCACGACCGCAGCCTCTCGGGCGCGTTGCACGATGGAGCGACGCTTCCACCGGGCGCGTTCGATGAGCACGCTCTTCTCCTTGTCCTCCTCGAAGTGCCCGTCCAAGGCCGCGGTGAAGTCGCAGTCCATCACGGCAAGCATGACCTCTTCGTCGTGGTCCAGCGAGCGCCGGTTGAAATTGGTCGAGCCGACCAGTGAGGCAACCCGGTCGACGGTGATGACCTTGGCGTGCAGCATCGTCGGCTGGTACTGGTAGATCTTCACGCCACAGGCGATGAGGTCTTCGTAGTAGCGCTGTCCGGCGAGCTGGCAGACCCTCTTGTCGGTGTGCGGGCCAGGCAGCAGGATCTCGACCTCCACCCCGCGCTTGGCCGCGGCACAGAGCAGCTGGGTGAAGAAGGCGTCCGGAGCGAAGTAGGCGGTCGTGAGCCGGAGGCGTTCCTCAGCGGATTCGAGGACGACCCGGATCAGGGTCTGCATGTCCTGCCAACCGAAGGACGCCGAACCGCGCACCACCTGGACCACCGCTTCGCCCTGCCGCTCACAGTTGACGAATCGGTCACGGCTGTCGAACAGCTCGTCGTGGCACTCGGCCCAGTTCTGGGCGAACGCGGCGGCCAGTCCGTCCACTGCCGGGCCGCTGACCTGCACGTGGGTGTCGCGCCACTCGTGTTCGTTGCGGGCGTCACCGCACCATTCCTCGGCGATCCCGACACCACCGGTGAATGCGGTCCGCTCATCGATCACGAGGACCTTGCGGTGGCAGCGATGGTTCTGCTTGAGGGGCGAGAGATAGAGAGGCTTGCGGAACCAGGCCACTTCCACCCCCGCCTCGACCATCAGATCCAGTTGGTCCTTCTCTATGAGCCGGCTGCCGAACCCGTCGAGCAGCAGACGTACCCGCACCCCGGCACGGGCCCGGTCAGCGAGCGCCGCGGCGAACTTCTCGGCGATCTCACCTCGCCAGTACACGAACGTCATCATGTCCACGGTGTATTCGGCGTCCCGGATCGCTGCCAGCATCGCCCCGAAGATCTCGTCTCCGTTGCGCAAGGTCCTTATCGTGTTGCCTTCGGTGGCCGCGATCCCGATCAGGCGCTCCAGCCTGCGTCTCAGGCGCAGCGAGCGTCTGTCGCGAACCGTTGTGTCCATGTCCGCACTGTCGGGCAGACACAGATCGGCGGATGTTACGGCTACGTCAGACATGTTTCACCTGTGTGGTTCGGGACGGGAGTAGGGACTGGTACTACACCTCTTCGGGCACTCCAGACATGGTCTGCAGGCAGCCGCAGAGCTCCGAGCAGCAAGCTTCTACCCCAAAACGCCCGCCGGTATCGGGTGAAGTTCGAGCAGTGCCCCCGCACGCCTCTCGCCCTCTCGCCCTCTCGCTACGACCATCTGTTGCGTCGCCGCCTGCGCGCAGCAAGCGGAGCGGACGATCCGGGAGAAGGCCTTCGTCATTCTCGACGGCACCCTGCCGCCGATCGAATCCGCACCCCCTGCCAGTCCGGGAAACCCGAGCGTCGCGGCATGAACGTGCGGGTCCTCACCCATCCGTTCGGACGGCTGCTCCGGGCCTCGTCGGCTCGGCCCGGCCGCCCGACTCACGGCCTCACCGCCGCGCGACAGCACCGGATCACCGAAGCCTGCACCGAAGCGGAACTCACGTACGGGGCGGACAAGGCATATCAAGGCGCGGGCGGCTTCGTACGCGTTCCGTTTCGGGCGGACTCCCAAGCGGTGGAAGCACGGCCACAACACGACCCACTCCAAGATCCGCTGTTTCGGGCGAGCAGGCGATCGCCGCCTTCGAGCGGTGGCCCCTCCTGCGGACGCTCCGCTGCGGCACCAGCCGAATCACCGACGTCGTGCAGGCCGTCCTTGTCCTTCGCCTCGCATCAATGTGAGGAGGGAGAACGCTCACTATGTCCACGGGGCTGGGAACCCTGCCGGTCCAGGTACCTGATTACTGGCGTGGCGGTCGCGCCGTGCAGGAGCACCGAGGCGAGGATCGTGAACGCCACGACTGCCCACAGCTCGTCGGCATACCGGGCGAAGGGCCCTTCCCCGAGTGCGTACGCGAGATAGAAGAGCGAGCCGATGCCCCGGATGCCGAACAGCGCCGTGACAGCGCGCTCGCGCCGGCCGGACGGAAACCCCAGCTGGGCGGCAGCACCGGCGAGCGGGCGGATCACGATGATGAGGGCGATCCCCAGGAGAGCCCCTCGCGGACCGAGGATCGAGAGTCCGTCAGCGACCAGGTAGCCGCCCAGGAGGAAGAGCAGGACAGCGGTCAGCAGACGCTCGATCTGTTCACTGAAGCCGTGCAGCACTTGGTGGTATCCATGGTTGCGCTCGGCGGCCCGGATGGTGCAGGCCGCGACGAACACGGCGAGGAACCCGTATCCGTGTACCAACTCGGTGATCCCGTACGCGGTGAAGGTGGCGCCGAGCGCGGTGAACCCCTCCATCCGGTGCGCGAGGCGCACGTGCCGGGAGCGGAAGAACAGCCAGCCGAGGAGGCGGCCGAGGGCCACTCCCGCGATCAGCCCGATGACTGCTCGCAGTAGCACGTCGGCCAGAAGCCAGTGGCCTGTCCAGTCAGCGGACCACCCATCACCCGCCGCGGTCGCCAGTGCTATGGCGGCGAGTACGAAAGGCAGGGCGAGGCCGTCGTTGAGACCGGCCTCGGACGTCAGTGTGAAGCGCACCTCCTCCTCGTCCTCTTCGTCCTCGCCGCTCGTGGGCTCGCCCACGCGCACTTCCGCGGCCAGCACCGGATCGGTAGGCGACAGCGCCGCCGCCAGCAACAGGGCCACCGCCGGGGGCCATTCCATGAGCCACCAGCTCAACACCCCCATGGCAGCGATGGTGAGCGGAAGGGCAACCCCCAGGAAGCGCCACGCCCCTGCCCACGCACGCCATCCGAACGGCCGGTCAATCGCCAGCCCCGCGCCCATCAGCGACACGATCACACAGACCTCTGTCACATGCTCGACCCAGACCCGGTCACGTACGGGGTCCACTACAGGCACGTCGAACGGCAGCAGGGCAATCGCCGCGCCCGCGACAAGGAACACCATGGGCAGGGAAAAGGGACGCCGATGGACCACCGGGGGCAGGACGGCAGCCAAAAGGATGCCAATCCCTGCTGCCACGTATATGCCGTGCGCCAACGTCATCCGGTCCCAGTCCTTCCGTCGCTGCGGTCCGCAAGCAGACGAATGACACAGTCGTGCTGACTGAGATTGCTGCGGGGGGAGTATCCGCATACCCCGCTCCTCGGAGCCCACGCCCGCTCCACGGGACGCGGTCTCCTCCACACCACGGCCACCGTGTCGCTGCGGCAGGTGCGTCGAAGCGGGCGCCGGAGCGAGGTGTCGGACACGACGGCGCCCGGTCTTCCCGGCCGAAGTCACACCCGGTATTCGTCACCATGGAACCGTGGGCTCGGCGGGTGTCTGCAGCGCCGGAGAAGCTGCTCCTGGGGCTGACGGCCGCTGTCAGCCGGTCACTTCGCACCGAAGTCCTGGGTCCACCACGGCCCGCCGGAGCCCTTGTGGATGCCTATTCCTATGTTCTTGAAGGAGCAGTTGAGGATATTGGCGCGATGACCGGGGCTGTTCATCCATGACTCCATCACCGATTCAGGCGTTTGCTGGCCCCGGGCTATGTTCTCGCCGTACGTCGACCAGCGGTATCCGGCATCGGTGACGCGCTGTCCGGGGTCCGCGCCGTCGGGGTTGGTGTGCTCGAAGAAGTCGCGGGCTGCCATGTCGTCCGAGTGGCGCTGTGCTGCGTCCGTGAGCTGTGAGTCTTCAGTGAGCCCGCCGCATCCGGCCGCCGCCCGCTCCTTGTTGACCAGGCTGACGACCTGGGCCGTGGTGCTCACGGAGACCGGTGGTGTTGCGGTGACTCTTGGCGCGGGCGCGACGGTCGGCGTCGGAGCGACGCTCTTCTTCGGCGTTCGGCTGGGGGTGGCGGAGGAGCTTCTCTTCACGGAGGGCGAGGCCGTCGCGGACGCCGATGCCGACGGCAGCGGCGGCGGTGTCGTGGGGGCGGCGGTTTCGGGGGCCGCGAGGTCAGCGACGGGTCCCGCAGGGGTGCGTGCCGTGCTGTCGCCGCGACTGCTTTCTCCGGGCCCGAGGGACATGTGCCAGAGGCCTCCGCCGGTCATACAGGCGGCCAGCACCGCGCCACTGACCGCTCGACGCCGGTTCCGGCGGCGCCGGCGCGCGTCGGCGCGCGATGTGCTCCGACCGCCCGAGTTCCGCTTGCCCGAAGAACGGTGCCGGCCGGACGCGGCCGCTATCGCGCCATCGCTCGCCGCCGGATCGAGCGGCCGCGCAGCGGAAATAGGCGTCATCCTCCCGTCCTGCGTCTGATACAGCGCGAGCAGCACCGCAGGCACCGGTACCAGCGCCAGGCCCGCCAGCAGTCCCTCGGCAGGCATCAGCCCACTCCACATTCCGGCACACCGGACGCAGTCACGCGCGTGCCGGGCTATTCGTTTGCGCCACAGTGCCGAGGGGCGGCCGTCCCATGCCGTGAGAGTCCTGCGAAGTTCCTGGCACGGCGGCTGCGCGTCGAGTGCCCGCACAACGACGCGGGCCGTTTCCAGTTGCGCCTTCATCCGCTGCACTCGGACCGCAGTGGATTGCGACGAGAGCTCAAGGGCCTCGGCGACCTCGGTCCGGGTCAGCTCCCCTGCGCACTCCAGCCACCACAGCGACAGCAGGCTCCGGTCGTCGGGCTCCAGCCACCGCGTCGCACGCGCTGTCTCCAGGCGTTGTCCGGACAGTTGCAGCCTCACCATCGTCAGATCGACGAAGTCGGCCCCGGGGTCGGCGATCTCACCGGCCTCCTCCAGTGGGCCCGGAGCGGCCATGCCGTCCTGCCAGTGCGCGCGGACGCGATTCATCGCGATCGCCACCAGCCATGAACGGAAGCTCTCAGGAGTCCGCAGACCGTTCAAGCCGTCCAACGCACGGAGCATGGTGTCCTGCACCACGTCGTCCACGTCCGACGAAGCGTTCAGCGCTCGGCCCACGATGTTGTAGAGGAGTGGAAGGTACGCGCTTGCCAGTGCGTCCTGCGCCTCCACGTCCCCGTTGCGGGCAGCGTTCACCAGCGCTACTGGGTCCGTCGTGTGCTGATTGCTCATGTAAGAACTTCCCTGTCCGTCTACGCCTGATGATGTCCGATGACTGGGAGACCGTCGCGGGCGGCCTGCATAACAGTTCTTCCGGGCTCAATTTCCGCCATCCGCTCTGTGCGGGTCTGGGCCGGACAGGTCAATGGGGTGCGGCGGCTGCAGGCAGGACGTGTGTCTGTGATGCCGATGGCCCCTGCCCTGCCGCAGGGCGCAAGCCGACGTGAGCGGTCGCTGGGCCTGCACCATGTCGAGGGGGAAGGTGGAGACAACCGCGCCTGCATCAGATCGTGTGCTTGGTCTCGTTGCCTCGTCCGGACACGCGTCTCCGCGCTCGCCGCCCGGCTGGTCAGTGCTCCAGCGCGGGGAGCCGGGCCAGATCGGTGTCGTGCATGATGCGGTCGACCGTGTCCGCCAGGCTGCTGTCGGCATCGATGACGGTCTCGATACCGTCGGGCAGGAGATCGAGCGGCCGGTACCACTCGCGCAGCTGCCTCTCAACGACCTCCTCTGCGATGGGTTTGGTCGCGTGCCTGGCCAGGGTCTCCGCGAAGGGAACCTCCAGGTAGTAGCAGTGGGTGTGCCCGCGATGGTCGACGCGCAGCTGCTGGAGCATCTGCCCGTAGCGGTCTGCGTACAGAATTCCTTCGAGGACGACGTGATACCCGGCATCGAGGCTGTAGCGGGCGACGGTATCGATGAGACCGATGTTCGCGCCGCCGGGGCGGTCATGCTCGCGCAGGACGACCCGGCGAAGATTGTCCTGGCCGACCAGCGCCAGACCGCGGCCGAATCGCTCCCGGATCCCGGCCGCGACCGACGACTTGCCCGAAGCGCTGTTCCCCCGCAGGACAACGAGCCTGGTCTCTGTGGTGCCCACCATCATCCGCACCACGCTACCGGCGGACACCTCCCCTTCAAGGGACTTCCGTCAGGTTGCAACGCGATGGTGCCACGCACGCCATTCAGCCCCCTCCTGGCGTATGCGCAGGTCGCGGACCCAGCGGGCGGGATGTTGCGCCTGCTGTGCCGCAGGACCGGGGCGACCTCACCCCGTCGGTGCCGGAGCAGCCGACGCCGGGGCATGGCCCTCATCACGTCTCTGCGGCGGGCTGCTCAAGGATTTCTCCTGCGAGTCGTTCTCTCACTACGGTTGCCGCATGACAGATGACGGCGTGGTCGTAGATGAAGCGATCCGTGCAGCGTGGGACTCGTACCGAGTCCTGGAGAAACGCACTCCCGCAGAAGAACGCCGGCAAGCACAGCAGCGGGTCCAGGCCGCGATGGACGCCTACGGGCCCGAAGAGGTGTCCCGGGGAACCGTGTTTCTGGTGGGTGTGCTGACCGGCTACCTGATCGTCGAGCAGGAGGGCAGCAAGAACCGTCTGGATCCTCTCAGCGATCTGATCCCTGCCGTGATCCGCAAGCTCCCCACCTTCGAGATGGCTGACCCGGTTCAGGTACCCATGGCCACCGGCGTTCTCATGGCGGCGGCAATGGGTATGGACACAGTGGCGTGGCGCGATCAGTTCGGGCCAATCCCTCCGAACGAAGCACTGGTGCACAGCTTCGTGCTGTGGCTGCTCGCCGACCTCTTCGACTCCACGACCGAACGGCCCGGCACCATCGACCAGCTGATGCGGGAGACCTTCGACTCCATGACCGCCGAGCCCAGCTGACGTGCGGACGGGGCCGGTCCGGCACTGTGCGCCGGACCGGACAGCCGATGGGTGATCTTCTGCCGAAGTGTGTCCTCAGTGGGGCGCCGCGACCGCCGTGTCCCAGGCCCGCCCGACCTCGGCAGTCGGAAATGGCGTCCGCTTGCTCACGGTGAGCAGACGACGGGCGAACTCGTCCATGACCAAGGCAGCCCGGCAGTGCCGGTCGATGATCGCGGCGATCTCGCCCGGCACGCCGGCGGGCCGGTGGCCGGAGATCCACTCACGCAGGAAAGCCTCATGTGCCATCCCACCACGCAACTCAGCGGGCAGGTGGTGGCGGAGCAGGTGCCCCGCGCTGTGGCAGCGGTCGTACGCGAGATGGTCGGAGAGAAAGTCCGCCTCGGCCGCTGACAGCTCGAAACCGGAACTCAGGGCGAGTCCGAAGTCGGCGAAGTACAGCAGCCGGCCGTCAGTAAGGACATTCGCGAAGTGAGCATCGAAGTGGACGAGTCCGTGCGAGCTCATGAACGAAGTCCCACGCGAAAGGGCTTCCTCCACCCACGGGTACGGTGAGCCCTCCCCGCCCGCCGGCGCGGCGATCCGGTAGTCGTGCAGCAAGTCGCCCAGTGTCTGCGGTACGTGTTCCAGGAACAGCACCAGGCTGGACGAGGAGCGGCCGATGGCCTCCAGTCGCTGACGCACGGCCGATGAGCCCTCCCAATGCGCGACCGCTCCATCGATGTCCCCGAACTCGTCGACGAACCCTACGGGAGGAGAGTCGGGCAGGATGCGCCAGTGGTACATCAGCGGAAAGCCCTCGTACTCTTGCCCGAGGACCCAGTTGGTGGTCATGACGTGCACGGCCAGTTCGCGCCAGGCGCCGAACCCCGCTGAACCCACCCCGTACTGATAGAACAGCGGCAGTCCGAAGAGGTTCGCCGTCGACCGCACGTTCTCCGGCCGCAATTCGGTGTCGGTCAGTGGCACCCTCTTCACGAACACCCGCGTGCCATCGATGTCCAGCTCCCCCGACCTGCCGCCGATACCGGATCCGAGCAGATCGGCGGCGGCCACGGCCTCACCGAGGCGACGGTCACTCAGCAGGGACAGGCTCGTGGACACAGCCCCGTACATGGCGAGCCGCGCGGCGTACCGCAGGTCCGGATGGTGCATCGACAACTCCCCGGCGCCCAGAACGAGGGTCTCGGCGTTCCCCCGGACCCTGGTCGACCCTATCCGCCGTCCCGTATTTGGTGCGGCAGTCGCGAACGCGCCTCCGTGATCGATCATTGGTCCGATTGTGGTTCTACTGTGCGGACTCGAGAGGAGGGGCTCCCAGCGCCTGACGCGGGCGAGGCCCGGTGCCAGGCTGCCTGCCTGGGTCATGCCCCCAGATTCTCCGTCACGGGCAGGCACTCGGCGAGCAGGTCGACGACATCGCGCCAGGCTCGCTGTGCGTGCTGTGGGTGGTAGCCGACGCCGGGGACCGTGGGGTGGTCGACCGTCGGGTGGTGGAAGGCGTGCAGGGCGCCGCCGTAGACCACGAGGCGCCAGTCGACGCCCGCGGCCTGCATCTCGGCGGTGAACGCGTTCCGTTGCGCGGGCGGCATGATCGGGTCTTCCGACCCGACCCCGGCCCACACCGGGCAGCGAATGCGCGCTGCCTCGCCCGGTCGGCCCGTGGTCAGTGCGTTGACTGTCCCGATCGCGCGCAGGTCGACGCCGCCGCGCCCGAGTTCCAGCCCGACGGCGCCCCCGGTGCCGTAGCCGACGGCGGCGATCCGGTCGGGGTCCGTCCGCGGTTCGGTCCGCAGAACGTCGAGCGCCGCATGGCCGATGCCCCTCATCCGGTCGGGGTCAGCGAGCAGCGGTATGCAACGTGCCAGCATCTCCTCGGGGTCGCCCAAGTAGCGCCCGCCATGAAGGTCGAAGGCCAGCGCTACATATCCCAGCTCGGCGAGAGCATCGGCCCGGCGGCGCTCGACGTCGCTGAGCCCCATGCCCTCCGGGCCGAGCAGCACGGCGGGTCGGGGGCCGACACCGACCGGAAGAGCGAGGTGCCCGATCATCGTCAAACCGTCTGCCGGGTACTCGACCGTGCGCGTCGTAATCGTCGTCATGGGACTGGACTGTAGTGATCATCGAGCCCGGTCCGGCCGGTGTTCTGCCGCTGGCAGAACAGCGCGCGTGCCCCTATGGAATACAGGGACCAAGCACTCAGGACTACAAAATCATCGCGAGGCTCCTTGTCCGGCCCGGCGCGGGGCTGTACTCGCCGACGAGGAACGCGAAGGCGGACAATGACACGAGCGAAAGCGGGTGCGTCACCGGCCTGCCCAGCGGTGAGCACGAAGGCCAGCGGGCGACATCGGGCATCGGGGCCAGGTTCTTTGTGCTCGTTCCGCCGCGGGACCGGCCGACGGCACGGTCTGCCGGCTCGTCTGCCGGGGCCCCTCTTCGCAACTCCGGCCGCATGCCGGTGAGCGCGCACGATGGCCGGGTCCACCGAAACTGCCCAGCTGAGATCGCTGTCGGCGTCGGCCTGCGCGCCCAGCGAAGTGAAATCCCGCTCCCAGGTACCGCCGAACCCACAACCGCAGCCGGTTGTGGACGCCTCGCCAGTTGCCGTACTTCTCGGGAAGGTGGATCCACTGCGCCCCCGTCCGGAACTTCCGGGCGATCGCGTCAAGTCAGTCGGTCGGTCCGGCGCGGAGCCGCCGCACGTCCCGCACGAGCGTAAACGAAGCGCTGAGGAAGGTCACGGCTCCAGCCACGAGCCAGAGGACCGACGCCCCGGAGCGGAACTCACGAAAGCCGGCGACGACCAGCATCACGCTGGCAAGGACGCCGAACACCGAGATCAGAGCGCTGATGCGGTGAGTCACATGTACATCATCAACGGCAACCTCAGCCAGCGGAAGTGATCCAAACGAATGACCCTAGGTCCGCCTCAGATCGGCCTGCACCAGATCGTGGTCTGAGTACGGAGTGAGATGCACATCTTGCTCGAGCGGGACGAAGCCGCGCAGAAAGATGTAGTCGAACTTGCTGCGCCAATCGGTGGTCGGCTCGCACATCCCGGCCGCCGAGGGACCGCACTCGGAGTCCGCGTCCTCGGCGAGGCCCCACATCCCGCTGAGCTCTGCGGTGTCCGGCACCGCGTTGAAGTCCCCGAGAACGATCGTGCGGTCATGCCGAGCGATCGCCTTCGCCAGTACGCCGGTCTGCTTCGCGCGGACTGATGCCTGACTCCGCTGGGCCAGATGCGTGTTGAAGACCCTGACCGGCCGGCCGTCCACGAGGGTGGTGACAGCCATGTACCCGCGGTCCTCGGAACCGCCGTCGGGGTACTCCACGTTCACATGGTCGGTCATCGGAGCGGCCGAGAGGATTGCCTGGCCGAAGCCCCCCGGGCTCCATGGCACTCCCCCGCAGCGGCTCCAGCTCTGCAGAACCGATCCGTACTCGACGTGGTAGACCAGCCCGTACTGATACCGCAGATGATCCCGGATCCTCTCGACATCACCCACGCACGCTTCCTGCAGGCCGATGACCTGAGGCGCATACGTGGCTATCTCCGCCGCGCGGCCGACGTTCTGGTCGCTCCCCTTGCACGGATTGCAGATGTTCCACGTCATGACGCGGTTCGGCACCACGTCCTTGGCGGCGCCGGCCGGCAACGGCTTGGCAACGTGGACACCGTTCGACGCGCTGGGGCCGACGAGCAGTACGCAGGCCACGATCAGCGCGCCCGCGAGCCACCGCGCGCCGGTTCCGGTCACCTTCGCCTCCTCCACTTAGCATCACACGCCGTCATGTGAGGCCTCCCAGCCCGAGGTTATGCGACGGGTCGTAAGCGGCACATGAAGTCCCTGGATCTCCTTCGGGGTGAAACGCACCACCGTACGAAGGGTTCGCCGGTACAGGTAGTAGGTCTGCGGCAGACTGCTGCGCCCCCGCCGAGGATGGTCCGCGGGCATGCGCCTTCCGCTCAGGTGGTCTGTCGCCCGCGGTGGTCGCTGGATGGCATTCGCGGGCGTCTCGTCTCCCACAGACCCCGCACTGTGGCTGTGTACGGCACATAAGATCTGACACACGGTCGGTCAGGGTCGCGTCAAGCGGTGCCCAGGACATCGGATGAACGGAGCGTTCCGCCATGACGGATATCCACAACGAAGAAGTGCTCGCCCGGATCGCCAAAGGGCTTCTCTACACCGAGTCCGAAGCTGCCTTTCAGGCCCCTCTGCGCCGCACGGAGCAGATCCTCGAGTACAACCTGACGCCCCCGAGCGAATCGGAGAGGCGCCGGTCGCTGCTCGTTTACTGAGAGGTGCGCAGGTGTCGACAGAGCGACAGCCGATGGATCTCGAACGCTACGTGGAGCGAACCCGGAGCGGCCCCTGCTTCGTCTGTGCATTCCTGGCCGGTCACCCGGACTACGCGCATGCGATGGTCTTCGAGGATGCCGATCACGTGGCGTTCCTGGACAGATGGCCCACTGTGCCGGGCAAGGTCCTGGTCGCGCCGAGGGTGCACGTCGAACACGTCGTGCGTGACCTGGATGAGGCGGCTTACGGCCGGCTCATGCTGTTCGTCCGGGAGATCGCCCTCGCCGTCGAGGCGGTCTGCGGGCCTGAGCGCACGTACCTCTATTCGCTCGGAAGCCAGCAAGGCAATGCGCATCTGCACTGGCACATCGCCGCCCTGCCGCCCGGCGTTCCCTATCGTGAGCAGCAGTTCCACGCCTTGATGACAGAGAACGGGGTCCTCGCGCTGCCGCCGGAGCAGTCGGCCTCGATGGCCGGGCGCCTGCGTGAAGCGGTCGTCGCTCGGGGTGTACTCAAGCCGGGATGAGTCTGACCTGCTGTCATCCCGCGCCGAACTCTCGGAGGCGTCGATCATCAGCGGGTCTGGATCGCCTTGCGCCAACAGCACGTTGCGGAATGGCGCGAGTGCCTCATCGGTATACGCGTACTGGCTCATGAGCAGCTGCTACGGGATGCCGCAGCCCTTCGCAGCGACGTTGACGTCGGCGCCATCGTTGACCAGTCGCCGGAGCAGGGACGCCTCAGGTTCGGGAGCGAGCCGAGCAGTGCGTGCAGTGTGTGGAGTGCGTGGAGTGCGTCATGTCGCCGTGGGTCGTCGTCGCGTCGGCGCCGTCGGCGAGCAGGAGGTTCGCGATCGCACTTCGCTCACGCGGCTCCGCGTTCGCCAACGCACCCGTCAGGACGCTGCGACCTCCGACCTCGGCATTCGCCTGTGAAGGGTCGTACGCGTCGAGGAACGCGTCGAGGGAGTCCGTCTGCGCGGCGTCACGATGTCCATCCCACTCCCCTCTCGACCTCGTCGGGCCGGCAGTGCCCCCGCCGCAGTCTCACTCACTGAAGATCGCGTGCGGCTACGCCACGCGTTGTCCCGTTGAACCCGGCGCGGGTCGAGCGCCGGTGTCAGCAGCTGTTCCCTCTGTTTCCGGGTGATCTGGTTCATCGGCCGGGGCGGCAGCGCGCAGCGCCGCCTCCACCTGGCGGTTGCTCGTCATGGTCGCCGTGACGGCGGTCATCGTGAGGAGAAGGCCGGCGGCGGCGTAGAGCGGGGTGCGTACGTCGTAGGTGGTGGCCAGCCAGCCGCCGAGGAAGGCCCCGAACGGGGCGGCGCACATGGCGAGCATGCGGGAGGTCGAGGCGACACGGCCCATCAGGTGGGCGGGGACGATCGTCTGTCGGAGGGAGGGGCCGAGCACCATCGTGGCGCCCATGCCCGCTCCGCAGACAGCGAGCGCGAGGCCGGCGGCGTACGGGTTCGGGGCGACGGCAAGGCCCAGGATGGCGAGTCCCTCGACTGCGGCCGTGCAGGTCAGCGCGGTGCCGGTGCCCAGTCGTCGGCCGAGGGAGGAGGCGATGCCCGCGCCGAGCAGACCGCCGGTGGCTTCCGCCGTGAGGAGCAGGCCGAAGCCGAAGGTGCCGATGCCCAGACGATCGTGCGCGAAGAGGGCGAGTACGGTCTCCACGGCGAGGAAGGCGATGTTCCCGACCGCCGGCCGCAGCGCGAGCCCGAGCAGCAACTGGTCGCGGAATACGTACGAGGCGCCGGCCCGCGCCTGCCGCAACAGCGACTCGCGGGCCTGCGGTACGGGCCGGGATGCGGCTGGCAGCGACCGTACGAGCAGTGCCGACAGCGCGAAGGACAGCGCGTCGGCGAGTAGCGGAACCGCCCGGCCGAGCGCGAGCAGGGCACTGCCCGCCGGCGGCCCTGCGAAGCCGGAGGCGGCGGTCTGGGTGCCGCGCAGACGGGAGTTGGCGCGCTCCAGGAGCGCGGGGTCGCGACCGAGGAGATCCGGCAGATAGGCCGTGGCGGCAGTGTCGAAGAAGAGCGCGCCGAGGCCGAGCAGGAAGGCGACGGCCGCGAGCAGGGGAACGCTCAGCACGTCGAACGCGGCCGCTGCCGCCGGTAGCGCCAGCAGCAACGCACGCGCCGCGTCCGTAACCCACATCGTGCGCCGACGGTCCCAACGGTCCACCAGCGCACCGCCGAGCACCCCGAAGAGCAGCCACGGCAGTGTTCCGGCGGCCGTGACGGCAGCGAGCGCCATCGGATCCCGCGTCAGCGTCAGAGCGAGGAGCGGCAGAGCCGCGTGCGACACCCCGTCGCCGAGCGAGGACACCGTCTGCGCGGTCCACAGCCGTCCGAAGCCGGTCGGCAACTTCTCAGCGGCTCGTGTCACTTGGCGTCTCCTTCGGCCTGCTCGCGCAGTGTCGGTCGGAACAGCGCGAAGACGAGTGACGCGTCCGGCAGCGACGGGTCGGAAAGTTCCCGGTACTCGTCCGCCAGCGCCTGCAGCCGTCTCCCCAGCTCCGCGAACTGGTCCTCGGTGAGCCGCAGATGCGCCATACGTACGTGCCGCTCGCCATCCGCCGGCGCTGCCTCCAGGTCCGCCACCGCATGCCGCATCAGCACATCCGGCCCGCCCTCGCCCGGGTCCGGCAGCACGATCGACTGCGCGGCCATTGCGTAGTACCGCTCGGTGACCCCCCTGACCTTCCGGGTTCGCACCACCTTCACCAGGCCGGCCCGTTCGAGCAGCCGTACGTGGTAGCTGGAGCTCCCCTTCGCGAGGCCCACTCGCTCGGCGATCTGCGTGATCGTCGCGGGTTCGAAGCGGAGCATGGCCATGATCCGGTGCCGCGTGAGATTGGAAAGGGCGCGCAGTTGCTCGTCCGTGGTGACGTGGAACGTCTCGGGAAGGTCTTCGGTAGGCATGGCCTCAATGGTCAACACTTCTTGACCATTGGTCAAGGGGGTTTGCCCGGTCTTCCCTTGAACCGTCAAAAAACTTTGGATTCCGGAGGATCACTCGCCTCGCCCCTCGGTCCTCTCGGCCGGGCAGGCGGCAGGGGTCGGTTCCACAGCGTCACTTGGTGGCAGGTTCGGGGGCGCAGGGACTACAGGGGTTCAAATGGCCTCACGGCCCTTCCGAGGCCGCGCTGACAGGAATCACGCACACCGAGGTGGCGTCGAACGGCTGGAAGCCACACGGCGATTCGTCCATTACCGGGGATCGGTCACCGCTCCTGGGACACCGGTGGATTCGCCGATGGCAGCCCGCCGCGGTCCGTCGAGACTGCGGTCTCAACGCACTGAACCCACTGAACCCACTGAGACACGCATTCACGGAGGCAATCCATGCGCATGCTTTCCCGGTTGTCCCGGCGGACGGTCACCGCCACCGCGTTGTGGGCGCTGCTCTGCGGCGCCCTCACCGTCACCGCGCCGGCCGTCCCCGCCGCAGCTTCCCCCGCCGCTGCGAGGAATGGGAAGCCGTGACTGCCGGCGGGCGGGACGGTGACCGTGGGGCTCGCAGCGGCGGAGGACC
>NZ_JAELVH010000190.1 GCF_019399235.1 Streptomyces poriferorum | reverse complement strand
TCGACGCGCTGCCCCCGCTGCTCGTGCTGCCCTCCGGCGGCCGGCCGGGACCGTTGCCCGCGCTGCTCGACGACGAGATCGCGCGGGACGAGCCGGGCCAGAGCGTGGTACTGGACCGCCTGCTGGACCTCCTGTTGATCGACGCCCTGCGCACCTGGTTCTCCAGGCCGGGCGCGGAGGCCCCGGCCTGGTACCGGGCCCTGGGGGACCCCGTCGTCGGCCAGGCGCTGAGGCTGCTCCAGAACGAACCCGCCCACCCCTGGACGGTGGCAGCGCTGGCAGGCCGGACCGGGGTGTCCCGGGCCGGGCTGGCCCGGCGCTTCACCGAGCTCGTGGGGGAGCCGCCGATGGCCTATCTGACCGGCTGGCGCCTCGCCGTCGCCGCGGATCTGCTCCGCGAGACGGACGCCACCGTCGAGGCGGTGGCCCACAAGGTCGGCTACAGCCAGGCGTTCGCCTTCAGCACCGCCTTCAAACGCGTCCGCGGGGTCAGCCCGCAGGACTACCGCAAAGGCGGCGGCTTGCCGTAACGGCAACAAAGTTTGCCCCACGGCCACGCTGTGGTGACGCTGTTCCCATGAGCAACCACTCCGGGCACGGCCACCACCACGACGCCGCCCACGCGCACGACCACCAGCACGGCGGCACCCAGGGACACCACCACGGACCCAACGACCCCGACTGGGACGTCATGGGTCCGCTGCTGGAACAGAACGCCGAACTCAGCAGCGAGCAGTACACGCAGGCGGCCCGCTGGATCGCCGGCCTGCCCGACGCGCCGAAGGTGCGCAGGGTCCTGGACATCGGCAGCGGACCGGGCGTGATCTCCTGTCTGCTCGCCGAGGCGTTCCCCGACGCGGAGGTCGTCGCGGTCGACGGCACCCCGGCCCTGCTGGAGCGCACCCGAGCCCGCGCCGAGCGGCTCGGGCTCGGGGACCGGGTCGCCACCCTGCACGCCGAACTCCCCGACGGGCTCGCGGGGCTGGGGCAGGCGGACCTGATCTGGGCGGGCAACACCCTGCACCACATGGGCGACCAGCGCGCCGTGCTGGCCGGCTTCGCCGCGCTGCTGAACCCCGGCGGCACCGTCGCGCTCGTCGAGGGCGGGCTGCAGCCGCGTCAGCTCCCGCGCGATCTCGGCTTCGGCCGGCCGGGCCTGGAGGCCAGGATGGAGGCGGTGCAGGCCGAGCTCTTCGAGGAGATGCGGGCGGACCTGCCCGACGCCCGGCGCGAGAACGAGGACTGGTCGGCCCTCTTCACCGCGGTGGGCCTCGCCCCGCAGGGCACCCGCAGCTTCCTGCTCGACCTTCCCGCGCCGCTCGGCGACGTGGCGCGTGAGCACGTCGTCGCCGAACTCACCCGCCGCCGCGACGGGCTGCGTGACCGGCTGGCCGCCGACGACATCGCGGTGCTGGACCGGCTGCTCGACCCCGAGGACCCGGCCGGACTGCACCGGCGCCCCGACACCTACCTGCTGCTGGCCCGCACGGTCCACCTGGGCCGCCGCGCCTGAGCGGGAGAGCTCACGGGGAAGCCGTCCCGGGCACCGGCTCCAGCCGCCACCACTGGCCGGGGGAGTCGGTGTCCTCCCACTGCTGGACGGGCGCCGCCTTCGCCGTACTGCCGTCGGCGACCTCCAGGACCAGTCCGCTGACGAAGCTCACCAGCGTCACCGTGCCGGGTGCCTCCAGGTGCCGTTCGACCAGCCACTCCTGGGCGCCGAAGTTGTTCGCCCGCCACTGCTGGATCACGGCCCCGTTCTCCGTGGAGGCTCCGCGCACGTCCAGCCGTTTGCCGCTGTGGGCGTTGACCACGTGGTGCAGAGCGGCGCCCTCGTGGACGGGGGTGAACTCCCAGTGCTGGGCGGCCGATCCGTCGGCGTCGTTCTGCTGCACCGGTGCGCCGCCGCCCTTCGCGGCGTCCCGCACCTCCAGCACGAGCCCGCTGCCCACGTTGCGCAGCCGGTAAAGGCCTGCCCCGACAACGGGCGCGGTGTCCCCGGCCATCTCCGGTCCCTTCGTGCAGCTCGCGCTGTGTGTGGTGTTCTTACGCGTCGGATGTCTCGTACGCGTCCGACGCGTCCGACGCCTCGGATGTCTCGTACGCGAAACCGCCGCCCGGCTCCGGGCCGGGCGGCGGTCACAGGGGTATCGGCGGCGGACAGGGCCTGACCGCCGGACAGGCCCTCAGGCGCCGGCGTTGAACTCGCCCGGGTTCGGGCCGAGCCTCTTGCCCTCGTCCAGTGCCGCGAACGCGGCCAGGTCGTCGGCGTCCAGCTCGAAGCCGAACACGTCGATGTTCTCCGCGATCCGCGACGGCGTCACGGACTTGGGGATCACCACGTTGCCCGTCTGGAGGTGCCAGCGCAGCACCGCCTGGGCGGGGGTGCGGCCGTGCTTCTGCGCGACCGCGACGACCGTCGGGACCTCCAGGAGGCCCTTGCCGGAACCGAGCGGGGACCACGCCTCGGTCGCGATGCCGTGCTCGGCGTGCAGCGCACGCGACTCGGCCTGCTGGAGCTGCGGGTGCAGCTCGATCTGGTTGAGCACCGGCACCACGGAGGTCTCGCCCAGCAGGCGCTCCAGGTGCTCGGGGAGGAAGTTCGACACGCCGATGGCCTTCGCGCGGCCGTCGGCGTAGATCTTCTCGAACGCCCGGTACGTGTCGACGTAGGCGTCCTTGGCCGGCACCGGCCAGTGGATCAGGTACAGGTCGACGTAGTCGAGGCCCAGCTTGTCGAGGGAGGCGTCGAAGGCGCGCAGCGTCGCGTCGTAACCCTGATCCGAGTTCCACAGCTTCGTGGTGACGAAGAGCTCGTCGCGGGCGACACCGGAGGCCGAGATCGCCTTTCCGGTGCCCACCTCGTTCTGGTAGATCGCGGCGGTGTCGATGCTGCGGTACCCGGATTCGATGGCCGTGGCGACCGCTGCCGTGGCCTCGTCGTCCGGCACCTGCCAGACTCCGAAACCGAGCTGCGGCATCTCGACGCCGTTGTTGAGGGTGAGGGAGGGGACCTGGCTCACGAGCGGTCGATCCTAACGTTGTGGGGTGGGACTCCCAGAGTGAACGATCAAGGCGGCCCGCACATTCCCGCACGGGCGCCGTTCTCACCGGAAACGGTACTCCCGCAGCATGCCGCCGGAGCGGCACACGCACGGAGCCGCAGGTGTCGTCCGTGCGGCACTCGTCCCTGAGCCGCAGGTGCCGTCCGTGCGGCGCTCGTCCTGAGCCGCAGGCACCGTCCGCGCGGCACCTCCCCGAGCCGAGCCGCGCAGCGGCCGGGTCCGGGTCCGGGTCCGGGTCCGGGGCCGGGGCCGGTCAGCGGTAGAGCGCGTCCACCTCGGAGGCGTACGCCGTCTCGATCGCCTTGCGCTTGAGCTTCAGCGACGGTGTCAGCAGGCCGTGCTCCTCGGTGAACTGGTGGGCCAGGATCCGGAACGTGCGGATCGACTCGGCCTGGGAGACCGCCGTGTTGGCGGCCACCACCGCGCGCCGGACCTCCATCTCCAGGTCCGGGTCCCGCACCAGTTCTCCCGGGGTCAGCGCCTGCCGCCCCTGCATCGCCAGCCAGTGCTCCACGGACTCCTGGTCGACGGTGACCAGCGCCGCGATGTACGGCCGGTCGTTGCCGACGACGATGCACTGCGCCACCAGCGGATGCGCCCGCACCCTCTCCTCCAGGCCCGCTGGTGAGACGCTCTTGCCGCCGGACGTCACCAGGATCTCCTTCTTGCGTCCGGTGATCGTCAGATAGCCGTCCTCGTCCAGCGCGCCCAGGTCCCCGGTGGCCAGCCAGCCGTCGTTGAGGACCGCGGCCGTGGCCTTCGGATCGCCCAGGTAGCCGCCGAACACGTTGGCGCCGTACACCCAGACCTCGCCGTCGTCGGCGATGTGCACGGTCGTGCCGGGGATCGGCTGGCCCACCGTGCCGTACCGGGTGCGCTCCGGCGGGTTGGCCGTGGCCGCGGCCGTCGTCTCGGTCAGGCCGTACCCCTCGTACACGGTGACGCCCGCGCCCGCGAAGAACAGCCCGAGCTGCCGGTCCATCCCCGAGCCACCCGACATGGCGTGCCGGATCCGTCCCCCCATCGCCTCGCGCACCTTCTTGTACACGACCTTGTCGAAGAACTGGTGCTGCATCCGCAGCCCGGCGGACGGACCGGGGCCGGTGCCGAACGCCCGCGCCTCCATCGCCTCCGCGTACTTCACCGCGATGTCGACGGCCTTGTCAAAAGGACCGATCCGTCCCTCCGCCTCGGCCTTGCGCCGGGCACCGTTGAAGACCTTCTCGAAGATGTAGGGCACCGCCAGAATGAACGTGGGACGGAACGACACCAGGTCCGGCATCAGCGCCTTCGCCGACAGCTCCGGCTGGTGGCCCAGCTTCACCCGGCCGCGGACCGCGGTGACCTCCACCATCCGCCCGAAGACGTGCGCCAGCGGGAGGAAGAGCAGTGTCGCCGCCTCGTCGCCCGGCTTGGAGTGGAAGACCGACTCCCAGCGGGACGCCATCGTCTCCGTCTCGAACATGAAGTTGGCGTGCGTGATCACACAGCCCTTCGGGCGTCCCGTGGTCCCCGAGGTGTAGATGACGGTGGCGACCGAGTCGGGGGTCACCGCGCGCCGGTGCCTGTGCACGACCTCGTCCTCGACGTGGGCGCCGGCCTCGACGAGCTCGCTCACCGCTCCGGCGTCGAGCTGCCACAGCCGCTTCAGCTGCGGCAGCCGGTCGATCACCGACGCGATCGTCATCGAGTGGTCCTCGTGCTCGACCATGACCGCGGACACCTCGGCGTCGTGCAGCATCCACAGGACCTGCTCGGCCGACGACGTCGGATAGACCGGCACGGACTGAGCGCCCACCGCCCACAGGGCGAAGTCGAAGAGGGTCCACTCGTACCTCGTGCGCGACATCAGGGCGACCCGGTCGCCGAACCGCACGCCGTGCGCGATCAGCCCCTTGGCCAACGCCAGCACCTCGTCACGGAACGTCGCCGAGGTGACATCCCGCCAGCGTCCGTCCGCATCTTTCCGGCCGAGCGCGACCCGGTGCGGATCCTCCTCGGCGTAGTCGAACACGACATCGGCGAGCCCGCCTACGTGGGGCGCGGCCGCCATGGGTGGGACAGTGAACTCACGCAATGACCTGCTCCTTGTGGCGCTCCGCACAGCGCCGTGACGCTACCCCACCGGACGTCGCGCCGGGAGTGCCGGGAACGTCCCGTACCAGGTTCCATATGCACGGGTCAGGTGGTGAAATCCGGCCAGATGGGCAAGGCCCGGGCACGCTTCTGACTATGGAGTAAGTGGCTCGCGCGGGAATCTCCACCGAATCTGTACGCCGCGATCACGCGGTTGTGTACGGAAATGGGCGATCCGTCCGTCACTGTCGGGCCGGCCGGGCCGGGCCGCTCGGGAGGCGCCGCCGCGTCCCGTTCATCCTCCCCCTCCCCGCACCCCGTCATGCGCGGTCCTGCGGACCGATCGCGCCCACCCCGCCGCGCGGACGGAGCAGCCGGTCGCCGCCCGCCAGGATCGCCGCGGCCAGTGCGTCCGCCGCCTGCTGCGCACCGTCCCGCCGCCGCCCGTGCAGCAGGACGAAGTCCACGTCACCGAGGTCCGGCAGCCCTGCCCTGGCCGCCACCGGAACGAGCCCCGGCGGGACCAGGCCGCGCGTGTGCGCCATCACCCCGAGCCCCGCGTGGGCGGCCGCGATCAGCCCGCTGAGGCTGCCGCTCGTACAGGCGACCCGCCATGAGCGGCCCTGCTCCTCCAGTACCTCCAGCGCGCGGGCCCGGGTGATGCCGGGCGGCGGGAAGAGGATCAGCGGTACCGGTCTGTCCGGGTCGATCCGCAGCCGCGGCGCACCGATCCAGACCAGCGCGTCCTGCCAGACCAGCTCCCCGTGGGTGTCCCCGGTCCGCCGTTTGGCTAGCACCAGGTCGAGACGGCCCGCGGCCAGCTGCTGGTGCAGCGTTCCCGACAGTTCGACGGTCAGCTCCAGCTCGACCTCCGGATGGTCGCGGCGGAACGACTGGAGGATCTCCGGCAGCCGGGTCAGCACGAAGTCCTCCGAGGCCCCGAAGCGCAGCCGCCCGCGCAGCCGGGTGCCGGTGAAGAACGCGGACGCCCGTTCGTGGGCCTCCAGGATCGTCCGCGCGAAGCCGAGCATCGCCTCGCCGTCCACCGTGAGGTCGACCCGGTGCGTGTCCCGGGTGAACAGCTGACGCCCGGTCGCGTCCTCCAGCCGCCGCACGTGCTGGCTGACCGTTGACTGCCGAACCCCGAGCCGACGCGCGGCCGCGGTGAAGCTGAGCGTCTGGGCGACGGCGAGGAAGGTGCGCAGCTGTGCCGGGTCGTACATGGCGCCAGGTTATCGCGAACCGTGATGACAGTCAGAGCGGTATACGGGATTCCCGATGTGGGTGATCAGGCGCAGGATGGTGGGCGCACGCTTCTGAACGAGAGACACGTGGAGCACATGAGCCGCCGAACCCCGCGACTGCCGTCCTGGCTGCCGGTCGACCCGTACATCATGGCGTTGATCGGCACCGTCGTACTGGCGGCGCTGCTGCCGGCCTCGGGCACCGCGGCCGATGTGGCGGGCGGGGCCTCCACCGGAGCGGTCGCGTTCCTGTTCTTCCTGTACGGCGCCCGGCTCTCCACCGCCGAAGCCGTCGAAGGACTCAGGCACTGGCGGCTCCACCTCACCGTCCTGGCGTGCACGTTCGTCGCCTTCCCGCTGCTGGGCCTGGCGAGCCGGGGGCTGGTGCCGTACGTCCTGACGCCCCAGCTGCAGAGCGGCCTCCTCTTCCTCTGCCTCGTCCCCTCGACCATCCAGTCGTCGATCGCCTTCACCTCGATCGCCCGCGGCAACGTGCCCGCCGCGATCTGCGCGGGCTCCTTCTCCTCGATCGCGGGCATTTTCGTCACCCCGCTGCTCGCGGCGGCGCTCCTCGGCAACAACGGTGGCGGCTTCTCCGCGGACGCCCTGCTGAAGATCGGCGTCCAGCTGCTGCTGCCGTTCCTCGCGGGGCAGCTGCTGCGCCGCTGGATCGGCGGCTTCCTGACCCGCCACAAGAAGATCCTCGGCCTCGTCGACCGGGGCTCGATCCTCCTGGTCGTCTACACCGCGTTCAGTGAGGGCATGGTCGCGGGTATCTGGCACCAGGTGACCCCGGCCCGGCTCGGTGCGCTGCTCGCCGTCGAAGCGGTGCTGCTGGCCGCCATGCTGGCGCTGAGCTGGTACGGGGCGAAGCGGCTCGGCTTCGGCCGCGAGGACCGCATCGCGATCCAGTTCGCCGGCTCCAAGAAGAGCCTCGCGTCGGGACTGCCGATGGCCAGCGTCCTGTTCGGCGCGCAGGCGAGCCTTGCCGTGCTGCCGTTGATGCTCTTCCACCAGATGCAGCTCATGGTGTGCGCCGTGATCGCGAAGCGTCGGGCCCGGGATCCCCTGGAGGACACCTCCGGCAGTACGGCGTCGCGGGAGACCGCCCCGGTGGGCTGAGCGGCCGGGAACGGCCACGGGGCGCCTCAGCCCTGGACGGCCGGCTCCTCCAGGGTGATGCGGTGCTCTCCCGCGTACACGTTCATGGAAGGCCCCCGCAGGAATCCGACCAGGGTCAGTCCGGTCTCGGCCGCCAGGTCGACCGCGAGGGACGACGGCGCCGAGACGGCCGCCAGCATCGGGATACCGGCCATCACCGCCTTCTGCGCGAGCTCGAACGAGGCCCGGCCCGAGACCAGCAGGATCGCCCGGGACAACGGCAGCCGGCCGTCGGTCAGGGCGCGGCCGACCAGTTTGTCGACCGCGTTGTGCCGGCCGACGTCCTCCCGTATGTCGATGAGCTCGCCCGTTTCGGAGAACAGCGCCGCCGCGTGCAGGCCCCCGGTCCGGTCGAAGACCCGCTGCGAGGCGCGCAACCGGTCGGGGAGGGCGGCCAGTAGTTCGGGTGTGACCCGGACCGGGGGAGTGTCGGCGACCGGGTGCCGGGTCGTGGTGCGGACCGCGTCCAGGCTGGCCTTGCCGCACAGACCGCAGGACGACGTCGTGTAGACGTTGCGCTCCAGCGTGATGTCGGGGACCACGACGCCGGGCGCGAGCTTCACGTCCACCACGTTGTACGTGTTCACCCCGTCGGCCGTCGCTCCGGCGCAGTACACGATCGACTGCACCTCGGAGCCCTCACCGATCACGCCCTCACTCACCAGGAAGCCGGCCGCGAGCGCGAAGTCGTCGCCCGGGGTGCGCATGGTGATGGCGAGCGGCTTGCCGTTCAGCCGGATCTCCAGGGGCTCCTCGGCGACGAGGGTGTCCGGGCGGGTGGAGACGGCTCCGTCCCGGATGCGGATGGTGCGGCGGCGCTCGGTGACCCGTCCCATGACAGTCAGCCCCGATTCTGTGCGTGGTGGAGGCCGAAACGGCCCTTGATGCAGAGGATGCCGCGGATCACCGGGTCCCGTGCGGCGAGGTGACCTCGACGGTTCATTGTCCGGCACCTGAGGCGGGGAGCCGGCACCGTAAAGTCGACAGAATTCTGCCTACAGTATGCCTTGACGACGCCCGGGGCTGTTGTCAAGCCTCCAACCTCCGGGCGGTATTCCTGTGGGATCACGTGCCCTTGTACCGGACGGTAGCGACCAAGACTGGATGGTTCCTGCCATATGTAGCGAGGGGAACCTGAACATGACCGGCTCACGTGTCGTGGCGCTCGGCCACTATCAGCCCGCCAAGGTACTCACCAACCACGATCTGGCGGCCATGGTCGACACCAGTGACGAGTGGATCACCAGCCGCGTCGGGATCAAGACCCGGCACCTCGGCGGCCCCGACGAGCCGGTGGACGAGCTGGCCGCGCACGCGGCGGCCAAGGCGCTCGCCGCCGCAGGGCTCCAGTCGGCCGACATCGATCTGGTCCTGGTCGCCACCTCCACCGCGATCGACCGCTCGCCCAGCATGTCGGCCCGGGTCGCCGCCCGCCTCGGCATGTCCTCGCCCGCGGTGATGGACATCAACGTGGTCTGTTCGGGTTTCACCCACGCCCTCGCCACCGCCGACCACGCCGTCCGGGCGGGCGCCGCCACGCGTGCGCTCGTGATCGGCGCCGACAAGATGGGTGACATCGTCGACTGGACCGACCGCTCCAGCTGTGTGCTGATGGGCGACGGCGCCGGTGCCGCTGTCGTGGTCGCCGACTCCGGGCCGGCCGGCCGGCCGCCCGGGATCGGGCCGGTCCTGTGGGGTTCCGTGCCGGGGATGGGGGACGCGGTACGGATCGAGGGCTCGCCGCCGCGCTTCGCCCAGGAGGGGCAGTCCGTCTACCGCTGGGCCACCACGCAGCTGCCGCCCATCGCGCGCAAGGTGTGCGAGAAGGCGGGAATCACCCCCGAGGATCTCGCCGCGGTGGTGCTGCATCAGGCCAATCTGAGGATCATCGAACCCGTCGCCCGGAAGATCGGTGCCGTCAACGCGGTCATCGCCCGGGATGTGGTGGATTCCGGTAATACATCCGCGGCCTCGATCCCGATGGCACTGTCCAAACTGGTGGAACGGGGCGAGGTCGCCACCGGCGCTCCGGCGCTGCTTTTCGGCTTCGGCGGGAACCTGAGCTACGCGGGACAGGTCATCCGCTGTCCCTGACGGAGAGCGAGATCGGTAGACTGTAGACGATAAGCAATTGCTCGTCGCCCGGAGGGGGACCGCGATGTTGTCCACAGGACTGCCGCAGGGGGCTGTGCCGAAGCTGGTGCGGCCCGGTCCGCTGCGCGAGCGCGTCTACGAGGCGCTGCTCGAACTCATCACCACCCGGGCGCTCCGTCCCGGCCAGCATCTGGTCGAGAGTGAGCTGGCCGGACATCTGGGCGTGTCCCGGCAGCCGGTGCGTGAGGCGTTGCAGCGGCTCAACACCGAGGGATGGGTCGATCTGCGGCCCGCCCAGGGTGCGTTCGTCCATGAACCCACGGAGCAGGAGGCGGACCAGCTGCTCTCGGTCCGTATGCTCCTGGAGGCCGAGGCCGCCCGCCTCGCAGCCGCCCACTCCACCCCGGCGGGCATCTCCGCACTGGAGGAGCTGTGCACCAAGGGTGAACAGGCCGTCGCCGACGACGACGTGGACCTGGCGGTGGCGACCAACGCCGCCTTCCACGCCAAGGTCATGGAGCTGGCCGGCAATGTCGTCCTCGCCGAACTGGCCGGGCAGGTGGACCGACGGGTCCGCTGGTACTACACCCCCGTCGCCCGGCAGCGCGGTACGCAGTCCTGGATCGAGCACCGTTCGCTGATCGCCGCGATCTCCTCGCACGACGAGCAGCGGGCGACGGCTATCATGCGGACCCACACCGAGCACACCCGTCAGACGTACCACCAGCGCGAAGAGGCTTAAGAACCTCAACCGCTCACGTCCTCGATCGCCGGCGCCGCCGCGGTCGGGGACGTTTCCGTGTCCCGGCCCGGCGGGCGGACCCGTCACCCCCCTTTGTCCTCAGGGTGGAGAAAGTTGTGGTGGATTCCTGCGCAACTTCTTCCCACTCCCGGCAAGCGCTGCTACGTTCCCCTCCAAAGCCCGACGGACAGGCCGATGTGGCGGGGAGGGGCGCGTGAGACGAATGACGGCACGACCCGCGAATGCGCATCAGGCGCGACTGCTCCGGCTGTTGCGCGACGGCGGGCCCAACTCACGGGCACAGCTGGGGGATCAGGTCGATCTCTCCCGCTCCAAGCTCGCCGTCGAGGTGGACAGACTGCTGGAGACCGGCCTTGTCGTGGCCGACGGACTCGCCGCATCCCGCGGCGGGCGTCGCTCGCACAACATCCGGCTCGCCCCGGCACTGCGCTTCCTCGGCGTCGACATCGGCGCCACGTCGGTCGATGTGGCGGTCACCAACGCGGAACTGGAGGTCCTGGGGCACCTCAACCACCCCATGGACGTACGCGAAGGCCCCGTCGCCATCTTCGAGCAGGTGCTGTCCATGGCGGCCAAGCTCCGGGCCTCCGGGCTCGCCGAAGGGTTCGACGGCGCGGGCATCGGAGTACCGGGGCCGGTCCGCTTCCCCGAAGGCATCCCGGTCGCACCGCCGATCATGCCCGGCTGGGACGGCTTCCCGGTCCGCGAGGCGCTCAGCCAGGATCTGGGCTGCCCCGTCATGGTCGACAACGACGTGAACCTGATGGCGATGGGGGAGCAGCACGCGGGCGTCGCCCGCTCCGTGGGCGACTTCCTCTGCGTCAAGATCGGCACCGGTATCGGCTGCGGCATCGTCGTCGGCGGAGAGGTCCACCGAGGTACGACGGGCAGCGCCGGCGACATCGGCCACATCCAGGTCGAACCCGACGGCCGTCCCTGCGCCTGCGGCAACCGGGGCTGCCTGGAAGCACACTTCAGCGGCGCCGCACTGGCCCGCGACGCCGAGGACGCGGCCCGCGCCGGTCAGTCCCTGGAGCTCGCTGCCCGGCTGGAGGCGTCCGGGAAACTCACCGCCGTCGACGTCGCCGCCGCCGCGGCCGCCGGCGACCCCACCTCGCTCGACCTGATCCGTGAAGGCGGCAACCGGGTCGGACAGGTCATCGCAGGACTCGTCAGCTTCTTCAACCCCGGTCTGGTGGTGATCGGCGGCGGGGTGACCGGACTGGGCCACACGCTGCTGGCCAGCGTCCGGACCCAGGTCTACCGGCAGTCCCTGCCGCTGGCCACCGGAAACCTCCCGATCGTGCTGGGCGAGCTCGGACCCGCCGCCGGAGTCATCGGCGCGGCCAGGCTCATCAGCGACCACCTCTTCTCACCCGCCTGATTCTTCACCGCCCGCTTCACCGCCTGTTCCTTCACCTGCCTGATCCGGCACGATCCCGCACCCACCCTGCCCTTCACCGGCCCGCATCGAGGCCCGACGGCACCAAGGCACCGCCCCGCGCCCAGGCCGGGGTCCGGGGGACACCCCCGGGACCGTACTGCGTCCTGCCCGCTCACCGGCCCTTCCCCCTGCTTCCGGACTCGCCCGCGCAGGGGCACCCCATCCGCCGAGGGGATTCGTCATGGCTCCAGAACCACCGCTGCTCACCATGTCCGGCATCACCAAGTCCTTCCCCGGTGTGCGCGCCCTCGACGGCGTGGACCTGGAGGTCCAGGCCGGCGAAGTCCACTGCCTCCTCGGCCAGAACGGCGCCGGCAAGTCCACGCTCATCAAGGTCCTCGCCGGCGCCCACCAGCCCGATGACGGCGAGATCACCTGGTGCGGTGCGCCGGCCGTACTCAAGTCGCCCATCACCGCGATGCGGCTAGGGATCGCCACCATCTACCAGGAACTCGACCTGGTCGAGGGCCTGTCGGTCGCCGAGAACGTCTTCCTGGGCCATGAACCCACCAGCGCCGGATTCGTGGTCCGCACCCGCGAGGGCCGCACATCGGCGGCCGCCCTGCTGAAACGGCTCGGCCATCCGGAGATCGACCCGGCCCGCGCGGTCGGTGAACTCTCCGCGGCCCAGCAGCAGATCGTGTCCATGGCCCGGGCGCTCTCCCACGACGTACGCCTCATCGTGATGGACGAGCCGTCGGCCGCCCTCGACCCCGACGAGGTCGACAACCTCTTCAGGATCGTCGCCTCGCTGACCGCGGACGGGGTCGCCGTCGTCTACATCTCGCACCGCCTTGAGGAGATCCGCCGGATCGGCGACCCCGTCCGCGGTC
>NZ_JAELVH010000018.1 GCF_019399235.1 Streptomyces poriferorum | reverse complement strand
CGCAGGCCGCGGCCTGGGACACCGACCGGGCGGCCGCCGCCCACGCCGCCGACCCCGGCTCCGTCACCGCCTCCGGCAGCGAGAACGACGCCACCGGACCAGGAGCCGCCGCGGACGGCGACGGCGCCACCCGCTGGGCCGGCAACTTCGCCGACGACGCCTGGATCCGGGTCGACCTCGGCTCGGTCATCCGGATCAGCCAGGTCACCCTGGACTGGGAGGCCGCCTACGGCAAGAAGTACGTCCTGGAGGTGTCGAAGAACGGCACCGACTGGACCGCCTTCTACACCGAGGACGACGGCACCGGCGGCAGCGTCACCGCGCACACCTACCCGCAGGAGGTCACCGGCCGCTACGTCCGGATGCGCGGCATCCAGCGCGCCACCGCCTGGGGCTACTCCCTCTACTCCTTCAAGGTGTACGGAGGGGAGCAGGCCCCGGCCTCGACGACCCGCACCAACCTGGCTCTGAACCACCCCGCGTACGGCAACCTCTACCAGCACGCGGGCAATTCACCGGCGTTCGTCACCGACGGCGGCTGGCCGGCCGACCTCAAGGCGGACCAGTCGCGCTGGTCCAGCGACTGGAACGCGGACCGCTGGGTCGGCGTCGATCTCGGAGCCACCTCCACCATCGACACCGTCGACCTGTACTGGGAGGCGGCCTACGCCGTCGACTACCGCATCCAGGTCTCCGACGACAACCGCACCTGGCGCACCGTCCACCAGCCCTCAGCCGCCGACGTCGCCGCCCGCCGCGCCGACGTGAAGGCGCCGGGGGAGGCCGCCGGACGCCATGACACCGTCACCCTGCCCACCCCGGCGACCGGCCGCTACGTCCGGATGCTCGGCGTGGAGCGCCGCTCCTTCTACAACCCCGCACCGTCCACCGCCCAGTTCGGCTACTCGCTCTACGAGTTGCAGGTCTGGGGCACCGGAGGCAGCGCGGACGCCGCCTACCCGGCCCTGCCCAAGGACCCGGGCGGCGCGTACAGCACCACGTTCTTCGACGACTTCACCGCCTCGGGCCTGGACCGCTCCAAGTGGCGGGTGGTGCGCACCGGCACCGAGATGGGCCCCGTCAACGGCGAATCGCAGGCCTACGTCGACTCGACGGACAACATCCGCACCGAGAACGGCGCCCTCGTCCTGGAGTCGAAGTACTGCAAGGCGTGCACCCCCACGCCGGGCGGAACCTTCGACTTCACCTCCGGCCGCATCGACACCAACACCAAGTTCGACTTCACCTACGGCAAGGTCAGCGCCCGTATGAAGCTGCCGGTCGGCGACGGCTTCTGGCCCGCCTTCTGGATGCTCGGCAGCAACGTCGACGACCCGTCGGTCTCGTGGCCCGGCTCGGGCGAGACGGACATCATGGAGAACATCGGCTACGGCGACTGGACCAGCTCCGCCCTGCACGGCCCCGGCTACTCGGCCGACGGCAACATCGGCAAGCAGCAGACCTACCCGAACGGCGGCCGCGCCGACGCGTGGCACACCTACGGCGTCGAGTGGACGCCCGAAGGCATGACGTTCACCGTCGACGACCGGGTCGTCCAGACGACCTCCCGCCAGAAGCTCGAATCCACTCGCGGCCAGTGGGTCTTCGACCACAACCAGTACGTGATCCTCAATCTGGCCCTCGGCGGGGCGTACCCCGCCGGCTGGAACAAGGTCACCACGCCCTACTGGGGCCTTCCGCAGTCCAGCGTCGACCGCATCGCCCAGGGCGGCATCAAGGCGGAGATCGACTGGGTGCGCGTCGAGCAGAAGAAGTAGCGGTCGAGCAGAAGAAACAACCGGACCACCACCCCCCGCACCTCCAGGTCACACCCGCACCCCGCGCGCGGCACAGCATCCGCACCGCTGTGCCGCGCGCGGCCACCGCACCGAGGAGCCGCACATGCCACCACGCACCCGTCACCGGGCGAGACCCGCGACCGCCGCACTGGCCGCCGCCACCGTCCTCGCCGGCCTGCTCGCCGGCGCCGTCCCCAGCGCGGCGGCGCCCGTCGCGGCCGACGAACCCGCCCCGGTCGCCATCGACCGCTTCGAGGGCGAGGTCCCCTTCGCGGCCCAGCCCGCCGAGGGCATCTTCACCTGGGGCGGCGACGCCGACGATCCGCCCACCCTCGCCCTGAAGGAACGCGCGGACGCCCCCGAGGGCGCCAAGGTCCTCGAAGGCACCTACGACATCAGCGGCTACGGCGGGCTCAGCCACGACTACGCCGCCGACCAGCCCGCCCACGACTGGTCGGCCCACAAGGGCATCCGCTTCTGGTGGTACGGCCAGAACACCGCACCCCTGCCGCCCGGTTCGGGCAAGAAGATCAGCTTCGAGATCAAGGACGGCGGCGCCCACGGCGAGGCCTCAGAGCTCTGGACCACCTCCTTCACCGACGACTGGGAGGGCTGGCACCAGGTCGAGATCCCGTTCGCCGACTTCACCTACCGCGGCGACTACCAGCCCGTCGGCGGCATCGACCAGGTCCTCGGCCTCGACGAGATGTGGGGCTACGCCCTCACCCTGCCGCCCGGCGGCCCCGGCAAGTTCGCCATCGACGGCATGGAGCTGTACGGCAAGGCGGACGCCGCACTGAAGGCGAGCGTCGTCACCGACGCGGCCGTGCACCCCGTCAAGCAGGGCGGGACCGCCGGCATCGACCTCTCCGTCGCCACGACCGGTTCGCTCCCGCTGGACGAGCCCGTCACCGTCGCCTACGAGACCAAGGGCGGCAGCGGGGCCCCCGGCACCGACTACACGCCGGTCAGCGGCACGTACACCTTCCCCGCGGGCACCGCATCCGGCACCACGCACCGGGTCACCGTCACCACGAAGAAGATCACCGGAGCCGCCTCCGCCAAGACGGTCCCGCTCGAACTCACCGTCACGGGCGCCAAGCCGCCGAAGGAGAACCCGCAGGTCGTCATCGACGCCCACGGGCTGCCCTACCAGAACCCGAAGCTGCCGGTGAAGCAGCGGGTCGCCGACCTGCTCGCCCGGATGTCGCCCGCCGAGAAGGCCGGCCAGATGACGCAGGCCGAGCGCAACGCGCTGTCCTCGCAGGGCGACATCGCCACGTACGACCTCGGCTCGCTGCTCTCCGGCGGCGGCTCCGTCCCCACGCCCAACACGGCAGCGGCCTGGGCCAGGATGGTCGACGGCTACCAGCTGCGCGCCCAGGCGACCCGCTTCCAGATCCCGCTGATCTACGGCGTGGACGCGGTCCACGGCCACAACAACGTGATCGGCTCGACGATCATGCCGCACAACGTCGGCCTCGGCGCGACCCGCGACCCGAGGACCGTCGAGAAGACCGGCGCCGTCACCGCGAACGAGGTGCGCGCCACCGGCATCCCGTGGGACTTCGCCCCCTGCCTCTGCGTCTCGCGCGACGACCGCTGGGGCCGCGCCTACGAGGCGTACGGCGAGGACCCGGCGCTCGTCGAGTCCCTGGAGACCGTGATCCAGGGCATGCAGGGCGCCGCGTCCGGCAAGGACCTGGACCGCAACGACAAGGTGCTGGCCACCGCCAAGCACTACGTCGGCGACGGCGGTACGGAGTACGGCTCCTCCACCACCGGTTCGTACCCCATCGACCAGGGCGTCACCAAGGTCACCCGGCAGGAGCTCGAAGCCGTCCACCTCGCCCCGTTCGACGACGCCGTCAAGCGCGGGGTCGGCACGGTCATGCCGTCGTACTCCTCGCTCGACATCCTCGGGGACGACGAGGGCCCGGTGAAGATGCACGCCAACGCCGAGATGATCAACGGCGTGCTGAAGGACCGGATGGGCTTCGAGGGCTTCGTCATTAGCGACTGGCAGGCGATCGACCAGATCCCCGGCGACTACGCGAGCGACGTGCGCACCTCCGTCAACGCCGGCCTCGACATGATCATGGTGCCGACGGCGTACAAGGACTTCACGAAGACGCTCCAGGACGAGGTCACCGCGGGCCGCATCACCCAGGCCCGGATCGATGACGCGGTGTCCCGCATCCTGACGCAGAAGTTCCGGCTGGGCCTGTTCGAGAAGCCGTACGCCGACACCTCCAACCTCGACAAGGTCGGCTCGGCAGAACACCGCGCCGTGGCCCGCGAGGCCGCCGCCAAGTCCCAGGTGCTGCTGAAGAACGACGGCGGTGTGCTGCCGCTGAAGTCCACGCAGAAGGTGTACGTCGCCGGCTCCAACGCCGACGACATCGGCAACCAGGCCGGTGGCTGGACCGTCAGCTGGCAGGGCTCGTCCGGCAACATCACCCCGGGCACCACGATCCTGTCGGCCATGAAGAAGGACGCCGCCTCGGTCACGTACTCCAAGGACGCCTCGGCCGCCACGGACGGTTACGACGTCGGTGTCGTGGTCGTCGGGGAGACCCCGTACGCGGAGGGCATCGGCGACGTCGGCAACGGCCACGACCTGGAACTGTCCGCCGCCGACAAGGCCGCGGTCGACAAGGTCTGCGCCGCGATGAAGTGCGCCGTCCTGATCGTCTCGGGCCGCCCGCAGCTCATCGGCGACCGCCTCGACGGCATCGACGCCCTGGTGGCCTCCTGGCTGCCGGGCACCGAGGGCGACGGTGTGGCCGACGTGCTCTTCGGCAAGCGGGCCTTCACCGGACAGCTTCCGGTGACCTGGCCGAAGTCCGAGGCGCAGCTGCCCATCAACGTGGGCGACGCGGCGTACGACCCGCAGTTCCCGTACGGCTGGGGCCTCACCACGCTGAAGAAGCCCCCGGCCGGCGGCGAGCTCACCCTCGGCGCGCTCGCGCTGGCCGCCCAGGTCGCGGAGCGGACCGGTCTCGGCCGGACGGACGTGGGCCGGACCATCGTCGGCCAGGCCCGGCTGCTGGTCCAGCAGAAGACCGGCGGGAAGGTGACGGAAGCGGTGTCCAAGCCGTTCGCCGACGCCGACCACCTGCTGCTCACCGGTGACCTGACCGGTGCGGTGGCGAAGCTGAGGGCGGCGTACCGGGCCGCCTGAGACAAGCGGGCGGGCGGCGAGGTCAGCCGCCCGCCCGCGTTTCTCACCCGTCCGGGTTAACGTTGAATTATGCGGAACAGGTCGTTCCCCTCATTCCTGGTCCCGGCGTTCCTCGCGGGACTGCTCCTTCTGCTGTCGGCGGCCACCCTGCTCCTGGCCCCCTCCGCACCCGCCGCGACCAGCGCCTCCACCGTCGACGACGTCGCCCAGGCCCTGCGCAAGAGCCCCGTGTACGTCGATCCGGCAGCGGCCGGCCAGCTCTCCCGGGGCCAGGCCGACGCCCTGACGAAGAAGATCAAGGACGCGGACAAGCCGGTCTTCGTGGCCGTGCTGCCGCAGAGCTCCGCGTTCCCCGAGGACAGCGTGCTCCGCACCCTGCGCACCGACACCGGAATCACCGGCGTCTACGCGATCCGCCTCGGTGACGGATTCAACGCGGGCGCCGACCCGCAGGTGATGTCGCGGCAGTCCGTGCAGAACCTCACCGCGGCCGTGAAGACCCCCGGCGCGGACACCTCCGCCGCGACCCAGCTGAACGCGTTCGTCGACCGGGCCGTCGAGCAGGCCCGGGGCAGCGCCCCCAGCTCCTGGGGCGGCTCCTCGTCCGACACCGGTTCGGCAGGAGCCGGGCTGATCGTCCTGGGCGCGGTGGTGGTCGCCGGCGGCGCGGGCGCCTACACGATCGTGCGCCGCAACCGGAAGCGCAAGGAGGCCGAGGAGCAGGCCGCTCTGGACAAGCTCCGGGTCGTCGTGGACGAGGACATCACGGCCTACGGCGAGACCCTGGACCGGCTCGACTTCCACCCCGCGGAGCCGGGCGCCGACGACACGATGCGCGCCGACTACGAACGCGCCCTCGACTCCTACGAGAGCGCGAAGTCCCGGATGGAACAGGCTCGGCACCCCTCCGACGTGCGCGGGGTCACCCAGGCCCTGGAGGACGGCCGTTACTCGCTCGCCGTCCTGGACGCCCGCCGCACCGGCGGAGCACTCCCCGCCCGCCGCCCGCCCTGCTTCTTCGACCCGCGCCACGGCCCCTCGGTCGCCGATGCCCGGTGGACCCCGTCGGGCGGCACGGCCCGCGAGGTCCCCGTCTGCGGCGCCGACGAGGCACGGCTGCGGAGCGGCGAGGACCCGATGAGCCGCACCGTCGACATGGGGGACGGCAGCCGGCGCCCCTACTGGGAGGCCGGACCGGCCTACGGCCCCTGGGCGGGCGGCTACTTCGGCGGCGGCCTGCTCCCGGGCCTGCTGGTGGGCACGATGCTCGGCTCGATGCTCTCCACCCCGGCGTACGCGGCCGAGTACGGCGGCGGCGACTTCGGCGGTGGTGACTACTCCGGCGGCGACTTCTCCGGCTCCGACTTCGACTCGTCCGGCTTCGGAGACGGTGGAGGCGGCGGCTTCGGTGACGGCGGCGGTTTCGGCGGGGGCGGCGACTTCGGCGGCGGAGGCTTCTAGGACGTCCAGCGCCTCCACGACAACGGCGATGAGTTTCGGGCCGCGTGGCAGTCTCTCTTCCCGTACGCCTGACCGGTATTCGAGGAGCGAGTCACATGCGCATCGTCATCAGCGAGTTCATCAGCCTGGACGGCGTCGTCCAGGCGCCGGGCGGTGCCGAGGAGGACACGGACGGCGGCTTCGCCCACGGCGGCTGGTCGCACCCGTTCTTCGACCCGGAGGTGGTGGGCGGCGCCTTCGACAACGCGATGAGCTCGGCCGAGGCGCTGCTCTTCGGCCGCCGCACCTGGCAGACGATGGCCGCGGCATGGCCCGAGCGGGCCGGCGACCCGTTCGCCGACCGGATGAACGCGATCGAGAAGTACGTCGTGACCGACACCCTGGGCGACGACGAGCTGACGTGGAACAACACCGAGCGCATCCCCGGCAAGCAGTTCGCCGGGCGGATTCAGGAGCTGCGCGCGAAGGACGGCGGCAACCTGCTGGTCATGGGCAGCCCCACGCTCGTACGCGGCCTGCTCGGTGAGGGGCTCGTCGACGAACTCCGGCTCGTGATCATGCCGGTACTGCTCGGCGGCGGGAAGTCGATCTTCCCGGCGGACGGCGGGCTGCGCACCCTGGAGCTGGTCTCGCACGCCACCAGTGACGCGGGCGTGCAGGTGTGCACGTACCGGACGGTGGCGAAGGGCTGAACGGGGTGCGGGGCCGCGGCCCCGCACCCCTCATGGCGCAGGCCCCCGGTCAGCGGCGACCGGCGTGCGCGCGCTCGAAGGCGGCGAAGGCCGTCTCCTGGCGCCACTGGGTCGCGGCCTTCGGGTTGTCGGCGAGATAGCGGGCACAGCGTGCGCCCGGGTGGGCGTCGCCGGGCCGGCTGCCCGCGCAGGCGGAGACCGTGCGGTAGCCGGAGGGCGCGGAGCCGGCGGCCCACAGGCTGCGGCCGTCGCGGAAGGCGTACTCCAGCGAGGCGCGGGCCAGGTCCTTCAGCTCGGTGTAGCCGAGGTCGTACGTCTTCGCGGCGTACTGGTACTCGTGGCTGATGTTGATCCGTGAGACGCCCGGGTCGTCCGTGGACAGGACCACGGGGACGCCGTAGCGGCGGTAGGCGTTGAACGGGTGGTCGTCGCCCGCGATGCCGAGGATCTGCTTGTTGCTGGAGAACGGCACCTCGACCGCGACCTGGCGCCGTGCCATGGTCCGGGCGAGCTTGCGCCAGTCGTCCTCGTGGACCAGGTCGACGCCGTGCCCGATGCGCTCGGCGCCGGCGACGAGGACGGCCTCACGGATGTGGAAGGTCAGGTCCTCCGGCTTGACCAGGCCGGGGGCCAGCTCACCTGCGTGCACACCGGGCTGTCCATCGCCGACCATCTGCACCTGGGCGCCCGCCTCAACCCCACCTGGGACAAGGGGCTGGCGGAGGGACGGATCCGGGACCTCGGCCTCGACCCCGCCCAGCGGGTCGGCAGGCTCTCAGGCGGTCAGCGGGCCCAGGTCGCGCTGACGCTCGCCGTCGCCAAGCGCCCGGAACTGCTGATCCTGGACGAACCCGTCGCCGCCCTGGACCCGCTGGCCCGACGCGAGTTCCTCCAGGGGCTCATGGAACACGTCGCCGAGCACGGCACCACCGTCATCCTCTCCTCGCACCTGGTCTCCGACCTGGAGCGGGTCTGCGACCACCTGATCTCCCTGGTCGCCTCCAGGGTCCAGCTCGCCGGAGACGTCGACGACCTGGTCTCCACCCACTTCCGGCTGACCACGGCCCGCCGTGACGCGGAGAGCCTCCCGAAGGGGATGCGGGTGCTCCAGGCCACACACACCGAGCGTCAGAGCACCTTCCTGGTGCGCGCCGGCACCGCCCTCCACGACCCCGCCTGGGTGCTGGAACCCCTCGATCTGGAGGACCTGGTCCTCACCTACATGGCCGAAGGCAGAACCGCCACCGCCACGAAGACCCCGGAGGCACAGCGATGATCTGGCTGACCTGGCGCCAGTACCGCGTCCAGACCCTCGTGGCCCTGGCGGCGCTGGCCGCTGTCGCAATCGCCCTCGTGATCACGGGGACGCAGATGCGGACCTCGTACGACGGCGACGTGGCCGGCTGCTCCACCACCTGCGAAGCGGCCAAGAACGCGTTCGTCCACGAGTACGAGACGCTGGCCGCCCTCGTCACGGGACTGCTCGTCGCCGTGCCGGGTGTCATAGGGGTCTTCTGGGGCGCGCCGCTCATCGCCCGCGAGCTGGAGACGGGCACGCACCGGCTGATCTGGAACCAGAGCATCAGCCGCAGCCACTGGCTCGCCGTGAAGCTCACGGCCGTGGGCCTGTCGTCCGTCGCCGTCACCGGTCTGCTCAGCCTCATGGTGACCTGGTGGGCCCGCCCGCTCGACGAGATCACCAGCAACCGCTTCGACCCGCTGCTGTTCGACGGCCGGGGCGTCGCGCCACTGGGCTACGCCGCCTTCGCCTTCACCGTCGGAGTCTGCGCCGGCCTGCTGATCCGCCGGACGGTTCCCGCGATGGCGGTCACCCTCGGCCTCTTCGCCGCGGTCCAGATCCTCATGCCGTACGCGATCCGGCCGCTGCTCATGGAGCCGGTGCGGGCGGAGGTGACACTGGCCGGCCTCGGCATGGCGGCGCGGGAAGGACGGCCGGCGGAGGGCGCCGCGTGGAGCGCCACCGACATCATGCTGTCGGGCGACGGGGAGAACGCCCAGGTGAAGGTGGGCCTGTCGAGGCCCGGGGCCTGGGTCCTGTCCGACCTGGGACCCGTACTGAACTCCGCCGGCGAGGAGATGCGCGGCAGCGCGGGCTGTGCCGCACGGGAGACCGACCCGATGCGCTGCCTCGCGAAGTCGGACTTCCATGTGGCGGTGGAGTACCAGCCCGGGGACCGCTACTGGACCTTCCAGTGGATCGAGACGGGGATCTTCGTCGCGCTCGCGGGCATCCTCGCCGGGTTCAGCGCCTGGTGGCTGCGCCGGCGGCTGGACTGACCGTCCGGCGGAGGACCGGGCCGGGCTGTCGGGGGCCCGGCCCGGTCGGCCCGCGGGCGTCACGAGAGGTCGGTGACGCGACGCGCGCGGGCCTCCTCGAAGGGGACCGCCGACCGGCGGACCCGTCAGTCCGAGAAACTTCCGCCCGGCGCCCGGCCGTTCGTACAGCTCAGCGGGGCGGAGGGAGGTCTAGACCACTAACGAAGGAGGAAAACTATTTACCGGGTGCCCGCTCCTGTGGCTGACTATGTCGTGTTCGCGACAACTCGACGCGCGTAGAACGTCGACGGACGCAACTCCCCCCACAAGCAGGAGGCCGCCATGTTCCCCCGGACCTTTTCCCTCAAGCGCACCCAGAAGAGACTCGCCGCGGCCGGTGTCGTCGGTACGAGCGCCGCGCTGCTGCTCGGCCTGATGTCCCCCGCCGCGTCGGCGACGCCCGCGCCGGTCAACCCCGTGCCCTACGGCCAGGGCTACATGGGCGTCGGCTACGTCCAGGACAGCAGGGACTTCAAGCCCGACAGCCGCCAACTGCACCTCGGGGCCCGGGCGGACGCCGGTCTCAAGGCGAACCCCGAGGGCATCGACGTCTCCAGCTGGCAGGGCGGCATCAACTGGAGTTCGGTCCGCGGCGCCGGCATCGAGTTCTCCTGGATGAAGGCGACCGAGGGTCTGACGTACAAGGACCCGACGTTCAGCGCCAACTACCTCAACGCCTACAACGCCGGTGTGATCCGGGGCGCGTACCACTACGCACGCCCGGACGTCTCCGGCGGCGCGGCCCAGGCCGACTTCTTCGCGAGCAACGGCGGCGCATGGTCCCGCGACAACCTCACGCTTCCCGGCGTGCTCGACATCGAAGGCACCTGCTACGGCTACTCCCAGGCCTCCATGCGGCAGTGGGTCCTCGACTTCTACAACAAGTACAAGGCCCGCACGGGCCGTGACGTCGTGATCTACACCAGCCCGAGCTGGTGGAACACCTGCACCGGCGGCTGGAGCGGCATGTCCGCCCTCAGTCCGCTGTGGGTCGCGAACTGGACCACCGGCACCCCCAGCATTCCGGCGGGCTTCCCGTACTACACGGTCTGGCAGTACACCTCCACCGGCGCGGTGAACGGCGTCTCGGGCAACGTCGACCGGGACCGCTTCAGCGGTGACCGCTCCCGCCTGCTGGCACTCGCCAACAACACCCCGTGACGGCGGACGCCGGACATCGTTGCTCTCTCCCGGGCGTGACCCCCGCGTGAGGGGTGCGCGGGCCGGAGCGGCCGTACCCCGGCCGCTCCGGCCCGCGCGCTCACTCCGGGGCCCGGCCCGGCTTCACGACCGTCAACGAAGGAGCACGTCATGGGCTCGACACCACCCCTCAGCAGGCGCGGCGCCCTCATCGCCGGAGCCGCGGCCCTGGCCGGCGGGCTGGCGCCGATGGCCGGTACGGCAGCGGCCGTACGCATGCCCGAGGCCTCACCCCCGCGAGCTGCCGCCCTGACCCCGCAGCAGCGCGCCGCGCAGTGCGTCATCCACTCCTATCCCGGGCTCACGCCCCCCGCTTCCCTGATGAACGCCATCAGGGAAGGGCGCACGGCCGGTGTGATCTTCTTCGGGGAGAACATCGAGAACCTGAGCCAGATCGAGAGCGTCGTCCAGTCGATGAACGCGGCGCACGCCTCGTCCCCGGTGCAGGCCCCGCTGCTCCTCATGACCGACCAGGAGGGCGGCGTGGTCCGCCGGCTGCCGGGGGAGCCCGTCATGTCCGCCAAGGACGTCGGCGCCTCCGCCGACCCGGGGCAGTGGGCCGACTTCACCGGCAGCGGCGCGGGGATGAACCTCGCGGGCGTAGGCATGAACGTCAACCTCGCCCCGGTCCTCGACGTCTACCGTCAGAACGGCGACTTCACCGACCAGTACGAGCGGTCGTACAGCAAGTCGGCTGCGGCGGTCGCCAGTTGCGGCACGGCCTTCATCACCGCCCAGCAGGGCGAAGGCGTCGCCGCCACGGCCAAGCACTTCCCCGGCCTCGGCCCCGCGTCAGCGACCCAGAACACGGACCTCCGCCCCGTCACCCTGACCACGTCCGCGTCCACCCTGCGCAGCGTGGACGAGGCGCCGTACCGGGACGCCATCGCGGCCGGCGTCAAACTCGTGATGCTGTCCTGGGCCATCTACAACGCCCTGGACGCCGGCCGCCCGGCCGGCCTGTCCCCAGCTGTCGTCGGCGAGCTGCGCAACCGGCTCGGCTACACCGGAGTCACCATCACCGACGCCCTGGAGGCCGGCGCCCTTCAGTCCTTCGGCAGTACGTCGCAGCGCGCGGTGGCGGCAGCCGCGGCGGGCATGGACCTGGTGCTCTGCTCGTCCCGCAGCGTCTCCCAGGGGGACGCTGCGGTGACGGCCCTGAGTGACGCCCTGGCATCCGGCGGGCTCGACGGCACGGCCTTCGACGCCGCCGCAGCGCGCGTCCGCGCGCTGCGGACCGGGCTGTAACGGGCGGGCGGGGCCGGCGTCGCGGCGGGGGCGTACGGAGAGGTCCGTACGCCCCCGGCGCCGGTGAGCACGCCGCAGCAGCGCGGCGCCGGTGCGCCCAGGGGGCGGAATGAGCCCCTCCATGATCATTTTTTGGCCCATAGTGGACTCACGCCGTCACCTCGGTGGCCGCTACATTCACCCTTTGACTGGACACGTACAACCAGGAGAAAGGGTATCGATGCGCCCCACACGATCCGTCGGTCACTTAGGAAGAACGCTCATGGCCTGTGCCGCCTCGGCCGCTGTGGCCGCACTGGGCCTTGCCGTCTCACCGGCCGCCGCCGCACCTGCCGCGCCCGCCGTCACCGCGCCTGCCGTCACCGTGCAGGCCGAGCCCGGTGGCGCCTGCACTGCGGCCGACCTCGGCACCCGGCAGCCGTACGTCAAGACCACCGAAGTGACCCCGACGATCACCCACTTCAAGGGCTGGTACGTCACCGAGGGCTCGACCGGTACGCAGAAGGTCACCACCACCGTCCAGGCGACCATCGAGGTGAAGGTCGGCGCCACCGGCAGTGCCAACGTCGAGGGAAGCTTCCCCGGCGAGGTCCTCTCCAAGGCGGGCGCCACCGCGGGCCTCGAAGTGCAGCTGACCTACACCTCCACCAGTACCGCGTCGACCGAGGTCACCTGGAACTTCGGCAGTCCGGGCTATTACGGCCTCTACAAGGGCACCAAGAAGGTCACCGGTACGTACGGCAGCCTCAACTGCAACCGCGTCCAGCAGAGCGACGGCAGCTGGGCCCTGAAGTGGATCGAAGGGGCCGGCGCCGGGAGCTACACCACCTTCACCACCCTCGAAGAAGGCGCGGTGCGCTGCGAGGACACCGTTCCCGCCAACAGCATCATGCGCAAGGCCCAGGACCTCCTCGACTGCGGCTCCGCCACCGCCACCGCCACCGCGCAGCACCCGGCCGGCCCGGTTGCCTCCGCGAAGGCCGCCGAGGCCAGGCAGGAAGGCGCCCGCGCCACCGAGGCCGGGCAGAGCGTGAAGGCCACCGGGAGCCCGGCCCCCGCCACACGGGCCGCCCTGGACTGCCAGTCCCCCGTCTACCGGATCGACGTCCCCGGCAAGCCGCTGAACTGGAGTGCGCCGCTCCTTCCCGGTGACGGCATCCGCCTGCGCGAATCCAACTTCCTCAGCGCCCACCTGGACAACTGGCGGCTGTGCGACGTCACGGAGACCGACGGGGTCATCGAGGCGTCCCTGTGGAACTGGGGCAACGGCGGATGCGCGACCGTGCCGGCAGGCACCGCCAACCAGGAGGGCGCCGCCCTGACGACGGCCACCTGCGGGCAGGACGACCTCCAGCGGTTCTACATCTACCGCGACGTTCCCGGCAGCTCGAAGATCGGTGTGCAGAACAAGTACACCGGCTACATGATGGGTCACGACCGCTACGCGGACGGGGAGTTGATCCATCAGTACTCCAGCGGCAGGCCGGACGGTACGGGTACGTACGCCCTGACCGCGGTCTGACACCCCCTGCCCCGGACACGTCCTAGGTTGGGGTCATGCCAGACACGCAGTTCCCCGCGCCCGTGCCCGTCCCCGGTTCGGCCGCTGATGTCGTCCGTACCTGGGACGCCCGCGCCGATCGCTATCTCCGGCTGTTCCGGGACGAGTTGGAGGGAAAGCCCTTCGACCTGGAGACGCTGGACGCCTTCGCCGGACGCGTGGTGCCGGGCGGCAGGGTGTACGACGCCGGGTGCGGTCCCTGCGGCCATGTCACGGAGTTCCTGGCCGCCCGGGGACTCGACGTGCTCGGCATCGACCTCTCCCCGCGCTGCGTCGGTCTCGCGCGGCGGGAGAGGCCCGGCCGCCGGTTCGCGGTCATGGACCAGCGGGAGATCGCGGAGCCGCTGGACGGGCTGGTCTCGTACTACTCGCTCCACGACCAGCGGAAGGGGCAGTTGGCCGGGACCCTCGACTCGTGGGCCGGGGCGCTCCGCCCCGGCGGGCAGCTCCTGATCGTGGCGAAGGAGGGGACCGGCGACGGGGTGGTCGACGATCCGCTCGGCAGCGGAACGCGCGTGTACTGGGCGGAGTTCACGGAGTACGAGCTCCGCGCGGCGGCCGGGGAGTCCGGCTTCCGCATCGACGACTGCACGGTCCGCGAGGCGTACGAGGGCGAGATCCCGACACGCCGCATCTACCTCTCGGCGGCGCGCGGCGAGGCCTGAGCCGACCCGGCGGCCCCGGCTCAGGCGGCGTACGCCGCGGTGAACCGTTCGGCGGATTCCCAGAGCTCGTCCTCACGCCGCGGGTCGTAGGACTCGTTCGACGACCGGGCCGCACGGGTGCGGTCGACATAGGACCCGGTCGGCGCCTCGGTCGTGCCGAGGACGACGTCGGCGAGGTGGCGCCCGGCGGCGTTGCGGCCGGTCGCGAACGGCGTGAGGGCCATGGCCGGCAGGATGCGGCGCATCGCGAACCGGGCGACGGGGCCTGCGTTACGGGCGAGGCCGGTGCCGGGCACGAACCCCGGGTTGTACGCCACGGCGTCGACCCGGCCGGCAGCCGCCGCGCGTACGCGTGCACCAGATAGATCGCGGCCAGCTTGCTCGTGGAATACGCGGTACGCCCGCCGGACGCGGTGTCCGGCCGGGGGAAGGCGCCCGGACGGGCGAGGATGTTCGGGGACCGCCACGCCGGGCCGGGCACCATGCCCATGTTGTGCGTGAAGTCCCCGAAGTGGGTGTCGTCCTGATCGTTCCGGGCGCGGACCTGCGCATGGTCACCTACACGGCGGCGTCCGGCAGCAGCGACGAGGGAAAGCTCGACCTCCTGCGCGTCACGGGCGCTGCCGCCGCCCGTCCCTGACACCGGGGCCGGTGATCTGCCCCGTCACTTCTCAGTGCCGACCGACCTGGTTCGGTGCCAGCTCAGCGATGACCTCGTCGCCATCAACTGCTCCCGTCGGCACGAAACCCAGCGAGGTGTAGAGCCGTCCGGCAACGGCGTTGTCCGGGTGATAGGCCAGCCGGACAGTCCAGCAGTCCTCTTGCGCCGCCAACCAGCCCGTCATGGTCAGCAGAACAGCACGGCCGAGGCCCTTGCCCTGCTCGGCGCCGTCGATCAGCATTCCCCCGATCCAGTGCGAGCGTTCCTCGTCGTCCAGACCCCACATGACGTGTCCGACGACCGCGTCGTCGGCGTGGACCGCCAGCGAATTCCAGGTCTCCTCACGCATGGAGAGCAAGAGGTAGCGTGCTGCCATGGCAGGGACGTGACTCGCTGATCGTCGAGAGGTGCGACGTCGGCGACCTCGCGCCAGTTCTCGGCGCCCACCTCCCGCAAGGTGACGCGCCGTCCGGGCCGGTCGAAGAAGCCGTAGTCAATCATCCGAGGAGACTACTGATCACAGTTCGGTGACCCGGTGAGCGATGCCGGTCACGGCACCGGCCTGGCTTCTCCTCCAGCCCTCAGCCGGCCGCCCGCTCGCGACCCCAGGCGGCCAGCGGCTGGAGCGCGTCGTTGAGACGCTTGCCGTCCTCGGTCAGTGAGTACTCGACGCGAGGCGGCACCACGTCGTAGGCGACGCGATGTACGACACCGTCCGCTTCCAGCTCACGCATGTGAGAGGCCAGCACCTTCTCGGTGATCCCCGGAATCAGCCGACGCAGCTCGCCGAAGCGGCGGCAGGGGTGCTCGTGGAGCGCCCAGAGGATCAGCACCTTCCACTTGCCGCCGATCACCTCCATCGCGGTGTCGATCCCGCAGACGTGTCCGGCTGGTGTGCCCGGCCGGTTCAGCGTTGTCATGCCCCACCCTTCCGACGTGCTTGCTCACCTCGGGGTAACCACCCACTACCAAGTGCGTACTTGATCACCCCCGGACTCGCGACCAGCCTAATCGGCATGGCACAGAACACTGTTGAGAAGACTCCCGTCACGCTGCTGGGCCTCGGCGCGATGGGCACCGCGATGGCCCGTACCTGGCTTGCCGCCGGCCACCCGCTCACCGTCTGGAACCGCACCCCGGCCCGCGCCACGGCGCTCGCCGCCGGGGGAGCAACGGTCGCGGACACCGCCAGTGAGGCGGTCGCGGCGAACACCCTGGTCGTCGTCTGCCTGTTGGACGACACCTCGGTCGACAAGGTGCTGGCCGGTACCGACCTGGCCAACAAGGACCTGGTCAATCTGACCACCAGCACGCCTGCCCAGGCCCGCGCCCGCGCCGAGTGGGCCCGCGAGCGAGGCGCCCGCTACCTGGACGGCGGGATCATGGCCGTCCCTCCCATGATCGGAGTCCCGGAAGCCGGCGGCTACGTCTTCTACAGTGGCTCGCCGGAGCTGTTCGAGCGGCACCAGCGGACCCTGGGCGTCCCGGTCGGCACGACCTACGTCGGAGAGGACGCGGGATTCGCGGCCCTGCACGACGTGGCCCTGCTCAGCGCCATGTACGGGATGTTCGCCGGGTCCGCGCACGCCTTCGCCCTGATTCGCAAGGAGGGCATCGACCCCGCGGCGCTCGCCCCGCTGCTTGCCGACTGGCTCGTCGCGATGGCCCCGGCAGTTCACCGGACCGCCGATCAGCTGCGGAGCGGTGACTACACCAAGAGTGTCGTCTCCAACCTTGCCATGCAGGTGGCCGGCACACCGACCTTCCTGAGCACCGCCGAGCAGCAGGGGGTCAGCCCGGAACTGCTCAGCCCCTACTTCGAGCTGATGCGGCGCCGCCTGGCCGAGGGCAGCGGCGAGGAGGACCTGACGGGTGTGATCGACCTGCTGGTGCGCTGACCGGCCACTTGCCGTCCCAGAAGCGACCGTGCTGGTCACAGTTCTCAACGAGGGGCTGTGACCATCACTTTCGCAACACGCCCTGGGCCGCTGCACCGAGGAAGGCGGATCAGGCGTGCCGGAGGTCCGTGAGGACGGGGCCGTCGGTGACCTCGGCGTCGCGGATGTGCACGGCAGCGGGGTGGGCGGAGACCTCCACGCAGGCCCCGGGGCGGGGGAGCGAGGCCCCGAGAAGGTCGCCCGGTGCGAGTTTGCCGCTTCGGCAAGGATCTTTGCCGAATCCGCGCCGGGCCCGCACCATCTTCCGTAGATGGAGGTGTTTCGCATGAGCGATATGACGACGCAGACGTACGACGTGGTGGTGATCGGCGGCGGGGCCGCCGGCCTGAGCGGGGCGTTGTCCCTGGCGCGGGCCCGGCGGTCCGTGCTGGTGATCGACGCGGGCAGCCCGCGCAACGCACCCGCGTCCCACGTGCACAACTACCTGGGCCGGGAGGGCACCCCGCCCTCGGAGCTGGTGGCCATCGGCCGCAAGGAGGTGGCCGAATACGGGGCCGAGGTCGTCGAGGGTGACGTCACGGCGGCCGAGCAGCTGCCGGGCGCGGCCGGGTTCCGAGTCCTGCGGAAGGACGGCACCGCTGTCACGGCGCGACGCCTCCTCGTCACCACCGGGCTCGTCGACGAGCTCCCGCCCATCCCGGGCCTGGCCGAGCGCTGGGGGCAGGACGTGCTGCACTGCCCGTACTGCCACGGCTGGGAGGTCCGGGACGCGGCGATCGGCATCGTGGCGCTGACGCCGATGGCCGTGCACCAGGCGCTGTTGTGGAGGCAGTGGAGCGCCGACGTCACCCTCTTCCTGCACAACGGGCCCGAGCCGAGCGACGAGGAGTACGAGCAGCTCGCCGCGCGGAACATCGCCGTGGTGGACGGCGAGGTGACCGGCATCGAGGTGGGCGAGGATCGTCTCACCGGCGTACGGCTGGCCGGTGGCCGGGTCGTTCCGCGCGAGGCCGTCGTGGTCCAGCCGCGGTTCACGGCACGCTCCGGGGTGCTCGACGGGCTCGGGCTGCGGGCCACTCCCATGGAGATGGGCGGGCACACCCTCGGCACGTACATCGCGGCCGACCCGACCGGGGCGACGGAGGTGCCCGGTGTGTGGGTGGCCGGTAACGTCGCCAGCCTGATGGACCAGGTCATCGGCGCCGCCGCCGCGGGGCTGAAGGCCGGCGCCGCCATCAACGCCGACCTCGTCGCCGACGACACCCGACGCGCGGTCGAGGCCCGACGCGCCCCCTTCTCGGCCGAGGCCGAGCGTCAGGTCTGCGAGAAGACCCTCGGAAGCCGCCGCCACGGACTGCAGGAGACACGATGACCCACGACAGCACCGACGCCGCCGCCTCCGACGCGGAGCTCTGGGACGAGCGCTACCGCGAGAGCCGCCGGATCTGGAGCGGGAATCCCAACACCGCCCTCGTCCGGGAAGTGGAGGACCTGAAGCCGGGGCGCGCCCTGGACCTCGGGTGCGGCGAAGGGGCGGACGCGGTCTGGCTCGCCCGTCAGGGCTGGCGCGTCACTGCCACCGACATCTCGCGCGTCGCCCTGGACCGGGCCGCCGAACACGGGGCCGACGCGGAGGTCGCCGACCGGATCGACTGGCAGTTCCACGACCTCGGGGTCTCCTTCCCCGACGGGGAGTACGACCTGGTGTCCGCCCAGTTCCTGCACTCCATGGGCAACCTGCCGCGCGAGCAGATCCTGCGCCGGGCCGCCGCGGCGGTGGCCCCCGGCGGTGTGCTCCTGATCGTCGGCCACGCCGGCTTCCCCTCCTGGGAGCACGACCACGCGGACATGGAGCTCCCCACCACGGACGAGGTGCTCGCCTCCCTCCAGCTCCCGGAAGCGGACTGGGAGGTGCTGCTCAGCGCGGAGCACGAGCGGGTGCAGAACGACCCGGACGGCAACCCGACCACCCGTACGGACAACGCACTGAAGGTCCGCCGGCTCTGACGGTGGATACGGTCCGCCGAGGGGCATGACCGCGCCGAACTGCTGCTCTCCTGGGCGGCAGTTGGGTGTTGCTGCACGCATGACAGGATCGCGGCCATGCCTCTCAGCGTTCCCTGCCTCCGGATCGGCGCGACCGAGATCATCGCTCTCCATGACGGCGAGGGCCCGTTCTTCTCCCCGCGCGCCGAGGCCTTTCCGGAGGCCTCGGCCGCTCAGTGGGCCGAGGCCGACCGCTACGACCCGGGCGCGGTCGACGCCGAGGGCCGCTGGCGGCTCCGGTTCCGCGCCTACGCGATCCGCGGCGACAACGGCGTCACCGTCGTGGACGCCGGGATCGGTCCGGCGGACAGCCCGGCCGCATCGTGGGCGCCGGTGCCCGGTGTGCTGCCCGAGTCGCTCGCCGCCGCGGGCATCGACCCGGCCGACGTCGACACCGTGGTGCTCACGCATCTGCACACCGACCACGTCGGGTGGGCGGTCGTCACCGAGGCGGCCGTCCCCTCGGCAAGCTGCACGGCGGACGGCGTCCCTTCGCCGGGCAGCGCCGCCGGCCGCCGCCCCTATTTCCCGAACGCCGAATACCTGCTCCAGCGGGCCGAGTTCGAAGCCATCGACGTGCTCAACCCGCAGCTGCGGCAGACCCTCACTGACCCGCTCGCGGCGGCAGGCCGGCTCCGGCTCCTCGACGGGGACACGCAGATGCGCGCCGGGCGCGCGGTCGCCACGCCCGGTCACACGCCCGGGCACCAGAGTGTGCTGGTCGCCGACGGGCGCGAGCGGGTGCTGGTCACCGGCGACCTCCTGGTGCACGCGCTCCAGCTGATCCACCCCGAGCTCGCCTACGCGCATGAGATCGACCCGGAGGCGGCGAGGCAGTCGAGGGAGCGCATGCTCCGCCGCGGAACCGCCACCACGCTGCACGTGGCGACGCCGCATCTGACGGAGCCGTTCATCCCCGTGTGATCGCGGCCGGCCGGCCCGGTCAGGTCCGCACGTGCGTGCGCCGCGAGCATTGCCGTGGCGCAGCACGTTCAGGTCGGGAACTGACCTATACGGCTCCTAGCGTGTCTCTCGACCGGCGGAACAGAGACACGACAGAAGGCAGAGACGATGACCGTCAGCGGGACGACCACCAGCGATGCGACCGATGCCCCGGCCCTCAGCGACGAGCGCACCGATCTGCTGGAGATGCTGGCCAAGCACCGGCACTTCCTCCGTTTCACCACCCGCGACCTCACCGACGAGCAGGCCGGGCTGCGCACCACGGTGAGCGAGCTGTGTCTGGGCGGTCTCATCAAGCACGTCAGCGGGGCCGAGCGGGGCTGGTCGCGGTTCATCATCGAAGGCCCGTCGGCCATGCCGGACTTCACCGCGATGACCGAGGCCGACTGGGCGAAGCGGGCCGACGACATGCGGATGCTGCCCGGCGAGACGCTGGCCGGTGTGCTGGAGGACTACGCGGAGGCGGCCAGGCAGACCGACGAGCTGATCGCCACCCTGCCCGATCTGGGCGCCACCCAGCCGTTGCCCAAGGCCCCGTGGTTCGAGGGCGACGCGCGGTGGTCGGCGCGCCGGGTGCTGATGCACATCATGACCGAGACCGCTCAGCACGCCGGTCACGCCGACATCATCCGGGAGTCGATCGACGGCGCGAAGAGCATGGGCTGACGGCACATCGCAGCCCGTCGAGCGTTGGAACGGCGGGGAAGACTCACGAAGCTCCGCTCGGAGCCGCTCTAGACGAGCGCCCTCGCGGCAGCTCTGCCCCATAGGCTGCGCGGATGAGCGACCACGTGTCATCGCCATCCGGTGCCGAGCCGCCCGCACGGGCCGCCGCACCACGGGTCAGCGCCCGCGCGGTCGTGGTGGATCAGGCGCGTCGGATCCTCCTGATCCGGCACCGCGACGACGGCCGGGAATTCCACGTGCTGCCCGGCGGACGTGTAGAGCCCGGTGAGACGACCGCCGAGGCGGTCGTCCGTGAGGTGCGGGAGGAGACCGGACTGCGGGTCCGTGTCGGCGAGCTGCTCTGGGTCCGCGAGTACCTTCCGGAGCGGCACCCCGGCAATTCGTATCACCGCACCCGGTTGCAGCAGCTTCAGTTGTACTTCAGAGCCCGGCTGGACTCCGACGCCGCACTGCCGGCGACGGCGCCGGACCGCACGCAGGCGGCCGTTGTCTGGCATCCCCTGGCCGCCCTCGGCGAGTTGGTCCTGCTTCCGGCCGGGCTGGAGATTCCGCTCACCGCGCTGGGCACCGGACAGGCCGCGAGTACGCCGGTGTACCTCGGCGACCTGCTCTGATCCTGACCTTCCACCGCCCCGGCGGCGAAGCCTGCGGGAAGTCGGGAGCGAAACGGGCGCGGCGGATGCGGCTGGGGCAGCGTCGGGGGAGCGGGGCAGCGCCCACACCACTCCCGGCTCCGGGTGGCGTACACGTCCGTGAGTGCGCGGCGAACCCGCGCCGCACACGCCGAGCGCCCGCCGTCCTCCCCGTGAGGGGCGGAAGGCGGGCGCGCTCGGTGCGGGGTGTCCCCGGTGGATCAGGCCTGCGGAGCGGCGGCCTTGATCGCGGAGATGTCGAAGTTCAGCTTGACCTTGTCGCTGACCATCACGCCGCCGGTCTCCAGCGCGGCGTTCCACGTCAGGCCCCAGTCGGAGCGCAGGATGTCCGCGCTGCCCTCGAAGCCGACGCGCTCGTTGCCGTAGACGTCCGTCGCGGAGCCGTTGAACTCCAGGTCGATGGCGAGCGGGCGGGTGACGTCCTTGATGGTGAGGTCGCCGGTGACGCGGTACTTGTCGCCGCCCAGCTGCTCGGCAGCCGTCGAGCGGAACGTCATGAGGGGGAACTTCTCGGCGTCGAAGAAGTCGCCGCTGACCAGGTGGCCGTCACGGTCGGAGATGCCGGTGTCCACGCTGGCGATCTTGACGTCGATGGAGGCGGCGGAGTTGGCCGGGTCGCTGCCGTCCAGCTTCAGGCTGCCCTCGTGCTCACCGAAGGAGCCGCGCACGTTGGTGACCATGGCGTGACGGACGGTGAAGCCGATGCTGCTGTGGGCCGGGTCGATCGCGTAGTCGCCGGTGAGGGCGGCCAGGGCCGGGTCGACGGCGACGGTGGTGGCGGGGGCGTCGTTGTTCTTGCGGTTGAACAGAGCCATGGCTCCTCCTCGGGGACGTGATCGAGCGGGGCTCGAAGTAGTTGTTTAACCTTCAACGAGATTCACTGTAGACCTATCTTGTTCAAAGTTCAACATCTGCGGTCCCGACTGTTACGGAAGGAGGCGCGGCGCGGGCGTGAATTCACGTGACCGTCACCGCGGGCCCTCTGGCGGACGCGCGTAGAACTCGGGCAGTATCCTCCCTGCCCCATTGTCATGCACAGGAGGAGTCCCCCCATGGTGTCCCGTATGACGCTGCGCCCCGTCCTGACCGCCCTCGCCCTCGTGCTGGGCGTCCTCTTCGCCCCCGGCATCGGTGTCGTCGCCGGTACGACGGACGCCTACGCCGTCACCAAGCTCACCCACAGCCAGGCGACCGCCAGATTCAGCTCGTCCGGCATCACCTGGTCGTCCTCCGGCGGCTGCTCCAACCGCAACGTCTCCACCTGCACGTCGTTCGACCAGCTCAATCTGCCGACCGCCCAGGGCGCCCAGACCCTCAAGAGCGCTACGGGCTGCGCGCTCAACATCACCGGCGGCACCGAGACCGGGCACGCCAGTGGCACGTACTCGCACTGGAACGGCTACAAGCTCGACTTCGGCAAGACCACCTGTCTCACCAACTACGTGCACGGCGTGTTCAGTTACATCGGTGTGCGCGGTGACGGAGCACCCCAGTACCAGTCCGGCTCCGGCAACGTCTACGCGGACGAGGGCAACCACTGGGACGTCACGTACTACAACTGCGGCGGCTGCTGACCCGCGCCGCACGGTTCGTGGCGCGCAGGCTCGGGGGCGTCGGAGCATCGTGACGCCCCCGAGCCTGCCGCTGGAAGTCCGGAAGTCCGGAAGTCCGGAAGTCCGGAGGCCCGGACCTCCGGCGGGCCCCGGCTGTCGCGGTGAGGGCTACCGGGCCCCGGGGCCGTGGCCCGACGGGGTGCGCTGTCTCAGGCGCTCGCCCTGCGGCCCGAACATCACCAGGTACTCGACCGGCCCGCCGGGTCCGGCGTTCGCGACCCCGTGGGCGGTGCGGGTGTCGAACTCGGCCACGTCCCCGGCGGTCAGGATCAGGTCCTGCTCGCCGAGTGCGAGCCAGAGCCGCCCGTACAGGACGCACAGCCATTCGTAGCCGTCGTGGGAGATCTGGCGCGGCCGCCCGGACGGCTCCCCGACGGGCGGCAGGACGTGCTTGTGTGCGTGCAGGCCCCCGACGTACGGGGTCAGCGGCAGCACCGCCTTGTCGTCGCCGAAGCGCTGCGACGTGGAGATGCGGGGCCCGGACTCCGGTGCGGTGCCGGCCAGTTCGTCCAGCGGGACGTCGTACTCCTTCGCCAGCCGCAGAAGCACCTCCAGGGTGGGCCTGCGCCGGCCGGTCTCGATGCGCGACAGCGTGCTGAGGGAGATGCCGGTCGCGCGGCCGACGCCGCTGAGCGTGGCGCCGCGGTGTTCGCGCGCGGCCCGCAGCCGGGGTCCCATGGCCGCCATCGCGGCGGCCGTCCCGTCGTCCGTCATTCCCGCCCCCGCTTCCTCCGGTCGCCCCGCTCCACCGCTCTCCGCTGCAAGTTTGCCAGCACGGCAAGGCTTCTCGCGTCCGGTGGCCGCCGCGCCGCATGATCGACGGGGTAGCCGCGTCCGCCCGTGAACCGAGGAGATCCCCATGCAGCCCGAGCTGTCCGCAGGCCTTCGCCACCGCACCGTCGAGGCCCCGGCCGGGCGCCTGCACCTGGTCGAGCAGGGGTCGGGCCCGCTGGTCCTGCTCGTCCACGGATTCCCCGAGTCCTGGTACTCCTGGCGGCACCAGCTCCCGGTCCTTGCCGCGGCCGGGTACCGGGCGGTGGCGCTCGACGTGCGCGGCTACGGCCGCTCCTCCAGGCCTGCCGCGGCCGACGCCTACCGGCTGCTCGACCTGGCGGAGGACAACGTCGCCGTCGTGCGCGCCCTCGGGGAGGAGAGCGCGGTGGTCGTCGGCCACGACTGGGGCTCCAACATCGCGGCCGCCTCGGCCTTGCTCCACCCGGAGGTCTTCCGCGCCGTCGCCCTGCTGAGCGTCCCCTACGCGCCGCCCGGCGGCCCCCGCCCCACCGAGGTCTTCCACCACATCGGCGGGCCCGAGCAGGAGTTCTACGTCTCCTACTTCCAGGAGCCCGGACGCGCGGAGGCGGAGATGGAACCCGACGTGCGGGGCTGGCTCGCGGGCTTCTACGCGGCCCTGTCCGCCGACACCATGCCGGCGGCGGACGAGCCCGATCCGCACTTCGTGGCCCGCGTCGGCGGCCGTCTCCGCGACCGCTTCCCTGCCGGCGTGCTGCCCGCCTGGCTGAGCGAGGACGATCTCGACGTCTACGCCGGGGAGTTCGAGCGCACGGGGATGACCGGCGCACTCAACCGCTACCGCAACATGGACCGCGACTGGGCGGACCTCGCTCGGTACGACGGGGCCCCGATCGGGCAGCCGTCCCTCTTCATCGGCGGCGCGGCGGACGCCTCCACGACGTGGATGGCCGATGCCATCGACGCCTTTCCCACGACGCTCCCCGCCCTGACCGCCTCCCACCTGCTGGACGGCTGCGGCCACTGGATCCAGCAGGAGCGCCCCGACGAGGTCAACCGCCTGCTGACCGCCTGGCTCGGTGAGCTCTCGTGACGGGCCGGGCCGTACGCGGGCAACACGCCCTGGCGCACGGCCGTGCCCCCGTCCGCCGGCCGGACTCCGGAGGACAGGGGCACCCGCACACCGGACTCAGGACCCCACGGTCACCGTGAAGCGCCTCGGGTTGCCGTCGTTGGCGGCGCCCGACACGTCGGGCTCGCCCTCGGGGCGTACGTCGTCGTACGGGAAGGCGTAGCCGATCGGGCTGTTGGCGTGGACGATGCGCGACCAGTGGTTGGTCACCGCGCCCTGGTAGTAGTCGGCCACCGTGGTGCCGTTGGGCTGGTCCGGGTGGCTGAGCATGATCGAGCGGTTGAAGCCCGCCGCCAGCCGGGCCAGCAGGCCCTTCTTGTCGTCGGAGTCCGCCGGGTTGTTGGTGAACGGCCCGTGGTTGCAGGTGAAGATGTCCTTGGACACGGGCTTGGTGAAGGTGTGGCCGCCGTTGAACGTCAGGGTGTCGCCGCTGACCCGCCCGGTGAAGACGCCACGTCCGCCCTGGAGGTCGATCCGCAGATCGGTCGAGCGGTACTTCTCCCAGACCTCGTCGATCTGCGCGGTGAACAGGTCGCGGAACGGCATCTGGTCCGGCCGGTCGAAGAACGGGGCCATCAGGTTCTGCGGCGAGATGACCCGCAGCACGCTGCCGTCCGAGCCACGCGTGACCAGCTGGTCCCACGGCTGACCGTCGGCGGCGGCCTGCGCGGTGAGGCCGTCGGCGATCTTCTGTACGGCGCCGTCCGGAAGCGGGGCCACCGTGTGGGTGGCGTCGCCCTCCAGCGTCAGGCCGATGGGCAGCGCCGTCACCAGGTCGACGTAGCTGATGTTCGCGTACAGCTGCTGCGGGTTGAACGTGAACTCGCAGAACGACCAGGTGCGCCCGTAGTTCGCGTCCGTGGACGTGGCGAAGGCCGGCTCGACCAGCGACGGGCCCGGGTTGAGGTAGAAGTCCAGGGTGTCGTCGCGGACGAAGTAGACCCGTGCGCCGTACATCTGCGGAAGCGTCAGGACGACCGGGGCGCCGCCCGCCGCGTTCAGCGGGATGGCGCAGTCGACCGGGAGCGGGGTCTGCGGCGCGGCGGGGGAGTCGGGGCGGTAGACGCTGCCGTCCGGCCGCAGGAGCACCCAGCGGTCGGTGCCCTGCTCGTGACCGGTGACGTAGGCGTTCACCCGGCCGGGCAGGGACTTGTTCTCCAGGGCCAGTTCGCAGGTCGCGGCGGACGCCGACGCGTTCGGGCTCAGCGCGCTTCCCCAGAGGGGGTAGGTGAGCGCGGTGGCGGAGGCGGCGACGCCGCCGGAGAGGAACATTCTGCGCGAAATCATGGGGCGACTCCGGGTGTGTGGGGGGCCGCGGACGGGCTGGTCGTGCGGGGAGGTGGAACGGGGGCGTCCGCGGTGCGCACTACTCTCGCGACGGCCGGGACGGGCGTCAAGACTTGCGACTGAGAGCGCTCTCAAAAGAAGGAAGTCTTCACAACTCGACGCAGGTCGACGGTATTTGGCGGTGTCGCGCGGAACCGGACGCGTTGCGGTGATCAGGAACTGAACACGGCGGGCGAGGTGACCCGCGCACACGGACTTGGACTTACGCGGCACGGTTGTTGGACTGGAGAGGCCCTCGGGGCCGTACGTCGTTGACGGTGTCACGACAGGGCGACTACGCAGAGCACATGTCGCCAAGATTTACTTCGGTGGGCGCCGCAGCCGCCGCCTCAGCAGCCGTCCTGGCTCTGGCCGGGACCGCCCTGCCCGCCTCAGCCGCCGCTCCCGCTCCCGCCTCGGCCGCGGCCGAATCCGCCGTCCCGGCGGACGCAAGCGTCATCGGATCGGCGCAGCTCGCCGTCGCCGTCGCCGACGACTTCCCGCGCGTCCTCACGTACACCGACCGGGCCACCGGGGCTCAGCTGTCCGGCAGTACCCGGCCGGTCACCGCCGTCACCCTCAACGGCACCGCCCACCCGGTGCGGCTCAAGGGCGCCCCCTCGGTCACCGCGTCGGCCGCCCGCTACACCCTCGTCTTCGACGGTCTGCCCGGCGTCGAGATCGACGCCTCGCTCTCCGTCTCCGGACGCGCCACCACCTTCAAGGTGACCGCCGTCCGCGACACCGGGGCGTTCCGGGTCGGCACGATCGACATCCCCGGCCACGACCTCGTCTCCGTCGCGAGCACCGACACCGGCGCCGCGACCGCCTTCACGAAGCTCGACCCCGACTCGACGAAGACCGCCGACGTCTTCGCGAAGGTCACCGACGCCACCAAGGCCGACGCGGCACCGGTCGGCGGCACCTACGCGTTTCTCAACACCGGTGCGCTCGCGGCCGCCGTCGAGTCCAACTCCTCGTACGACAAGCCGTCCGGCGCCACCGGCGGCGACGACGCCCGCTTCTGGCACCAGGCACGCAAGGCCGACGACGGCTCCACCCGGGTCGGTGTCTGGTCCGGCCAGTGGACCTACCGCGGCGACGGCGCGCCGAAGCCGGAGAGCGGCGACAACCTGCCCTGGGCGAAGGTCGTCGTCACGCCCGACGCCAACGGGGACAAGACCGTCGACTGGCAGGACGGCGCCGTCGCGTTCCGCTCCATCGGCGTGGTCGCCCCGGGCAGCGAGGACACCGCGGACCGGGTCGTCACCCACATCCCGTTCAACTTCGCCAGCCAGGCCACCCACCCCTTCCTGCGTACGCTCGACGACGTCAAGCGGATCTCCCTCTCCACGGACGGCCTCGGCCAGCTCGCGCTGCTCAAGGGGTACGCCTCCGAGGGCCACGACTCCGCCCACCCCGACTACGGCGGCAACTACAACAAGCGCGCCGGCGGGCTGGGGGACCTCAACGAGCTCCTGAAGGACGGCAAGAAGTGGGGCGCCACCTTCGGCGTCCACGTCAACGCCACCGAGGCGTACCCGGAGGCGAAGGCCTTCGACGAGAACCTCGTCGACAAGTTGAAGCCCGGCTGGAACTGGCTCAACCAGAGCTACTACATCGACCAGCGCCGCGACATCAACAGCGGTGACCTGGCCAAGCGCTTCCAGCAGCTGCGGGACGAGACGAACAGCAATCTCAGCATGCTGTACATCGACGTCTACTACACACACGGCTGGATCGCAGACAAGACCCTCCAGTCCCTCCAGAAGCAGGGCTGGAACGTCTCCAGCGAGTGGGCCGACAAGTTCGAGCGCGGCTCGCTCTGGTCGCACTGGGCCAACGACCTGGACTACGGCGGCGCGACCAACAAGGGTCTCAACTCGCAGATCATCCGGTTCATCCGCAACGGCGAGAAGGACGTCTGGAACAACGATCCGGTGCTCGGCCAGAGTGCCATCGACGAGTTCGAGGGCTGGACGGGCGAGACCGACTGGAACGCCTTCTACGACAACATCTGGCAGCGCAACCTGCCCGCGAAGTACCTCCAGCAGCAGAGGATCACCCGCTGGGACGGCAATGACATCGCCTTCACCGGCGGGGTGAGCGGCACGGTCGAGGACGGCAGGCGGACCTTCTACGACCACGGCCGCAAGGTGCTCAGCGGCACCGACTACCTCCTCCCGTGGGACGGCGGCAAGAAGCTGTACCACTACAGCAAGTCCGGCGGTACGAGCACCTGGGCCGTCCCCTCCACGGGCTCGTACACGGTCTACGCGCTCACGGACAACGGCCGGGTGAGGACCGGCACCGTCCGTCCCGTCGACGGGAAGATCACGCTGAAGGCGGAGGCGGGGCAGCCGTACGTCCTCTACCCGCACAAGGCGCCGAAGGCCGCCGACGCCAAGTGGGGCGAAGGCACCCTCGTCGACGACCCCGGCTTCAACGACACCGGGCTGAGCGACTGGTCGAGGACCGGCACCGCCGCCCGCGACACGGACGACCAGGGCCGCAACAGCGCGAAGCTCTCCGGCACCGGCACGGCCGCGCTCACCCAGACCATCGGCGGACTGAAGCCCGGCTCGCGCTACACCGCGTCCGCCCTCATCGAGGTCCAGCCCGGGAAGACCCGGCACACCACCCTGTCGGCCGGCGGGAAGTCCGTCGCCGTGGACCGCTCCACCGCCAGGGACTACGTCGCCGCTTCCGACTGGCACGGCACGTACTTCCAGCGCGCCAAGGTGAACTTCACCGCCCCGGGGAACGGGCGCACCACCCTGCGCATCGAGGCCGCCGGCGGCAGCGCCGCGACCGTCCGCGCCGACGACGTACGCATCGTCGCCAACGCCCCGGCCACGAAGGCGGACACCGTCGTCCACGAGGACTTCGAGGACGTCGACCAGGGCTGGGGCCCCTTCCTCAAGGGTGACGCGGGCGGCTCCACCGACCCCCGCACCAGCGTCTCCCAGCTGCACGCCCCGTACACCCAGGCCGGCTGGAACGGGAAGCCGACCGACGACGTGCTCGGCGGCAAGGAGTCCCTCAAGGCTCACGAGGAGAACACCGGACTCGTCTACCGGACCGCCCCCTGGACCGTCCCGATGACCGACGGCCACCGCTACAAGATCGAGTACGACTACCAGTCCAGCCACGCCGGCGCCTACGAATGGGTCGACGGGTACGACCGGATCACCGCGGACGGTGAACCCGACACGGTCGAGACCCGTACCACCGCGATCGGCGCCCAGCACACCACCGCTCACTTCAGCGAGACCGTCACGGCGGGCTGCGGCGACACCTGGACCGGGCTGCGCAAGCGCGGCGACGCCCCCGACGGCGCCGACTTCGTCCTCGACGGCTTCACCGTGACCGACCTGGGTGCCGCCCCGGCCGGTGAGCAGGCCGCCTGCGGCACGCTCAGCCTCGACCCGGCCGCCGAGACCCTGGAGCCGGGCACGGCCAACACCGTGAAGGCGAGCTTCACCAACTACGAGGCCACCGCCGCCACCGCGGTATCGGTGAACCTCACCCTCCCCGAGGGCTGGAAGGCCGAGCCCGCCGGAGCCGTCACCTTCGACTCCGTCGCGGCCGGCGCGAAGGTCACCGCGAGCTGGCAGGTCACCCCGCCGGTGGACGCCAAGTACCAGACGTACGCGATGGGTTCCGAGGCCGCGTACACGGTCGGCGGCGCGCGGCGGACGCTCGGCGCGCAGACGTCCGTACGGACCCTGCCGCCGCCGCCCACCACGGACAGCTGGGCCAGCGACCTGGACTGGACCGCCACCTCGAACGGCTGGGGGCCGGTCGAGCGCGACCTCTCCAACGGCGAGACCGGCACCGGCGACGGCACCGCGCTGACCATCGGCGGAACGGTGTACGAGAAGGGCCTCGGCAGCCACGCACCGGCGAAGGTCCGCTACTACCTGGGCGGCAAGTGCACCTCCTTCACCGCCGAGGTGGGCGTGGACGACGTGCAGAAGAGCGCCGGAAGCGTGCAGTTCTCCGTGACGGCCGACGGCACCGAGAAGGTGAAGTCGCCGGTCCTCAAGGCCGCCGACACCGCCTGGTCGCTGACGGCGGACGTCACCGGAGCGAAGTACGTGGAGCTGATCGCCGGTGACGGCGGCGACGGCAACGGCAACGACCACGCCGACTGGGGCAGCGCCCGCTTCCACTGCGGAGGCTGAACGGCTCCATGAGGGAAGGGGCGGGCCGCCGTCGGCCCGCCCCTTCCCCATCGGGGCGGCCGTCATCGCCGTACCCCTTCCCGCCGGGTCGAGCCGTCGTCGCCGTACCCCTTCCCCGTCGTAGTAAGCGCGTGCTAGACCAACCACGGACAGGTCTAAACCACTTGCCCACCGGAGGTAGCCCCGTGTCACTCCTGCCCGTCTGGTCCCGCCGCACCTTCCTCGCCACCGGCAGCGCCACCGCGCTCGGACTGGCGCTCGCCCCGACGGCCCGCGCGGCGCAGGACGAGTTCGAGACGCTCCGGCTGCGCTGGAACGACCTCTCGCTCGGTACCGGTTACGACCCCGCCACCGAGCCCTACGCCTCCAAGCTGGCCGAAACCGGCACACTCGCCGCGGAGTTCCGCTCCACGATGGCCCCCGCCACCGATTCCCTGTGGGCCGGGCACACCTTCGACCCGCCGTCCGGCATCACCTGGAGCTACAGCCGGCTGTGGACGATGACCCAGGCGTACGCCCAGCAGGGCACCGGCCACACCGGCGACGAGGGCCTCCTCGCCGACATCCTCCGCGGCCTCGACCACCTCTCCACGACGGTCTACAACCCGTCCACGGCCCGGTACGGGAACTGGTGGGAGTGGCAGATCGGCAGCCCCCGCCTGCTCATGGACATCGTCGCCGTCCTCCGCCCCCACCTCGGCGAGGAGCGCGTCGCGGCCGCCTGCGCGGCCGTCGACCACTTCATCCCCGACTCCATGCTCACCGACTACAGCGGCACGTCGACCGGCGCCAACCGCGTCGACCTGTGCCGCTCCGTGGCCCTGCGCGGGATCCTCGGCCGGGACGCCGGGAAGACCGCGCTCGCGCGCGACGCCCTGTCGCCCGTCTTCCCGTACGTGACGAAGGGCGACGGCCTCTACGCCGACGGCTCGTTCGTCCAGCACACCTGGGTCGCCTACTCGGGCACGTACGGCCAGGTCATGCTCGACGGTCTCGGCCGGCTCTTCGCCCTGCTGGCCGGATCCACCTGGGCGGTCACCGACCCGGGCCGGCAGATCATCCTCGACAGCGTCGAGCACGCCTACGCCCCGCTCATCCACGACGGTCTGATGATGGACAGCGTCAACGGCCGTGCCATCAGCCGGGGCCTCCTCAAGAGCGACGAGCTCCGCATCATGCGCAGCGACCACTTCCACGGCCAGGGGCTGATCGCCGCCATCGCGCTGCTCGCGGGCGGCGCCTCCGCCGCCGAACGCGACCGGTGGAACGGCATGGTGAAGGGCTGGATCGAACGGGACACCGTCAGCCCGGTCCTCGCCGCGCCGCAGTTCGGCGTCGCCGACCTGTCCCGGCTCCAGGCGGCGGCCGACGCCCCCGTCCCCGCCGCACCCGAACCCGTCGGCCACACCCTGTTCGCCGCGATGGACCGGGCCGTGCACCGCCGCCCCGGCTGGGTCGCCAACCTGTCCATGTCCTCGGAGCGGATCAGCGCCTACGAGTGCGGCAACGGCGAGAACCCGCGCGGCTGGCACACCGGGGCCGGAATGCTCTACTGGTGGCAGGGACAGGACGGCGGCGGCCAGTACACCGACTGGTTCTGGCCCACGGTCGACTGGTACCGGCTGCCCGGCACCACCGTCTCCACCAAGCGCCTCGCCGACCGGGCAGGCGGTGAATGGGGCGAACCCCGCCCGGCCGTGCAGTGGGTCGGCGGCGCGCACGACGGCGAGTTCGCCGCGGTCGGACAGCATGTGAAGGGCCTCGGCTCCACCCTGGAGGCCCGCAAGTCCTGGTTCTGCGCGGCGGATGCGGTCATCTGCCTCGGCGCCGGCATCACCGCGGCCGACGGGGTCCCCGTCGAGACGGTCGTCGACAACCGCAACCTGGGCCCGGACGACGGGCAGGCCTTCGCCCTCGACGACCGCGAACGCCCCCGCTGGGCCCATCTTGAGGGCCACGGCGGCTGGGTGCTGCCCGGCGGTGCAGCTCTGCACACCCTGCGCGAGGCGAGGACCGGCGCCTGGTCCGACATCAACACGACCAGCTCCACCGAGCAGCGGACCCGTCACTGGCAGACCCTCTGGCTCGACCACGGAACCGATCCCGTCGACGCCACCTACCTCTACCTCCTGATGCCCGGCGCCTCCCGGCGCACCGTCGCCGCCCGCGCGGCCGACCGGAACTGGCTGACCGTGCTCGCCAACACGGCCGCCGTGCAGGGCGTCGCGGTGCGCTCGCTCGGGCTGACCGCCGCCAACTTCTGGCAGCCGGGAACCGCCGGAAGGCTCTCCTCGACCGCGCCGGCCGGCGTCCTCGTACGCGAGGGCCGGAGCACCACGGCCGTGCGCGTCAGCGGGCCCGACCGCAGCGGGACACCGTTCGAAGTGGTCTGGGACCACCCGGTGCGCGAGGTCGTGTCGGCGGACCCGGGCATCGAGGTCCGCGCCACCGGCCGGCGGCTCGTGCTGGGCGTGGACCCGGGGACGGCGGGAGCCACCCTGCGGTGCGACGTCCGGTAACCCGTTGGGGCCCGAGTGTGCGCGGAGTCTGGGAACGATGGCCCCTGCACGCGTACCCTCGGGCGGTATGGGGGAGTTGAGAGCGGACTGGCGGCTCCGGTTACGCCGCGGCGGAGCGGACGGACCGGTGTGCGGGGCCGGAGTGCTCCTCACCCAGGACCGGATGCTGACCTGCGCCCACGTCGTCGGTGAGGCGGACACCCGGATGTGGGTGGAGTTCGCCGAGAGCCCCGGCATCCCGCCGGTCGGCGCCCGGGTCGCCCCGGACGGCTGGCTGCCCGGCCTCGACGGGGCCGCCGGCGAGGACATCGCCGTGCTCGCCCTGGACAGCCCGCGCCCGCAGGCGGCGCCCGCACCGCTCGGCAGGCGGCTGGAGCGCGGCCGGGAGGTGTGGATCGGCGGCTACTCCCAGGCCTTCGACGACGGGATGTGGCTGAGCGGCCGGATCAGCGGACTGCACGGCGACTGGGTGCAGCTCGACGCCGGGACCAACGCCGAGGTGGTGCGCCCCGGGTTCAGCGGCGCCGCCGTCCAGACCCGGGGCGAGCGGCCGGGGACGGAGGAGGTCGTCGGCCTGGTCGTCAGCTGGCGCGGCGACCTGGAACTGGCGCCGCCCGTCGAGAACGACCTGGCGTTCTCGTACATGATCCCCGTCGACCGCATCGCCGCGCTCGTGCCGCTGGTCGCCGAACTGAGCGGTCCGGACGGCTGGGACCGCGGGCTGGAGCGGCGGCTGCGGCACTGGTTCGCGGGCGGCGAGGAGCCCGCGGTGCGGTTCGGGGTCGTCGCACGCGGAACCGGCCGCGACCGCGCCCTCCGGCACCAGCTCCACCGGGCCCACCTCGTCTGCCGGGGCGGCGCCACCCGGCGCGAGGAACTCGTCGAGACCCTGGTCGCGCAGCTGCGACCGCCCCGCCACCAGCGCAACGCCTACCGCGACTGGCTGTTGGAGGGCGGCAGGGGCCCGGACCGCTCGGACGGCGGCCGGCCCGCCGGATCGGGGCCCGTGCTCGCCGTGATCGGGCTGGACGAGGACCCCGACCCGGTCGCGCTCGTGTCACTCCTCGTACGCGTCAGGACGCTCGGATTCCGGCTGCTCGTCATCTTCCGCCGCGCCGACGGTGCCGGCCTGACCGAGGTGGCGGGGCAGTTGCTGGTGCCCGCCCTGGAGGAGCGGGCCGAGGTGCTGGTGCGCCGGGTCGAGCGCATCGAGCGGGAGTGGTCCGGACTGCGGGGCATGGTGGAGTCGGCCTCCCTGGTACCGCGCCCCGCGGTCGACGCGGCGACCCGCCGCCACCGCCTGCGGGAACTGGGACTGCTGGCCGATCCGCAGGACCGGCTGACGGAACTGAAGCAGCTGTTGCGGGAGTTACGTGACGACCTCGACCGGTCGAACGGCCCCGGGCAGCCGGGTCAGCCGGATCGGCTGGACCAGCCGGATCGGCCGGCGCAGCCCGGTCTGCCCGGCCAGCGGCCCGGACGCGGACCGGCGGAGCGCCGATGAGGATTCCGTGCCCGCACCGCCGCTTCACCGGCGCCCCCTGCGGCGGGGCCGTCCAGCCGACCGGCTACTGCGACACCTGCGGCCGCGAGGAGGGCGCCCCAGGACTGCCGCCGCTGCCCACCGTCCCCGAGCGGCACGGCCCCGCCGGACTGCTCGAACTCCCGCTGCTGGACCCCGGCAGCCCCGCCGAGCGCCTCGCCGCCGCCGAGCAGCCGGTCCGCATCGTGATGACGTGCTCGGCCGAGGCGTGCCGTACCCCGCTCGTTCCGCCGCACACGGCTGCCCCGCCACCGGACGAGGGGTACTGCCCGCAGTGCGGCGCTCCGTACTCCTACCGCCCCGAGCTGACGAAGGACGGGCCACCGCTCCAGGACCAGTACCGCATCCGCGGCCCCATCGCCCACGGCGGCCAGGGCTGGGTCTATCTGGCGGAGGACACCCACCTCGAGGACTTCGTCGCGGTCAAGGGCCTCCTCAACCGGTACGCGGAACGCGGCGCCGCCCAGGCCGGCGAGGAGCGCCGCAGTCTGGTCGCCATCCGGCACGAACGCATCGTCCAGATCCGCGACTTCGTCAGCACCCGCAACGAGGACGGCTCCGTGTCGGGCGGCTACATCGTGATGGAGGATGTCGGCGACCGGACCCTGACGGCCGTCATCGAGTCGACCCGTCAGGGCGCCTTCGTCCTCGACATCGAGCACGTCATCACCTACGGCTGCCAGATCCTGGAGGCCCTCGCCCATCTGCACGGCATGGGCTTCCTGTACGGGGACATGAAACCGTCCAACGTCATCCACCACCTCGACGGGATCAAGGTCATCGACCTCGGCGGCGTCCGCAAGGCGGGGGCCGCCGACCCGCCGCCCGTCATCACCCCGTGGTTCGCCGCACCCGAGACGGACGGCACGGGCCCCCTCACCGTCGCCCACGACGTGCACACGGTCGGGGTCACCCTGGCCGAACTGGCCGGCTGGGCCGTCGGCGACGACGTGCCGGGGCTCGGCATCAGCTCGTTCCGGCTGGCCGTGGAACGGGCCACGGCCCATGACCCCGAGCGCAGGTTCGGCTCCGCCGAGGACATGGCGGGCCAGCTGCGCGGAGTACTGCGCGAGATCCGGGCCCTGCGCGGCAAACGCGACCAGCCCGAGCCCTCCGCGTACTTCACCCCGTCCACCGAACTGCTGGGCGCCCGCCTGGGCTCGGTACCCGACTACGCGCACTGGCTCCGCCGCCCGCTGTACGGCCGCCCCGAGACACCCCGGGCGCCCGCGCTCGACTCCGGGCTGCCCACCCCGACCGAGATCGCCCGCAGGCTGCCCGTGCCCCGGCCCTATCCGCGGGACCCGCAGGCCGCCCGGTTCGGGGTCAGCAGCTACGACCCGGGACAGCCGCTGACCCAGCCGGACCACGGGGAGCGGTCGGTCGAGATCTGCCTGCACAACGCCCGGCTGCTGCTCGGCCAGGACGGCGACGAGGCCCTGTCAGCAGCCCGGGAGCAGGTCCAGGCCGCCGCCTCGATACCGGGGCCGGGGCCCGTCCGCCAGTGGCGGCTCAGCTGGCACTGGGGCCTCGTCGCGCTACGCAGCGCCGATGTGCTGGAGGACCGGCAGCCCATGCTCGAAGCGGCCCTGGAGCACTTCTCCGCCGTGCACCGGGCCCTGCCGGGCGAGTACGCGGCCAAGCTGGCGCTGGCGTACAGCGCGGAACAGCTCGGCGACGGCCGGCCGGCCGGGGCGGGTCCCTCGGCGTACGAACTCTTCCGGGCCGTGCACGCCCGCAACCCCTCGCACGTCGGCGCGGCCCTGGGCCTGGCCAGGCTCGCTCTGGTGCGCGGCGACCGGGCCGCGGCTACCGAGGTCCTGGACCTCGTGCCCGACGAGTCGCGGGACCATACCGTCGCCCGGATCGCCGCGCTCCGCATCAGGGCGGCCCGGCTCGCGACGGGGGACCGGCCGCTGCCCGGGGAGGCGGAGATCGACGCCTGCCTGGCCGCCCTCGTGCCGCAGCCGGGCTCGCCGTCCCCGGTGGTCACGGGCGACGAGGCGGCCTGGCTGCTGCGGACCGAGCTGTACGAGTGGAAGCTCGACGCCGTCCGCGCCGCGGGCCGGGACCCGCGTCCCCGGGGCGGCCCGCTGCGGATCGGGCTGCCGCCCCCGGCGGTTCGCGGGGAGCGGGAGGTACGGGCGGAGCTGGAGCAGTGCTACCGCTGGCTGGCCCGGCAGCGGCAGGGACCGGCCGAGTACGAGCGGCTGATCGACCTCTCCCACGCGGTCCGCCCGCAGACCCGCTTCTGACGGCCGTCACCGAGGGCCCCGGCCCGACCGCAGGACTCGCACCCCGTCCCCAACCCGTCCGTACCCCTGGAGGCAGTCCATGGGCGCCATCGCCCCCTCGTCCGGGCTGGAGTTCAAGGTGTCCCTGGACGTCCGGCGTGACCAGCAGCCGCACCACGACACCCGCGTCGACGCCCATCTGCGGGTCAAGGCCGCCGGCATCGGCCCCCGCGACGAGGTGCCCGCCGTCGAACTCGCCGTCGTTATCGCGCTGGACGTCGCCGCCGGACGCCGGGAGTCCGCGTCGGCCGCCCTCGCCGCCACGCTGCGCGCCCTGCCCGACGGAGCCTCCTTTTCCGTTCTGGGCGGCGCCGACGAGAGCGGGGAGCCGTCCCGCTGCTACCCGCTGCGCGGCCGGTGGGCGCTGGCCGACACGATGGAGAAGCGCCGCGCCGCGTTCAGCGCGGGCCGGATCGTCCCGGCGGCAGACGACCGGCCGCCGCCCGGCTACCCCGCCTGGCTCGCCGCCGCACGCGCGCTGTTCGCCGAACGCCCCGTGCCGCTGCGGCACCTGTTGCTGATCACCGACGGCAGCGGCCGGGACCCGGCGGACGAGGCCGGGCCCGACGGGGACGGAGGCGCGCTCAGGGACGAACTCGCAGCCTGCGACGGCGCGTTCACCGCGGACGTGCTGGCGGTCGGCGGCGACTGGGACCCGGCGCCGCTGCTCGCCGTTGTCGAGTGCCTGCACGGCACCGCCGAGCACGCCCCCGACCGGTTCGGCCCCGCGGCCACCGGAGCGCTGCGACGGCTGCGCCGGGTCCGCAGCCCCGAACTGCCCGTCGTGGTGACCGCGCGCCCGGCGGTGCGCGCGGTCGAACTGACCGAGACGGCCCCCCGCCAGCAACGCCTCACACCCACCACGGGGCAGGAGGAGCCGCACCGGACCCGCTTCCCCACCCACCAGTGGGAGCCGGGCACCCGCGACTACCTCCTCACCGTGCACGCCGACGCGAGCACCGACCCGCTCGGCGTGCTGCTGCAACTGGCCACCGTCTCCGTCGGGGACGCCACCGCCCCGTTGCTGGTCCGCTGGCTTCCGCCCGGAGTCGCCGTGGGCGCGGGGGCCACCGGCGGCGGGGGTGGCACGCTCCAGGCGATGAACGCCGCCACCCAGATGCGGACCGCCCTCAACCGCGGATACGCCGCGCTCGACCCGATGAGCCGCGACGAGGCCGAGGCGCATTTCGGCCTCGCGGTCCGGCTCGCCACCGAGATCGGTGCCGCCTGGGTCCTCCAGGACGTGCGTCAGGTGGCCGACATCGTCGACGGCCCGCGCGGAGTGGTCCGGGTCGGCCCGACCGTCGACCGTGGCACCGTGCGCCGGGGGCAGCTGCACATCGCCTCGGGCCATGGCCTGGAACTGCCCGGCCAAACCACGGGAAAGCCGGTGAAGTGCCCGCACTGCCGCCATCTCGCCGGGCCCCGCGCCCGGTTCTGCATCGCCTGCGGAAGGAGCCTGTGATGCCCTCGCCGACCCGGTGGACGCACGCCTTCCGGACCCGCCGCCGCACCCGCTCACGCACCAGGCGGCTGCTGGAACGGCACCTGGCCGTCCTGGTGGTGGCGGCGCTCGTCTCGATGTCCGCCCTGCTCGTCTCCTACCGGGAGGTGCAGAACGCCGCGGGCGAGATGCGTACCCGCGGCGCCCCCGCCGTCCAGGGCGTCGCCGCCACCCAGCTGGCGCTGTTGCGCGCCCATCTGGAGGCGCAGAGGTCGGTGGACGACGGGATCGACGAGGTGGTCGGTGCCGGAGCGCGGTACGAGAACCAGCTGGCGGCCGCCGACCAGGGCCTGTCCCGGCTCTCCGACGTACAGATCGACGGGGAACGCGGCCGCGGCGTCCTCCTCACGGTCAGGGGCGTGCTGACCTCGTACAGCACCTCCATCACGCCCGGCGCCGTCAAGTACGTGCACGACGAGCTGATGCAGCGGCAGAAGTTCACGGAGGCCAAGACCCTGCTCGACCGGCCGGGCACAGGGGTCGTGCCGCGTCTGGACGTCCTCCAGGAGCACCAGATGCGGCGCGTGGACCGGGTCAGCTCGCTCGGACCGCTGCAACGCACCGGCTGGGCCGTCGCCGAACTGGGCCTGCTCATCCTGGCCCTGACCTGCCTCAGCGGCCTGTGGGTGCTGCGCACCCGCTGCGGCCGCAGCCACGACCCCTGGCTGCTGGCGGCGCTGCTGGTGACCCTCGCGCTCGCCGTCGTCCCGCTGTGGGCCACCGTCCACACCCAGGAGCGGCTGGACACCGCACGCCACCGCCTGTTCGCCATCGAGCAACGGGCCCACGACCACACGGACCTGGCCCGCTCCCAGACGTACGTCATCGACAACTCCACCGAACTGCGTGGCCGGCTGGCCGCCCGGAGCTGGCAGAACTGGACGTACTACGGGGCGCTGGGCGGCGGCGCGCTGGTCGTCCTGCTGCCGGCCGCCGGTATCTGCCGGCGTCTCAACGCCGACTACTGGAGGGCCGGATGATCCCGTACCCCCGCGCGGTCCTGCTCGTCCTGGCCCTGTTCATGACCGCGGCCGGCTGCGGCCTCGCGGCGCCCGGCGGCAGCGACGCGGAACCGGAGGTGACGATCCTCGGCCCGTGGACCGACACGCAGGAGCAGCGGTTCAAGGACGTCCTGGACGGGTTCGGGATCCCGTACACCTACCAGGGCACCGCCGCGACCCGCGAGGTGCTGCTCGCCGAGGTCCAGGCCGGTGACCCGCCCGACATCGCGATCCTGCCGGGCGTCGGCGAACTCGTCGAGTACGCGGACGAGGGCAGGCTGCGCTCCCTGAAGGGGCTGTACGACCCCGAGGAGTACGGCAACCCGTGGCAGCCCCGTGCGCAGGGCGTCGCCGGCGATCTGTGGTGGGTACCGCTCAAGGCCGACCTCAAGTCCATCGTCTGGTACCGCGACGGCCCGGCCCCGGCCCGTCGACCCGCACCACTGGCCTCCTGGTGCATCGGCATGGGCGACGACGGCGCGTCCGGCTGGCCCGGCAGCGACTGGATCGAGGACCTCATCCTCCAGCGCGCGGGCCCGGTCCTGTACGCGCGCTGGGCGACCGGGGACCTGGACTGGACCGACGACCGTGTGGTCGCCGCCTGGACCACCTGGGCCGGGATGCTCGCCCAGGACCCGGACCGGGCCGGTGACATGCTGCTGGCCGACCACCGCGGACCGGCCGGGGGCCCCGGACTGCTCTTCGGCGGCGGCTGCGACCTGGAGCACCAGGGCTCCTTCGCACGCGCCTTCTACGGTGCCGACAAGGACCGGGCCGCCTTCGTGGACTCGGCGCGGCTGCTGCCCGGCGGCCCCTATACGGTGAAGGCCCACGAGGTGTCGGCCGACTTCGCGGCGCTCTTCGGCCGGAGCGGCCCGGCCCGCGAGATGATCCGGCGGCTCGCCTCCCGGGACGCCCAGGAGGAGTGGGGCCGCACGGGCGGGGTGTTCTCGGCCAACGCCGCGGTCCCGCCCAAGACGGGTACGGTCGACCAGCAGGTGGGCCGGCGCTTCACGGACCAGCGGGTGCCGCTCTGCCTGGACGCGTCGGACGTCATGCCGGCGGCGGTTCGGGACGCGTTCTACGAGGCCGTGCTGCTCACGATGGCGCACCCCGCGGAACCGGTACGGTCGAGGCTGGCGGACATCCAGAAGGTCCAGGACGCCCAGCCCGAGGACACCCGCCGGCTGACGGGGGTGTGCGGCAGACCACAGTGAACCTTTGTGGGACATCCACAAACGAAGACGGGTACGGACTGGTACTTCGCCTGCATGGCCCAAGGCTTCTGTCAGGCTCCACCAGGAAACCGGGCAGGAGACTGTACAGAGTCGACGGCAGGGTTTTCGCGGTCCGGTTCGTAGGGTCGGTACATGACCGTTGTGGACGAAACCCAGGGCGAGCCGAGCGATACCCGTGGCCGTGTGGCGGAACTGCTGGCACTGCGCGAGCAGGCCCGGCGCGGACCGAGTGACCGGGCGACCGAGGCACAGCACGCCAAGGGCAAGCTGACGGCGCGTGAGCGCATCGAGCTGCTCGTGGACCCGGGTTCGTTCAAGGAGGTCGAGCAGCTGCGCCGGCACCGGGCGACCGGTTTCGGCCTGGAGGCGAAGAAGCCCTACACCGACGGTGTCATCACCGGCTGGGGCACGGTCGACGGCCGCACGGTCTTCGTCTACGCACACGACTTCCGGATCTTCGGCGGCGCGCTGGGCGAGGCCCACGCCACGAAGATCCACAAGATCATGGACATGGCCATCTCGGCCGGTGCCCCGCTGGTCTCGCTCAACGACGGCGCCGGCGCCCGTATCCAGGAGGGCGTCTCCGCCCTCGCCGGTTACGGCGGCATCTTCCAGCGCAACACCCGGGCCTCCGGTGTCATCCCGCAGATCAGCGTGATGCTCGGCCCGTGCGCGGGCGGCGCGGCCTACAGCCCCGCCCTCACGGACTTCGTCTTCATGGTCCGTGAGACCTCGCAGATGTTCATCACCGGACCGGACGTCGTCAAGGCGGTCACCGGCGAGGAGATCACCCAGAACGGCCTCGGCGGCGCCGACGTGCACGCCGAGACCTCGGGCGTCGCGCACTTCGCGTACGACGACGAGGAGACCTGCATCGCGGAGGTCCGCTACCTGATCGGGATGCTGCCCTCGAACAACCGGGAGAACCCGCCCACCGCGCCGAGCGACGACCCGGCCGACCGGCGCGGCGACGTCCTCCTGGACCTGGTCCCGGCCGACGGCAACCGCCCGTACGACATGCACAAGGTCATCGAGGAGCTCGTCGACAACGGCGACTACCTGGAGATCCACGAGCGCTGGGCCCGCAACATCATCTGCGCGCTGGCCCGCCTGGACGGCTCCGTCGTCGGCATCGTCGCCAACCAGCCGCAGGCCCTGGCCGGTGTCCTGGACATCGAGGCGAGCGAGAAGGCCGCCCGTTTCGTCCAGATGTGTGACGCGTTCAACATCCCCATCGTCACTCTTCTGGACGTACCCGGCTTCCTGCCCGGCGTCGATCAGGAGCACGGTGGAATCATCCGGCACGGCGCGAAGCTGCTGTACGCCTACTGCAACGCGACGGTGCCGAGGATCTCGCTGATCCTGCGCAAGGCCTACGGCGGTGCGTACATCGTCATGGACAGCCAGTCCATCGGTGCGGACCTCACCTACGCCTGGCCGACCAACGAGATCGCGGTGATGGGCGCCGAAGGTGCCGCCAACGTCATCTTCCGCAGGCAGATCGCCGACGCCGAGGACCCGGAGGCCATGCGGACCCGCATGGTCAAGGAGTACAAGGCCGAACTGATGCACCCGTACTACGCCGCCGAGCGCGGCCTGGTCGACGACGTCATCGACCCTGCCGAGACCCGCGAGGTCCTCATCGCCTCGCTGGCGATGCTCCGCTCCAAGCACGCCGACCTGCCGTCCCGCAAGCACGGCAACCCC
>NZ_JAELVH010000189.1 GCF_019399235.1 Streptomyces poriferorum | reverse complement strand
CTCCTCGGCGACCTCACCGCCGAAGTTCTTCAGCAGCGCGTCGAGCCCGCCGTCGAAGCCCTGGCCGACGGCGGCGAACCGCCAGACGTCCTTGAGGTAGAAGTCACCCAGCATCACCGCGCGCTCGGTGGTGAACTCCGAGCCCGTGAAGGCGTACCTGACGACTTCCTCGCCACCCGCGACGATCCGGATGTACCCCGGACCGACCTGCGACATCTGTCCGGCACCGTCCAGCGTCGCGGTGAAGGACAGTTTGTGGATGTTCGCCGGAATGCGGTCCAGAGTGACGCGGAACGACTCCGTGTCACCGGCCTGCGCGCCGAGGAGCTGAATGGACTCCTCGGGCGATTTCGGCTGATTGAAGAAGATGAAATAACGGTCGTCGGAGAGCTGCTCATTGGCATCGAGGCCGAAGCAGCTGATGTCAAAGGTCAGTCCCGGGCCGGCGATCTGCACACCTACGTACAGGTCCGTCCCCGGCGTGAGATCGCTGATCTTGGCCTTGTGGCCGCGTTGGAATTCCCTGGCCATGCGTAACGACCGTCCCCCATCCGGAAGGTGAATGCGTCGCGTCAGGCTAACCGCAAACTCAGGCATTGGGCCAAGCCGGTACAGACCCGGTACAAATCGCGAACGTCACTCACCGCGTACATCCGCCGTCACTCACCACATACGGCGAGCGTCACTCACCGCGTGCGGCAGGCAGGTGCGGCAGCCGGTCGGCGGCCACCACCCCTTCGAGATAGCCCCGGGCCCGCTCGGTACGGGGGTAGGCGTCGAGAAGCCGCCAGAACCGCGGTCCGTGCCCGGGCACCAGGAGATGGGCCAGTTCGTGGACGAGCACGTAGTCGACGACGTACTCCGGCATGCCCTGCAGACGGTGCGAGAGCCGGATGCTGCCCTCGGCAGGGGTGCACGACCCCCAACGGGTGTTCTGGTTGGTCACCCACCGGACCGAGACAGGCCGGGCCCTGCCCTCGAAATACTGGGCGGACAGACGCTCCGCCCGCTCCGCGAGTTCACTGTCGCCGAGAATCCGCTTGTTCTCCTGGGCGGCGAGCTTGTCGAGCATCACGCTCACCCAGCGCCGCTCCTCGGCCTCTGACATCCGGGCGGGAATCAGCACGATGGTCCGGTCGCCCTCCCGGTACGCGGAGACCGTTCTGCTACGACGGTTGCTCCTGCGAACCTCGACCGCGCTCGTCGCCGAGGCACGGGGCGGATGGTCGGCCGCACTGCGCCGGTGGGTTCCGGCGCCGCGCGCGGAAGTCTCCCCGGCGAAGCCGGGTGACGAGTCGGCGGGCACGCCACGACGTTACCCGCTGTCAGTGGGGGAAGTCCCGCCTCCGGGACGGTTCACACATGATCCGCCCCATGGCTTGCACCATTTGAACGACTAATACCCCCCGCCTGTGGATAACTTTTCGCACGGTTCCGCGGCGCGCCGCATTCTGGCAATGGATCTCACGCAGCCACACAGACCGGGGGAAGCCGTGCATCCGATGTTGAAGCCCGCACTGCGCCGCGCATGGCGCGGCAGCGGCACCGTGCAATTCGGAGTGACGCCCGCACATGCGGTCAAGGTCGGCCCGATGGATATCGCGACGGGCTGTTTCCTGGAACTGCTCGACGGGACGCGCGGGATGTCCCTGCTACGCGCAGAGGCCGGGGCGCTGGACCTGAACGACCATCAAGTGGACACAATCGTGGCGCGGTTGATGGACGCGGGACTCGTCGACGATGTCCGGGCGGGCGGCCCGGAAGCCGACGCGCTACGCAGCCGGGCGGACGTACTGGAACGTCACCGACCCGACCTGGCGTCACTCTCCGTCGTCCATCCCGAACCGGGCGGAGGGCTGCGACGGCTGGCGGCCCGCCGCTCCATGCGCGTCCAGGTACGAGGAGCCGGCCGGGTAGGAGCGGCGATCGCGGCGGTGCTTTCCGGATCGGGGGTGGGCCGGGTCGAGGTCCTGGACGGCGGGTGCGCCGAACCGTGCGACGTGTCGCCCGGGGGCCTGCCTGCCTCGGCGGTCGGCGAGCGCCGGGACTCGGCGGCGCGGCAACTGGTCCGCCGCTCCTTCCCCGGTCCTGCGCCCCGGAGCGTGCAGCCGGTGGCCGGACACGCCGGTGGGGAACCCGGCCTGTCCCTGATCGTCGTCGCCCCACGCGACGGCTTGACCGGCTATGTGCCCGATCCGCGCACCGCCGAGCCGTGGATCGCCTCGGGCACACCCCATCTCTATGCCGGAGTCATCGAGGCAACCGGGTTCGTCGGACCGCTGGTGCTGCCGGGAGGAACAGCCTGTGCGGGTTGCCTCGATCTGAACCGGCGCGACCGGGACCAGCAGTGGCCGCGGATGCTGGCTCAGTGGCAGTCCGGGCGGCGCACCGCCGTGCAGGCTTGCGATCTGGGTCTGGCGACAGCGGTGGCGGGACTCGCGGCGTCCCACGCGCTGGCCTTCCTCGACGGCGAACTGCCGGCCAGTACCGCGGCCCGCTGGGAGGCGGCGCTGCCGCTGTTGGACTGGCGGTCGGAGCAGATCGGGGCACACGTCGACTGTTCCTGCGGAGCGGGTGGGCACACTGAGGGGGTGCGCACCTCCGGGGCCGGCACGGCGCACGACACAATGGCCGGGTAACCGCCGCACGCAGCGCGGCAGTCTGGGATTTGGAGGGGCATATGTCTGATCTTCCCCGGAAGGCGGTCACCCGAACCGCCAAGCTGGCCGCGCTGCCTTTGGGGTTCGCCGGCCGTGCCACGTGGGGGCTGGGAAAGCGCATCGGCGGGAAGTCCGCGGAACTGGTCGCTCGCGAAGTGCAGCAGCGCACCGCCGATCAGCTCTTCAAGGTGCTGGGCGAACTGAAGGGCGGGGCCATGAAGCTCGGGCAGGCCCTGTCCGTCTTCGAGTCCGCTCTCCCGGAAGAGGTCGCGGGTCCCTACCGTGCGGCCCTGACGAAACTCCAGGAGGCCGCCCCTCCCCTGCCGGTCGCCACGGTCCACGCGGTGCTGGCGGAGCGGCTCGGCGAGGACTGGCGTGAGCTGTTCCTGGAGTTCGAGGACAAGCCGTCGGCGGCCGCCTCGATCGGGCAGGTGCACCGGGCGGTGTGGCACGACGGCCGGGACGTCGCTGTGAAGGTGCAGTACCCGGGCGCGGGCGAGGCACTGCTCTCGGACCTCACCCAACTCAGCCGGTTCGCCCGGCTGCTCGGCCCGCTGGTTCCCGGCATGGACATCAAGCCGCTCATCACCGAGCTGAGGGACCGGGTGTCGGAGGAACTGGACTACGAACAGGAGGCGCAGTCGCAGCGGGAACACACCGCGGAGTTCGCGGACGACCCAGATGTCGTGGTCCCCGGGGTTGTCCACCAGGCCGATCAGGTACTGGTCACCGAATGGATCGGCGGTGTGCCGCTGGCCGACGTGATCGCCGACGGGACCCCGGAGCAACGGGACCGGGCCGGACAGCTGCTGGCCAGGTTCCTGTTCTCCGGACCCGCACGCACCGGACTGCTGCACGCGGACCCGCACCCCGGAAACTTCCGGCTGCTGCCCGCGGGCCCAGCCGTCGCATCGGACGGCGAGGCCGGTCAGGACGACGGTGCTGTGGAGGCCGGCGCGGATCGGTGGCGTCTGGGGGTGCTGGACTTCGGCACGGTGGACCGGCTGCCGGGCGGGCTGCCGCAGACCATCGGGGACTCCCTGCGGCTGACGCTCCAGGGGGATGCGGACTCCGTGTACGAACTGCTGCGTGAGGAAGGGTTCGTCAAGGACTCGATCGACCTCGCGCCGGACGCCGTCCTCGACTACCTCCTTCCGATCATCGAGCCGGCCGAGGTGGACGAGTTCACCTTCAGCCGGTCCTGGATGCGCAACCAGGCCGCCCGTATAGCGGACCCGCGCTCTCCCGCTCATCAGCTGGGCAAGCAGCTGAACCTGCCGCCCGCCTACCTGCTGATACACCGGGTGACGCTGAGCACGATCGGGGTGCTGTGCCAGCTCGGCGCCACGGTCCGGCTGCGGGAGGAACTGGAGTCCTGGCTCCCGGGGTTCCTGTCGGTGGAGGACGAGGAGCAGGAGGCGTCGCCTGTCGTGGAGGCATCCCCCGACGATGGACCGACGGTGCGTGAAGTGACGGCGGAGGACGAGGCCCTGGATGGCGCCGCGGCTCCCACGGACGTGGCTGCGACTCCCGCAGAGGTGGCCGCGGCTCCCGCAGAGGTGGCTGCGGGTCCCGCAGAGGTGGCTGCGGCTCCCGCGGACGTGAGTTAGGGGCGCCCTCGTTCGGATCGTGCCGGGCTCGCGGGGTCCGGCACGATCCCTGCGAAAGGCCTAGCCGGCGGGCCGGGCGGGGGCGGCAGCCACCGGCGTCACCACCAGGCGGAGTCGAGGCGGCCCTCGATGGCCCGGATGTGGGTGCGGGCGCAGTCGTCGCAGAAGTAGTGACGACTGCCGTTCTCCACGGAACAGAGCCAGGTCGGCGGTGCGTTCTCGCTCGCGGCGCGGGCGCCGCACAGGGCGCACACGACGTCCGCGGTGCCGCCTGGTCCGGAGCAATCCGTCTCCTCGTCCACCTCGTGACGATAACTCCCCGGTGAGGATCCGGCACGGCGCCGGTGGCATCAGCGGCATCGGCCGGAACACGGCCGCGGGGCCGGTCCGAGTGGACCGGCCCCGCGACAGGGGTACGGATATGGGTTCTGCTTGCCGGGGAGCAGAGAGCGGCTGTCCCCGGCGGATACTGCCGGTGCGCGGTACTGCTGGGTTCAGTGCATGACCGCCATGGCCAGCGCACGGCGGGCGCGCATCGAGGCGCGCTCGGCCCGGCGCTGCATCCGCCGCGCGGTGATCAGGCGCACTGCCTGACGCTCCACGGCGGATTCCCGCAGGCGGTCGTGCATATGCGCACGAGCCAGGGCTTCTGGGATGAGTTGCATCTCGCGGGTCCTGTTCTGACGCGAGTCGTTCGCGCCGATGATGGTGACGTTCGGTGTCGCGGAGCCGACGGGCTCCCTCGTGGGGATGGTCATTGGTGCCTGGTTTCGGGGGTCGTGGGTCAGGGGACGGTCGATGGTTCCGATGCGTTTCATGGGCTTGGGGGCCATGACCCCCAGGTCGGCGGTCACGCCGCGACCGGGTTCTTGCGGGGACGGCCACGCGGCCGCTTGCGAGCGACGACGACGCCCTGGATGAAGAGCTCGCCACCCCAGACACCCCACGGCTCGCGGCGCTCCTTGGCGCCTGCGAGGCAGGCCTCGACGAGCGGACAGGTGCGGCAGAGGGACTTGGCGTACTCGACGTCGGCCGGCGACTCGGCGAAGAAGACCTCGGGGTCGTAGGAACGGCAGGGGACGGGCACGCCGAGGTTCTCGATGGCGTCGTCGAGCGCGGTGAGCGCGGTGAGGGGGATCAAGGTGGAGTCCTCCGTGAGGCCGGGCGGGGGGATCGTGTCGGAAGGCGGGACGGACGGGGCGTGCGCTTCGAGTTGCACGGTGGTGGTGTCCTCGTCTGGTCGTTTCCGGCCTGTTGGCCGGGGGGCGGCTGGTACCAGGTCTTGCTTGTCCCGAGGCTCCTTCGCGCTGTCTCGTCCGTTCGGACAAAACAAAAGGGCCGCGGATCCCGAGTGGGGTTCCGCGGCCCTGAAGGCGCCGGTCCGATCGTCGATCAGACTGGATCACTCCAGGGTTCAGGCCCACGGAAGGCCCACATCGTGTGGTGGTGCGTCGTCTTCTTGGCTCCGGCTCCGGCTTCCGATCCCGCACCGACGGCCGCAAAGGCATAGGCCTGGGCCTGTCCCTTCGCTACTGCTGCTGCCGGTGCCTGAGCCGGTCGCTCATTGCGCTCCCGCACAGGAAGGCCGGCCAGAGGCAGCAGGCTGACGGCGGAAATGCCGGACATACCGGTGCCACGAAGCGAGGAATCCGAAGAGCAGGCGAGGCCGAGCGAGCAGGCGGCGGAGACGACCGAGAGATCGGTCATTTTGTTGGTCTCGATGATGCTGATCACTTCAATCGCCTCCTCTCGGCGTCTCTGGGGACCGGTCGAGCCGGTCCTACGTATTCGGATAAGTACAGCACAGGGTCAGGGCTTCAGAGAAGTCGCTGTTCCCGTGGTTAAGAACCTATGGTGATGACTGGGGCGGGCGCAAACTATTTTTTCGACGAGTTTTTCTCACATCTCCTCGTCGGCCGCCCCGGGATCCTCAACCCCGTCCCCACCTGCGCAGATGTCCAGGACGGCGGCGCCGAACCGGCCCAGCTTCCGCGCGCCGACCCCGGAGATCCCGGCCAGTTCGCCCTCGGTGCCGGGCACCGCCTCGGCGATGGCCATCAGCGTCTTGTCGGTGAACACGCAGTACGCGGGCTGGCCGATGTCCTGCGCCCGCGCCGCACGCCAGTCGCGCAGCCGCTCGTAGAGCGCCTCGTCCATGTCGGACGGGCAGTCGTCGCAGCGCATCAGCTTCATCTCGCCGGCATCCGTCAGCGTCTTGCCGCAGACCCTGCACAGCGCGGGCCCACGCCGCTTGCGCCGGGCCGCGGCCGGGCGCTCGATCCCGCCGCTGCCGCCTGTCGTCGCCCGGCCGCCGAGCGCCGCCGAGCCGGGGCGCACCCCGTTCAGGAACCGGCTCGGCCGGCGGCCGGCCCGGCCACCGGGTGAGCGGGCCAGCGACCACGACAGCGAGAGATGGAAACGGGCCCGGGTGACACCGACGTAGAGCAGCCGACGCTCCTCCTCGATCTGCTCGTCCGTCTTCGCGTAGGTGATCGGCATCATGCCCTCGGTCAGCCCGACCAGGAACACGGCGTCCCACTCGAGCCCCTTCGCCGAGTGCAGGGAGGCCAGCGTGACCCCCTGGACCGTGGGGGCGTGCTGGGCGGCCGCCCGCTCGTCCAGTTCGGCGACCAGGTCGGACAGCGTCGCGCCCGGCCTGGCCTGTTCGAAGTCCTCGGCCAGCCTGACCAGGGCGGCCAACGACTCCCAGCGGTCACGCACCGCTCCCGAGCCGGTGGGCGGTTCGCTGCTCCACCCCTTGGTGGAGAGCACCGCCCGCACCTCGGAGGGCAGCCCCTCCGCATCGTCCAGCAGGGAGTCGTTGCCCCCCGCCCGGGCCGCTCCGCGCAGGGCGACGCCCGCCTCCCGCACCTCCGGGCGGTCGAAGAACCGCTCCGCGCCCCTGAGCTGGTAGGGCACGCCCGCGTCCGCGAGGGCCTGCTCGTAGACCTCGGACTGGGAGTTGACCCGGTAGAGCACGGCGATCTCACCGGCAGGGACACCGGCGGCGATCAGATCCCGGATACGGCGGGCGGTGCCCTCGGCCTCGGCGGGCTCGTCCGCGTACTCCAGGTAGGCGGGTTCGGGGCCGGACTCGCGCTGCGAGACCAGTTCGAGCCGGTGCTCGGCGGCCCGGCCCCGGGCCTGCGAGAGCAGCCCGTTGGCCAGATGGACGACCTGGGGTGTGGAGCGGTAGTCGCGGACGAGTTTGACCACGGTGGCCCGGGGGTGGCGGGTGCGGAAGTTGAGCAGGTGGTCGGGGGTGGCCCCGGTGAAGGAGTAGATCGTCTGGCTGGCGTCGCCGACGACGCACAGGTTGTCGCGGTCGCCGAGCCAGAGGTCGAGGAGCCGTTGCTGGAGCGGGCTCACGTCCTGGTACTCGTCGACGACGAAGTGCTGGTACTGACGGCGCACGTGGTCGGCGATGTCGTGCCGGTCCTGGAGGATGCCGACGGTGAGGAGCAGCACGTCCTCGAAGTCGATCACCGTGCGGTCGCGCTTCAGCTGTTCGTACATCGCGTAGACCTGGGAGATCTCGGCGGGATCGCGCGGGGCGTCGCGCTGGGACTTGGCGACCACGGCCGGATAGTCGGCGGGCACGGTCTGGGTGACCTTGGCCCACTCGATCTCGCTCGTGACATCGCGCAGCTCGTTGCGGTCGAGCCGGATGCGGCAGCGGGCCGCCGCCTCGGCGACCAGCTGGACCTTGCGCTCCACCAGCCGGGGCAGATCACCACCGACTGCTTTCGGCCAGAAGTACTGGAGCTGACGCAGCGCCGCGGAGTGGAAGGTCCGTGCCTGCACCCCACCCGCGCCGAGCTGGCGCAGGCGCCCGCGCATCTCGCCGGCGGCGCGGTTGGTGAACGTGACGGCAAGCACACTCGTCGGCTGGAGTATCCCCGCGCGCACCCCGTACGCGATGCGGTGCGTGATGGCCCGCGTCTTGCCCGTACCGGCTCCGGCCAGCACGCACACCGGGCCCTGCAGGGCCTCGGCGACCTCGCGCTGCTCGGGGTCGAGCCCGTCGAGGACGGCGTCGGCGGTGTCGGGGACCTGGGGGAAGAGGGTGGAATGCGTTGCTGATGTCACCCCGCCATGCTGCCAGGTCGGAAGGGGCGGCCGCGGAAGTTGTCCACAGGGCCGCCCCGTCCGTCGTACTAATCGGGGGCGGGTCCGGGAATGGTGGCCAGGTCACGTGCGTTCTCCTTCCGTGCGGCAACGCATGTCCCCCGATTCACGTGTGACGGACGAGACGCGCACGCGATGGGGCGGGACGTGGCGGGATTGCCGCGGCCGATGAGACAGAGGAGCGCGAAGACATGCCGGGCACTGTGACGATGTACAGCACCACGTGGTGCGGCTACTGCCGTCGGCTCAAGGGCCAGATGGACCGCGAGGGCATCGCGTACACCGAGATCAACATCGAGCAGGACCCGGAGTCGGCGGCCTTCGTCGAGAAGGCGAATGGCGGAAACCAGACGGTCCCGACCGTGCTCTTCCCCGACGGTTCGACCCTGACGAACCCGAGTCTCGCCCAGGTGAAGCAGGCGCTGGGCGCCTGACGCGCTGACGCACACGACCCCCGACCGGCCCGCCGCCGGATCGGGGGTCTTCGCATATCCGCCCGCCTGCCCGCGCGACGCCGGATCGAAGGCCTTCACATGTCCGCCCACGCGACGCCGGATCGAAGGCCGTCGCATATCCGCCCGCCCGGCACCGGACCAAAGGTCTTCACAAGTCCGCCCGCGCGGGCCCGGCCCGGCTCGTCGATAGCGTGATCGGCATGACGACCGAGGACGAGGCGGACGGCGAGGCACTGGCCGGGGGCACGGCGAACGCGGGGGCGGTGTTCCGCCGGGGTGCGTGGGTGGAGCGTCCGGCGCCGCACCACGCACACGCCCTCCATGCCCATCTCCTCGCGCTGGAGGAGTCCGGCTTCGACGCGGCTCCGACTCCCGTGGGCCTCACCGCTGACGGCCGTGAGCGGCTGACGTTCGTTCCCGGTGACGTGGCTCTTCCGCCGTTCCCGTCCTGGGTGATGACGACGACCGCACTCGGGTCGGTGGGGCCCTGGTGCGCCGCCTGCACGAGGCCTCGGCGGGCATCCCGGTCGACCCGGATGTCGCGTGGCCCCAGGACCTCGCCGACCCGGAGGGCGGAACCGTGGTGTGCCACAACGACGTGTGTCCGGAGAACGTCGTCTTCCGCGCCGGCCGTGCCGCCGCCCTGATCGATTTCGACCTGGCGGCTCCCGGCCGTCCGCTCTGGGATGTCGACATGGCTGCCCGCTACTGGGTGCCGATGCTTGATCCGGAGTCCGCGGCCGCCCTGTATCCCGCCGGGCCGGACGCGTCCGCGCGGCTGCGGATCCTCGCCGAAGGCTACGGCCTCACGCCCGAGGACCGTGTCGCACTGCCCGGCATGATCGGACGGGCCACGCAGGTCTGCCGGGCGTTCGTCGCCCGCCGCGTGGCCGACGACGATCCCGTCTACCTCCGCGTGCTGGCCGAGCGCGGCGGATGGCAGCGCTGGGGCCGTGTGCAGGCCTGGCTGGCCGCCCACCGCGAGACGTTCACGGCCGCGCTGCTCGACTGACCCGGCGGCCCCGCCGGGTCAGCTCGCGCGGACCGGCTTCGGGAGCGGCTTGCCGTACCAGATCTCGATCAGGCGGGCGGCGATCGAGATGCCGAACGGCGGCAGGATCTCGCCCGACTCGAAGGCGGCCGTCAGCTCCTCGCGGGAGAACCAGCGAGCCTCCTCGATCTCCTCGCCGTCGACGTTGATGTCGAACGTCGTGGCCCGTGCCATGAAACCGAGCATCAGGCTGGAGGGGAAGGGCCAGGGCTGGCTGGCGATGTACTCGACCTCGCCGACCGTGATGCCCGCTTCCTCGAACACCTCGCGGGCCACTGACTGCTCGATGGACTCGCCCGGCTCGACGAATCCGGCCAGGGTGGAGAACCGGCCCTCGGGCCAGTGGACCTGGCGGCCCAGCAGTGCGCGGTCCTGGTCGTCGGTGACGAGCATGATGACCGCGGGGTCGGTACGCGGGTAGTGCTCGGCGCCGCAGGCCTGGCAGCGGCGGATGTGGCCGGCCGCCGCGATGACCGTGCGCTCGCCGCAGCGCGAGCAGAAGCGGTGCAGCCGCTGCCAGTTCTCCAGCGCCACCGCGTGCACCATCAGCCCTGCGTCGCGGGCGCCGAGGAGCAGGCCCGCCTCGCGCAGGCCCGCCGGGCGCGCCGACTGGTCCATGCGGCCCGGCAGCGTGTCCTTCTGGAGGGCGAAGTAGCTGACCCCGTCGTCGTCGGTGCCGAGGAAGTAGCGGTGGGTCTCGGTGACCGGTGCCTCGAAGGCGGGGGTCATCACGAGTTCGGTGCCGTCGGCGGTGTCGTCGATCAGCACCTGCCCGCCGGATACGACGAAGACCCGGGTCGTCGGGTGGCTCCACGCGGCGGACAGCCAGGCCTCGTCGAGGCGGTGGTGCGCCGCGCGGTCGATGCCGCTCGGCGCGGTCAGACCGATGGGCCGGTCCGTGGTGGCGTTGTCGAAGGTGCTCACAGGTGCTTCCTACTCCCCCGGGATGGATCGGGTGTTCAGAGGATTCAGCGGAGTGCGGCTGCCAGTTCGCCCCAGAGGTGGGCGGTGGTCTCCACACCCTTGAACAGCAGGTCGAGTTCGACCTTCTCGTTGGGGGCGTGCCAGCCGTCGGACGGTACGGAGATGCCCAGGAAGAGGACGGGGGCGCCGAGCACGTCCCTGAGGTCGGCGGCGGGTCCCGAGCCTCCTTCGCGGGTGAAGAGGACCTTCTGGCCGAAGGCCCGTCCCATCGCGCGGGCCACGGCCTGCAGCGCGGGGTGGTCCAGGGGCGTGAGGCAGGGGCGGGTGGCCGGGAGGAAGGTGATCCGGTGGCGGATACCAGCCGGGATGCGGTCCTCGGCCCAGGCCCGGACGGCCTTCTCGATGTGGTCCGGGTCCTGGCCGTCGACCAGGCGGAAGCTGATCTTGACCAGGGCGGAGGACGGGATGACCGTCTTGCTTCCGGCGCCCTGGTAGCCGCCGCCGATGCCGTTGACCTCGGCGGTGGGGCGGGCCCAGATGCGTTCCAGCGTGGAGTAGCCGGCCTCGCCGGAGGCCGCCTGCGACTTGGCGGTACGCAGCCAGGTGGCCTCGTCGAAGGGCAGTGCGGCGAAGAGCGCGCGTTCGGTGTCGGTGAGTTCGGCCACACCGTCGTAGAAGCCGGGCACGGCGACCCGGCCGTCGGCGTCGTGGAGCGCCGCGACGAGTCGGGCGATCTCCGTGGCGGGGTTGGGGACGGCGCCGCCGAACGATCCGGAGTGGATGTCCTGCTCCGGCCCGTGCAGCTCGATCTCGCACTCGGCGAGGCCGCGCATGCCGGTGCAGACGGTCGGGGTCGTCTCGTCCCACATGCCGGTGTCGGAGACGATCACGGCGTCCGCGCCGAGGCGGTCGGCCCGCTGCTCCACGAGGGCGCGGAAGTGCGGGGAGCCGGACTCCTCCTCGCCCTCGACGAGGAGCTTGAGGTGGACGGCTGGGGTCGTGCGGCCCGTGGTGGCGAGGTGGGCCCGGACGCCGAGGGTGTGGAAGAACACCTGCCCCTTGTCGTCGGCCGCGCCGCGCCCGTACATCCGGCCGTCGCGGATCACCGGTTCGAACGGGTCGGTGTCCCAACCGTCCTCGCGGGCGGCGGGCTGCACGTCGTGGTGCCCGTAGACGAGGACCGTGGGCGCGTCCGGGTCGTCGGAGGGCCACTCGGCGAAGACGGCGGGTGCGCCGTCGGTCTCCCAGATCTCGGTGACCGGGAAGCCCGTCTCCTTCAGCTTGGCGGACAGCCAGGCGGCGCTGCGTCGTACATCCCCGTCGTGTTCCGGCTGCGCGGATACGGACGGGATGCGCAGCCACTCGGCGAGGTCGTCGAGGAAGGCTGCGCGGTGCTGCTCGGTGTACGTACGGACGGCGCTGTCCGGGGTGTCGCTCATGACCTTCAGCTTATCCGTCCGTAGGAGGTGGCTCGTCCAGGAGGATCCGCTCCAGTTCCGGGCGGCCCGGGAGGCGGGCGGGGCGGACGCTCTCGCCGCTGCGCACGAAGAGGAAGGTGGCCGTCACGTCGGTGAGCGGCAGCCCGTGCAGTTCGGCCCAGGCGAGGCGGTAGACGGCGAGCTGCAGGGGGTCGGCGGTGTTGGTGCGGCTGGTCTTCCAGTCGACGATCTCGTACGTGTTCCCCGTGCGGTACACCGCGTCGATGCGGCCCCGGATCACCCGGCCGGCCAGGGTGATCTGGAACGGCGTCTCCACCCGGTAGGGGGTGCGGCGGGCGTACGGGGTGCGCTCGAAGGCCTCCTTGAGCTCGGCGAGATCGCGCTCGTCGGCGATGTCGGCGTCGCTCTCGTCACCGCCGGGCAGCTCGTCGGGGCCGAGCATGGGCAGCGGCAGCTCCTCGAAGCGGGACTCGACCCAGGCGTGGAAGCGGGTGCCCCGGCGGTGACGAGAGCGACGCCGACA
>NZ_JAELVH010000188.1 GCF_019399235.1 Streptomyces poriferorum | reverse complement strand
CCGGGCCCGGTGACACCACCCCCCGGATCATCAACTGCAACAAGGGGGGGAAGTCATGCCGGACCCGAAGGCCGGTAGCCCCATTGCGGAGCCACAAAAAAGGTAACGGGAGGGGCGGGCCGAGCGGGTGGGTCCGCCCCTTGCCACGCCCTCTCCCCGGCCGGGTGAACGACGGCCTCACTGGCCCCGTACAGGTTCGTCGGCCATACTGCCCGCCGTGGAGCAGCGCATAGATCCGAAGACTCAGCCCGCGTACGACGCAGGCACAGACCCGGCGTACATCCCCGGTCTCACGGCCCCTCGAGCCGCCGCGAAGGCGGACGAGGACCCGGAGCGGACCGAGGAGCCCGCACCCGAGGGTTCCGCGCCCGAAGATGCCGTCGTGGAGGCCGCACCGGAGGAGGACGCGGCGCCCGACGCCGAGCCCGTCGCCGGGGAGGCGGCGGACGACGAGGAGGACGAGAAGGAGCACGTGGACGAGGCCGACGGCGCTTCGTCGGGCGACGGAGCCGACGACGGTCCGTCGTTCGAGGTGAGCGACCGGCGCGGTTCGATCTCCGCGGACCGTGAGGGCATCCGGTTCACGCTGGACGACCAGGAGGCCGACTTCCGCTGGGACGAGATCGGCGCCGTCGAACTGAAGCCGGCCCGGTTCGGCCGCCGGTTCACGATCACGGTCCACATGTCGACCCGGCGCTGGTTCAACGCCGAGGTCGAGGCGGCCGCCAGGAGCAACCTCAAGGAGTGGACGGAAGGCTTCGACGCGGTCCTGGACGCCTACTTCGAGGAGTCCTGACGGTCCGGGCCCGTGACGGCCGCCCAGGGGCGGCCTGAGGCCCGGGCTCCACGCCTCCTACGCCGGTGCGTCCGGTGAGGGTGAGCCGTGTCCGGGCGTCCCGGAGGCGCCCGTGCCGAGCAGCGCGCCGAGGAGGTGCGGCCAGGCGTCCGCCCCGAGGGCGGCGTCGGCGGCGGGCGAACCTCCGTACCGGAAACGGTCGGACGGGGCCGCGGGGCCCTCGCCGGGCAGCCGGGGGCGGTGCCCCGCACCGGCGTGGGTGACCAGACGTACGGGGAGACCGGCCGCCCTGCGACGGGCGGCCAGTTCCCCGGCGAACCGCAGGGAGGGCCACATCAGGTCGTCGCCTCCCGCGACCACCACGAGCTCGGTGCCGGGCCCGGCCACCGGGACCGACGCGGCCGGGACGCGGTCGGCGAAGACCCGCAGGCTCCGCTCGTACCAGCCGAGAACCGATACGGGTGCGCCCTCCGGTTCGCCCGGTCTCCAGGCGTCGTCGTAGGGGACGAACGGCAGCGGCCTGCCCCGCCAGGTCCAGGACGACCGATGAGGGTGCGCGCTGCCGTCGCGGCCGGGTCCCACATTCGCCCAGGTCACCGAGGTGGGCGAGAGAGCGACCACGGCATCGACGCCGCCGTGGAGCCCGGCAAGGTGCAGCGCTGCCTCGGCGCCCTTGGAGGTGCCCAGGACGCCGATGCGCCGTGCGCCGTGCGCACGCAGCCGAGCGACTGCGGACACGAAGGTCTCCAGCGGGACCTCGCAGATGCCGGGTGGCTGCCCCGGCCCGCCGAACCACCGGACCGACAGGGCGGTCAGCCCTTCCCGGGCCAGCAGCCGGCACCGTGCTTCCTCGACCCGTCCGCTGGACCCGGCGAGGACGAGCACCCCGGCGCCGCTGCCGTGCACGGGGGCGGCGAGGAAGCCCGTCCAGGCGTCGGCGCCGTCGTCCGGCCCGGCGCACACGGTGCGCTCCTCGGTTTCCACCGCTGGCTCAGGCCTCCGCCAGGACCACCGACCGCGTCAGGTGTCGCGGGCTGTCCGGGTCCAGGCCGCGGGCGGCGGCGCGGGCGATGGCCAGGCGCTGGACGCGGACCAGTTCGGCCAGCGGGTCCAGGCCGCTCTCCACCCAGCGGGCGCCGGTGGCGAGGACCTGCTCGCGCAGGCCCTCGGGGGCGGCGCCGAACGTCCAGGTGGCGGTGCCGGTGGTGGCGATGCTGATGGGGCCGTGCCGGTATTCCATCGAGGCGTACGCCTCCGTCCAGGACAGCGAGGCCTCCTTCATCTTCAGCGCGGCCTCGTTGGCGAGACCGGCCGTCCAGCCACGGCCGAGGAAGGTGAACTGCGAGCAGTCCAGCAGGCCTTCGGGCAGCGGCTCGGCCAGCGCGGTCTCCGCGTCGCGGACCACGGCGTCGGTGTGCAGGCCGAGGTGGGCGCGGAGCAGCGTCAGCAGGGTGGTGGCGAAGCGGGTCTGCACCACGGACTGCTCGTCCGCGAAGTCGAGGACCACGACGGCGTCGGCGGACGTCATCACCGGCGTGTTCGGGTCGGCGGTGATGGCGACGGTGGGGGTGGTCCCGCGCAGCCGGTCGAGGAGTTCGAGCACCTCGGTCGTGGTGCCCGAGCGGGTGAGGGCGACGACGCGGTCGTAGCGGCGGCGGGTGGGGAACTCCGAGGCGGCGAAGGCGTCGGACTCGCCCTGCCCGGACTCCTCGCGGAGCGAGGCGTAGGCCTGAGCCATGTAGAACGAGGTGCCGCAACCGACGACGGCGATGCGCTCGCCGGGGGCGGGCAGTGCGGCGGCGTGGCTCGGAGCGAGGTCTGCGGCGCGGCGCCAGCAGTCCGGCTGACTGGCTGTCTCGATCTCGACAAATGACACTTTTGCACTCCGAACTGGTGATGGGATGCTCGTTTACGCACGTTACCCGCGACGAGCGAGCATTATCAAGCATTCTCTGTGCAGCTGGCTTGACTCGGCGGAGCCTTGTGCCCACGCTTGCGCGTGTCCGGTGATCGCACCCAAGGGGATGGGTGCTCGCAGACCGGACCTGTAAGGAGAGTTCTCTTGTCCAGGGATGCCCGGTGGAACGCACTGCTGGAACTCGTCGGCAAACACGGGCGGGTGGACGTCGAGGACGCCGCCAGGGCGCTGGACGTCTCGGCCGCAACCATCCGCCGGGACCTGGACCAGCTGGCCGAGCAGCAACTGCTCACCCGCACCAGGGGCGGGGCGGTCGCGCACGGCGTCAGCTATGAACTGGCGCTGCGCTACAAGACGGGGCGCAACGCTCCGGAGAAGCAGGCCATCGGCCGTGCCGTCGCCGAACTGGTCGCGGTCGGCGAGGTAGTGGGGCTGACCGGCGGTACCACCATCACGGAGGTGGCGCGGTCGCTCGCCGTGCGCTCCGATCTCGTGGGTGAAGGTGCGGGCGGGGTGTCCGGGCAGCCGACCCTGACGGTGGTCACCAATGCCCTCAACATCGCCAACGAGCTGGTGATCCGGCCGCAGATCAAGATCGTGGTGACCGGCGGTGTGGCCAGGCCCCAGTCGTACGAACTGACGGGCCCGCTGGCCAGCGGTGTGCTCGGCGAGATCACGCTGGACGTCGCCGTGCTCGGTGTCAACGCGATCGACACCGAACGCGGTGCGTACGTCCATCACGAGGGTGAGGCCAGCATCAACCGGCTCCTCGCCCAGCGGGCCCAGCGGGTGGTGGTGGCGGCAGACTCGTCGAAGATCGGCAAGCGGGCCTTCGCGCGCGTCTGCGACCTCGGGGCCGTCGATTTCCTGGTCACCGACAAGGGGGTCACCCCCGAGGCTGCTGCGCGCTTCACGGAGGCCGGTGTCACCGTCATGCCTGCGCCCGAGTCAGGTTCCGCAGTGCTTGAAGGTGCATAGGCATGGCGGTAATTGATCACAAGCAAGCACAACAGCAACGCTTCTGACGGTGCAGCAGCCCTCGTCGGCATCGGCTCGCGGCGATTATGTGTCACTTATGTGACTGTTTCGCACTCTCTGCTCCTCCTCCGGTGGTGCTTACCGCGACTTTTACATGTCAATAGATGTTCGTTACATCAGCGGAATGAGCAACTCTTGCCATGGTGGTGTCTGATCGTGAACTATGTGGGCTGTCGCCGCGCAGGAGTCGCGAACCCACCCGAACCGGTGTGTACCGCCTCCACGTATGCGGGACGTTCTCTCGCTCCATCAGCCCTGGAGGTGCCTGTGACGATGGCAGATGCGCCGGTCACAGCCGTGCGGCCACCCGAGCCGCAGCCCCGCGACCCCGACGACGCGGACCGCCCCGCGGGGAAGAACGGCAGGAAGGGCCGAATACGGCAGCCGCTCCGGTACCGGCTGAAACGGGACAGGACGCTCCTGCTCCTCTGCCTGCCGGGTGTTCTGTACTTTGCGCTCTTCTTCTACCTGCCGCTTGCGGGCAACGTCATCGCCTTCCAGGACTACCAGCCGTTCCTGGGGTTCAAGCAGAGCCCGTTCGTCGGCCTCGCGAACTTCACCGCGCTGCTCGCCGAACCGGAGTTCTGGAGCGCGGTCTCCAACACGCTGCAGATCACCGCGATCCAGCTGCTCCTGTACTTCCCCGCGCCGATCGCTCTGGCCCTGCTGCTCAACTCGCTCATCAGCGAGAAGATCAAGCGGTTCATCCAGACCGTCGTGTACCTCCCGCACTTCCTGTCCTGGGTCGTCGTCGTCGCCATGTTCAAGCAGGTGCTCGGCGGCGCGGGGTCGGTCACCACGCTGCTGATGGAGCACGGGGTCACCATCGGCAACGTGATGACGGACCCCGGCACGTTCAAGCTGCTGATCACCGCCCAGGCCATCTGGAAGGACTGCGGCTGGGGCACCATCATCTTCCTGGCCGCCATCGCCTCGATCGACATGGGGCAGTACGAGTCCGCCGCGATGGACGGCGCCGGCTGGGTCCGCAGGATCTGGCACGTCACCCTTCCGGGCATCCGGCCGGTGATCCTGATGCTCCTGATCCTGCGGCTCGGCGACATCCTCTCGGTCGGCTTCGAGCAGATCATCCTGCAGCGTGACGCCGTGGGCCCGGACGCCTCCGAGGTCATGGACACCTACGTATACTTCCATGGCGTCGTCGACGGCGACTGGGGCATGAGCACCGCCGCCGGACTGATGAAGGGCGTCATCGGATTCGCGCTCATCCTCGCCGCCAACAAGCTGGCCCACCGCTTCGGCGAGCAGGGAGTGTACCGATGAGTCAGCAGTCCGTCGTGAGCCGGCTGCGCACGGCGCGGTCCGCACCCCTGGGCGCCTCGCGCCCCCGCCGTACCCACGGCAGGCCGCCGTGGATGGAGCGCCCCCACTGGTACGGACAGGGCGCGAAAGCGGCGGCCCTGGTGGTCCTCACCGTGATCGTGCTCTACCCGTTCGTCCTCGCCATCGGCACCAGCCTGGCCGGCCGCGAGGAGCTGAACGCCAACGGCGGCTACGTACTCCTGCCGCACCACCCGACGCTGGAGGCCTACCGGGTCATCCTCTCCGGTGGTGTCGTCACGCAGGCCGCCCTGGTCTCCATCTGCATCACGCTGATCGGCACGGCGCTCAGCCTGGCGTGCACGGTGATGATCGCGTACGGCACCTCGCGTCCCGGCACGGTGCTCGGCAAGCCGATCCTGCTGCTGGTGCTGGGCACCTTCCTCTTCGCGCCCGGCATCATCCCGACGTACCTGGCGGTCCAGCAGTTCAAGATGCTGGACACCTATGCCGCGCTGATCCTCCCGGTCCTGCTCAACGCGTTCAACATCGTGGTCGTCCGCTCCTTCTTCCAGAGCATCCCAGAGGAGCTGTACGACGCGGCGCGGATCGACGGGGCCGGTGAGGTCACCGTCCTCTTCCGGATCGTCCTCCCGCTGTCCAAGGCGGTCCTCGCGGTGGTCGGCCTGTTCTACGCCGTCGGTTACTGGAACAGCTTCTTCAACGCGGTGCTGTACCTGAACGACTCCAGTAAGTTCCCCATCCAGGTGATCCTGCGCAGTTACGTACTGAACGGGCAGAGCATCAACGCGTCGGCCATGGGCGTCCACGCGGTCCCGCCCGCGACTTCGCTGCAGATGGCCGTGCTGATCATCGCCATCGTGCCCATCTTCTGTGTCTACCCCTTCCTGCAGAAGTTCTTCGTCAAGGGCGTCCTCACCGGGGCGATCAAGGGCTGATCCAGCCACCCCCGCCCCCGCAGGCCACACACTTCTAGGAGCACCATGTCCACCAACTTGTCCCGGCGCGGCTTCATGGGCGCCGCGGGAATCGCCGGCCTGACCGTGGCCGGTCTGTCCACACTGACCGCCTGCGGCAGCGGCGCGACGGTCAGCAAGGGCGGCGCCAAGGCATCGGCCAAGCTGAAGCTGCCGACGTACGTGGCCGCGCAGACCGCCCCCGCGGACCTGGCGGGCAACGCGGCGGGTCTGGACGCCACCTACCTGCGCTACCCCAAGCAGCTCACCAAGTCGGTGGCCAAGGTGCCCGGTGACGGCAGCCGCATCACCGCGCTCACCGAGACCTTCACGACCCCCGCCCCGCCGCAAGGCAAGAACGCCTACTGGCAGGAGCTGAACAAGCGCCTCGGGGCGCAGTTCGACATGACGATCGTCGTCGACCAGGGCGTGGACGCGTACCTCACCAAGTTCAACGCCATGATGGCCGGCGGCGACATACCCGACCTGGTCTGGTTCCCGCCGAACCAGGGCATCCAGCGCGTGCCCGAGCTGCTGGACGCCAAGTTCCACGACCTCACCCCGTACCTCTCCGGCGACGCGGTGAAGGCGTACCCGAACCTGGCGAACCTGCCCACCACCGCCTGGAAGACCGCCGTGATCAACGGCAAGATCCGTGGCGTCACCGTGGCCTACGGTTCCATGGGCCAGGTCTACGTCGTGAACGAGGACTTCTGGAAGCCGGTCGGCGGCGCGGAGTTCACGAGTGCCGAGGACTTCCTCGCCAAGGGCAAGGAGCTTGCGGACCCCAAGCGCAACAAGTACGTCCTGGAGCCGGCATACGTGAACCACGTCGGCATGTTCGGCCAGTGGTTTGGCGCGCCCAGCGGCTGGCGGCTGGAGGGCGGCAAGCTGACGCACATGTACGAGACGCCGGAGTACCAGGAGGCCCTGGCCTTCGGCGTCAAGGTGGCGAAGGCCGGTCTGTTCTGGCCGGACCCGAACCTCAGCACCACCATGGAGAAGATGGCGCAGGGCAGCCTCGGCGCGTATGTGCAGTCCTTCCCCAGCTTCCTGGTGGACGCCAAGACGTACGACTTCCCGTTCGGCGTCATCGTGCCGTTCGCCGCGAAGGAGGGCGCGAAGCCGCGCTACAGCATGGGCTACGGATCCGTCGGTTACACCGCCATCAACAAGAAGGCGGACGCCGCACGCGTGAAGATGCTGCTGGGCGTCATGGACTACCTGGCCGCCCCCTTCGGTACGGAGGAGCGGCTCTTCCTCGACAACGGCATCGAGGGCAAACACTTCAACCGCACGGCGAAGGGCGACGTCGAGCTCACGGCCAAGGGGAACTCCGAGGCGGTCACCACGGCCATGCCGCTGGCCTTCCTTGCCGCCGGGCCCGAGTACGTCTACCTGCCGGGCAAGGCCGAGCTGGCAGGCAGGATTCACGGCTGGCAGCAGGAGCTCCTCAAGATCAGCCAGTCCAACCCGACGAGCGGGCACTTCTCCGACACGTCGACGAGCAAGAGCCCTTCGCTCACCACCGCCATGAGCGATGTCCAGCTGGACATCATCGCGGGCCGCAAGCCGCTCTCCGCCTTCAAGGAGGAGCTGAGCAAGTGGCGTTCCGGCGGCGGCGACAAGATGCGCGCCGAGTTCGAGGCATCGCTCGCCGGTAAGTAGTCTCCGCCCGCACGACCCGTACATACAAGGAAAGGGACTCCCGTGTCAGACCTGCGACTCGGTGTCATCGGACTCGGCCTGCGCCGTTCCATCGCGATGTCCGCCCACCACCCCGGACAGGGATCGGCGATCACCGCCGTCTGCGACCTCGACCCCGAGGTGCGCCGGCGCGAGGCCGAGCGTTTCGGCACCGATGTCGCGGTCGAGGACTACAAGCTGCTCCTCGACCGGGACGACCTCGACGCGATCATCATTGCCACCCCGGACGACACCCACGAGGTCATCGCGATCGACGCGCTCCGCGCCGGCAAGGCGGTCTTCGTGGAGAAGCCGCTGGGGATCACCGTCGAGAGCTGCGACAACGTCCTGCGTGCCGCGTACGAGACCGGGACCCGGCTCTACGTCGGCCACAACATGCGCCACATGGGCGTCGTACGGCTGATGCGCGACATCATCGCCCGTGGGGACATCGGGGAGCCCAAGGCCGTCTGGGTGCGCCATTTCGTGGGATACGGCGGCGACTACTACTTCAAGGACTGGCACGCCGACCGGACCCGGACCACCGGACTGCTCCTCCAGAAGGCCGCGCACGACATCGACGTGCTGCACTGGCTGGCAGGCGGCTACACCCGGCGCGTCAACGCGCTGGGCGACCTGCTCGTCTACGGCGGCCTGCCGCGCCGCGAGCCGGACACCCCGCGCCCGGACAACTGGCTGCGCGAGTTCGACTGGCCGCCGACAGCCCGCAAGGACCTGCACCACATCGTCGACGTCGAGGACGTCTCGGTGATGAACATGCAGCTCGACAACGGCGTCGTGGCCGCCTACCAGCAGTGCCACTTCACACCGGACTACTGGCGCAACTACACCGTCATCGGCACCGAGGGGCGGCTGGAGAACTTCGGCGACAGCCCCGGTGACGAGGTCAAGGTCTGGAACACCGGACCCAGCGGATACCGCGCCGACGCCGACATCACCTACCGGGTGCCCGAGGCCGGCGGTTCGCACGGCGGCGGCGACACCCGGATCATGGAGGAGTTCTGCCGGTTCGTGCGCGACGGGGGCGTCACCGACACCTCACCGGTCGCCGCCCGGATGAGCGTCGCCGCCGGTGTTCTCGCGACCCGTTCCCTGCGCGAGGGCGGTGCGCCGTACGACGTGCCGGCTCTCGACCCCGAACTCGTCGCGTACTTCGAACGCGGGCAGGTCCGTTCCTGAGGATCTGACCGGGAAAGGCCGGACAGGGCCCGGGGCCCTGTCCGGCGGGTTTCACCGCACCAGTGCACCGAGCCGGTGCATGCAAGGCAACGATCCCCATTCCCCTCACCAGAAGCAGGTGCATCGCATGACCCTGCGCCACGTCTTAGGCACGATCACCGCCGCCGTCACCGCTACTGCCGCGGCGGCCACCCTGGCCCTGCTGGGTACGGCCGGCTCCGCCCGGGCCGCGGAGTCGGGCATGGCCGCCCCCGCCCGGGCCGCCGAGTCCGTTACGGCCGCCTCCGCCCGGGCCGCCGAGCTGGGAGTCACTCCCGGCACCTACACCAACTACTCCTTCTCCGGTGCTCCGGTACTGACCGAGGTCACCTGGTCCACCACCGTCCCGCACGACCCCGGATACCGGGCGAACATCTTCTGGAGCCACCAGTTCGGCTTCGACCGGGGCAGCGGCGCGTACTTCGGGATGCAGTCCAATGGCGGGTCGAAACGGACGCTTCTTTTCTCCGTCTGGGACGTCTCCGAGGCCAGAGCGGGCTCGTCCGGCAGCTGGTGCCAGACCTTCGGCGGCGAGGGCGAGGGCATGAGCTGCCGGATGAACCTCGACTGGACCGCCGGGCACCGCTACACCTTCGAGGTCGCGGCCGAGGGCGACGGCTGGTTCGGTGCCACCGTCGCTGACACCGTCACGGGTGCCTCGTACAAGCTCGGCGCCATCAAGACCCCGGCCACCGCCATCTCGCCCTCCGGGATGGTGGACTGGACCGAGTACTTCGAGTGGAACAACCCCCGCGCCAACTGCTACGACCAGCCGTTCAGCGACGCCCGCTTCGGGGTGCCGACGGGCAACGGCGGTACGGTCACCGCCGCGGTCGCCTCCACGTCCAGCAGCGCCAACGCCTGCGCCCCGATGACCCGGATCGATGTCGCGGCAGGCTCCACCGTGCAGAACCTCGCCGTCGGCAACTCGGTGCGCGGCGCGGTGACCGGGCCCGCCGGGAAGTGCCTGGACGCCTTCGGGGGTGTCGCGGACGGTGTGGTCGCCGACCTCTACACCTGCTCGGGCGGCGCCAACCAGGCGTGGGTGAAGGCGGCCGACGGCACGCTGCGGCTCCCGTCCGACTACTGCCTCGCCGCGGACGGCACGGGCAACGGGGCCGCCGTACGCGTGCGTGACTGTGCCGGGACCGGCGCGGGCGGGGCGGTCACCGACCCGGCCCGGCAGTGGACGTACAACGCCTCCACGCACGCGGTCGTCAACAAGGCGTCGGGGCGCTGTCTGGACGTCCCGGGAAGCGACACGGCGAACGGGACCGCTCTCGGGCTCTGGGACTGCCACGGTGGCGCCAACCAGCAGTGGAACGTGCCCGCGACCTACTAGATCCGCCGGGCCGTGAGCCACCGGCCCCCGGCGGGCCGCTTCCAGCGGTCCCGTCCGGGGGCTCCGGCGTCCGGCCCGATGGCTCATCCAGGGCTTCGGTGTCCGTTTCAGGCGGTCTCACCCACGTTCCATGCGTCTGTTTCCAGCCATGCTCGGTGGGTAACCGGTCTCCGCCGGTTTGACGACGGTCCGACGTGCACCCGTAACGGGGCGCCCGCAGCCGGGGGGTTTGCTCAAAAATCTTCCGGTCGTTCCCTGCCGCGCCCCGCTCGACTGCTCTCGGACTGTCACCGGCCGACCGGCCTCGGGGTGACTGAAAGGCGATTTCACGCCAACAAGGTCCTGTTGTCATCGGGTTCGAACGCGCGACCGGATCGGGGTCGGCATAATCGCGTCCATGTCGATCACGGGTGGAGACGTCGTTGACCTGGGCCGGGGCCTGTACGCATGGCTCCCGCCGAAACGGGGCTGGGGGCTGGCCAACTGCGGCCTGCTCGTCTCGCCCCGTGGCGCGCTCTGGATCGACACCCCGTACGACACGGTGCTGGCGGGCCAGTTCCTGGCCGAGAGCACGAAGCTGCTGCCCGACGGTGTCTCCATCGACCGTGTGATCGTCACGCACGCCAACGGCGACCACTTCTGGGGCGCGGGGGTCCTGCCGGACGCGGAGATCATCGCGACCCGCGAGGCCCGGGAGCACATCCACTACGAGCCCACCCCGCAGCAGCAGCACGCCCTGGTCAACGGAAGCGATCCGGCCACCGCGCTCGGCGCCTACCTCGGCCGTCACTTCGGGCCCTTCGACTGGTCGCAGACCGATCCGGTCCGGCCGACGACCTACTTCACCGGGGAGCTCGAACTGACCCTGGGGGAGTACCCCGTACGCATCACGTCCCTGCCGTCCGCGCACACCACGGGGGACCTCATGGTCCACCTGCCAGCGCAGGGCGTCGTGTTCAGCGGCGACATCATCTTCTCCTCGACCCCGCAGCAGCCGGGCGACCACCCCATCCACTGGGCCGGCCCGCTGAGCAATGTGATCGCGGCCTGCGAACAGGTACTGGACACCGGCGCCGAGACCGTGGTGCCGGGTCACGGACCGGTCCTGGACCGGGCGGGCGTACGCGATCACATCGTCTACCTCGAGTACGTGCGCGAGCGCGCACACGCCTTCCACGGCGCCGGCGTACCGGCCGTGGAGGCGGCCCGCCGGGTGATCGGGGAGGGGCGTCACCCCGAACTGGGCCTCCCGGAGCGGCTGGTGGTCACGATCGGCAGCGAGTACCGGCAGCTCGACGGATCCGAGCTCCCCGGCGTTCTCCAGGTCATGACCGACGTCGCAGCGGTCGCGCAAGAAGTGGAGCAAGCCCGTGGAACGGCAGGCCCGGCGGTCTGACCACCCGGTCCCCGCCCGCCGCGACGGCAGCGGAACCGGACTTCGGTACCGCGGCAACGGGATCGGCCCTGGCCGTCCCGGGCACAGGACCAGCCCCCGCCGTCCCGGGCACAGGGCCCACCCGACGACAGAAACGCGGTAACGGCATGGCATGGATCGTGGCGGTGGTCGCCGTCATAGCCGCCGTGGCAGCAACGGCACGCTCCTACCGGGCCGCACGCTCGGAACAGCTCGCCGTGGCCCACGCCGAGCTCGCCGAACGCCAGGCGAAGGCGGCCGAGGCCCGCACCGCGGCCCTCGTCGACGAGATCCGGCAGCTGGCCCGCAAGCGGATCCCGGCCGCCGCGCTCGCCCTCTCCCACCCCAGCGCCCAGGTCCCCGGGCTGCGGGAGGCGGCCGAGGTCGACGGGGGAGCGGCCAGGCTGCTCACCGAGGCCGTACAGGCGGCCAGGACCGCGGTCATGGAGGAGCGGCAGCGCGTCGACGCGGCCGCCCGCGCGGCGATGCGCGGCACCTCGGCCAAGATCCAGTCCCTGCTCAACCAGTCCCAGCAACTGCTGCACGAACTCCAGCACGAGTACGACGACCCGCGCATCCTGCAACTGGACTTCCGCAACGAACTCGCGCTGCGCCGCACCCAGTCCACCGCGGTGCTCTGCGACGCGTGGCCCGGCCTGGCCCGGCAGAACTCGCCCCTCGTCGAGATCGTGCTCGGCGCACAGTCCCGCGTCGCCGGCTACGAGCGGATCAAGGTGGCCAACCACCTGCGCGACGAACGCCTAGGGCTCGCCGCCCGGGCCGCCGAACCCCTCGCGATCGCGCTCGCCGAACTGCTCGCCAATGCCACCGCCTACTCGCACCCCGACACCGATGTGCAGGTGACGGTCCAGCAGAGCGGCGGCCGGGGGGCGTTCCTGGTGGTCGACGACGCGGGCATCGGCATGGACGACGATGCGCTCGACCGGGCCCGCGCCCTGCTGGCCGGGCCCTCCGAGGTACTGCTGACCGAACTGGGCGACCCGCCGCAGACGGGGTTCGCCGTGGTCGGAAAGCTGGTGGTGCAGTACGGCTTCCACTGCCACATCGAGGCCTCGCCGTTCGGCGGTATGCGTACGATCCTGCGCGTCCCCGCCCATCTGCTGACGGTGCTGGAGGACGACCACAGCCTCTCCGCCCTGGCCCCCGCGCCCGTGTCGGCCGGCCCCGCCCCGGCCGGGCCGGCCGACACGGGCGCGGG
>NZ_JAELVH010000187.1 GCF_019399235.1 Streptomyces poriferorum | reverse complement strand
AGGGCGAGCGCACGGCGGTGCCGGACGCGCCACGGGTGTACGTGCACGTGGTACGGGGCGGGGTCGCGCTCGGCGACGAGGAGCTGGGGGTGGGTGACTCGGCGCGGATCGCCGGGGAGGAAGGCATGGAGCTGGTCGCGGGCGGGGCTCCGGCCGAGCTGCTGATGTGGGAACTGCCGGACTGAGGCGCGCCGTCCTTCGCCACCGTCACCAGTCGAATCTCTCCATGTCCCCGGCTGTTGCTTCGCGGTAGCCGACGATCACGTCACCGTCGAACTGCACGAGGTAGTACTCCTCGGGGTCGAACCCGCACCGCGTACACCATTCCGGATATCCGGGCACCTCGAAACGGCCGGTCCGAGGGGACCCCTTGGCCCTGTCCGACCACGCGATTGTGTCGCCGACGCGGAACCTGTGCAGGTACACGTCCCCGAAGTGGAACTGGATGACCAGATCCCCTTGTGCACCGCACTGAGGGCACGGGGACGGTGCCGGCACGAACAGCCGGTCGTACACACCCATGGCTGCTTACCTCTCATTCGAAACCCCCTGAGGCGTAGACGAGTTGACGTCAGGCGCACGCCCGACGTCACCACTGGCCCAGTTCAGCGGCGTCGCTGTCGCCGTCCTGTCTCGGACCGGCAGACAGCCAGTTGCGAGCGGGTGGCCAGGGAGTCCGGGTGGTCGGCGCCCAGTATGCGCACGCGGCCGGAGAGGGTCTGTTCCAGCAACTCGGCGGCTTGAGCGTGTTCGCCCATCTGGTGCAGTGCGTCCGCGAGATTGTTTCCACTGGTCAAGGTATGCGGATGGTCCGGGCCGAGGGCACGGCTGCGGTCTGCGAACACAGTCCGGTGCAGTTCCGCGGCGCGGCCCGGATCGCCCTGATGGTTGACCGTCGCGGCAAGGTTGTCGCGGCTGGTGAAGGTGAGGGGGTGATCGGGGCCCAGTACGCGGGTGCATTCGGCGATGTTCTGCGTGTGCAGCGTAGCCGCCGCGGTGTGGTCACCGAGCTGGTCGAATGACTTGGCCAGGTTGTCGCGGCTGGTCAGGGTCAGGAGGTGATCCGCTCCCAGGAGCCTGGTGCGGTCTGCGAGCACCATGGAGTGCAGGGAGGCGGCCTCTGCGTACTGACCGCGAAGTTGCAGAACGTATCCGACATTGTTCCGACTCGTGAGCGAATCGGGATGCTCCGGTCCCAGCACCCGGATCCGGTCGGCCAGATTCTGCCGGTGGATCCCTTCGGACTGTTCGTACCTGCCGAGACTGTGGAGGCTGTTGGCGAAGTGGTTGCGGGCGGTGAAGGTGTCCGGGTGCTGGTCGCCGAGCAACTCGACGCGGTGGGCGAGTACGGTCTGCCGCAGACTGAGCTGGAGGGCATAGCTTCCCGCGTCGCCCAGCACATCCGCCAGTGTGTTGAGGGCGGCGCAGGCGTCCTCGGACGGCACGAGCGCCGGGTGGTCGAGCAGAAGAGACAGATGCGGGGCGAGTAGCCGCGCGGTGGTCCAGCCGGCCACTCCGGCGGCGCGGAGATTCGTCACCTCACTCCGCAGGGCGTCGATCATTGCTTGCTCGTAGCTGTGGAGACGGTCCGTCTCATCGGTGGTCAGAGACAGTGCGGTGATCTCGCGGACGAGCGGGTGGAGGGTGACACTGCTCCCTGCGCGAGGACCTGTTCCGGGCACGCCTGGTTCTTCCGCCGGAACGCCCAGCAGGCCGTAGCGTTCGAGACCAGTCAAGGCCTGGTCCAGGGCGGCCTGGCCGACGGGCCGACCGACTGCCGTCGTCAGCAGTTCCGGTGTGATGAAGGCCAGGGGCACCGGTGCCTCCGCGAACAGTGACAGTTGGCGTAACAGTGGGCGGGCCAGTGGTACACCTTCGCGGTCGAGTTGATCGAGTGAGACCTCCCAGGTACGCCGGACGGTGGACCTGGCCACGTTCGGATCCGTAGGACGCGGGTTGTCAGCACCTACCAAGGCGGTCAACTCCTCTTCCAGCGCGGTCTGATACGCGGCGAAGTCACGGTGTCTGCTCGTGGATCCCGTCACATAGCGTCCGGCTGCCTGTAGGGCCAGGGGCAGCCCGCCGAGCCGGGAAGACAGCGTTTCAGCCTCCACCAGTGTGCCGCCATCGGGTGCACTGTCCAACAGGACCTTGCCGCCCGCCGCCGCCGGAAGCGGCTGGAGCCTGATCAGATCCGCCGCGTGTCCCCACGTCGCGGGGGCCGTATCCCGGCTGGTGACCAGGAGCAGGCCCCGTCCGTAGGGGCGGATCCAGCCGCGGTAGTCGGCGACACCCTCGCCTTCCGGGCTGATCTGCTCGGCTTCGTCGGCGTTGTCAACGACCAGCAGCCACTTCTTTGTTCTGGAGAAGTGCCGCCACACAGCATCGGGCAGGTTGTCGTTGCCGGACTGCGCGGCACCTATCGCGCTGCGTGGCATGCCACAGCCGACGGCTGCCTGGATGAAGTCGTCCGAGAGGGATTCCGGACCGCGCCAGCGAATCCAGAAAACCGCGTATCCGTCGCGGCGGGCGTACTCGGCCAGTGCTGCCGCGAGCGTTGTCTTGCCCATGCCGCCCGCCGCGCACAGCACCGCGAACCGGCCGTCGGGTTTCTTGAGCAGCGCCCTGAGCCGGGAGATCTCCCGGTCGCGGCCACGCACGCGCTGAAGGACCACGTGCGGCGGATGCAGTGAACCGGTCCGGGCGCTGGATGCCGGGCCTCCGCCGTTCTCGGCGGCACCGTCCAGCCAGCGGCTCGCGGAGGCCAAACCCGCGCTCAGGACGCCGAGTACACCGAACACCGTCCAGACCACCCAGGGACGGTCGGCCCATGCGGGTGCCACCGCGCCCGCGCGTTCGGCAACGGTACCCAGCACCACCGTGACAGAAGCCCCCAGTCCGGCAGCGGCGGCACCCGCTCCCGCACGTGTCCGAACCGCTCGAATCCGTCGCATGCCGGAACCCTCCCCCGAGAGCACTGCACTGTACGGATGACTCAGCGCATCGTAGAGCGAACGGTTCCATGGTGCCGCCGACCTGTCGAGGATTTTATGAGCAGGGAGGACTGTCCCCGTGGACCCTTCGCGTTGGCGAGCTGTAGGCCGCTGAACGGTGACCGTTCAGAACCGGCCGGTCTCCCGGCGCCACATCGCCCACATAGGCGGCCCGGACCGGAACGTCATCTCCTCGTGCACCGCGAACCCGTGCCGCTCGTAGAACGTCAGATTGCGCCGGTTGCTCGACTCCAGGAACACCGGCCGCCCGTCCGCGTCCGCCTGCTCCAGCAGCCCGCCCAGCACCTGCGAGCCACGCCCCGTGCCGCGCGCGTCCGCGTGGGTGCCGATGTACTCGACGTACCAGTGCGCGGGGCCGGCCGGATGGCGGTGTTCCAGCGCGAGCAGTCGCATCCCGGTCCTGGGGAGTTGGGCCCGGCCCGCCCGCAGCAGGGTCCCCGCGTTGCGCAGCAGGTAGGTGACCGGGAGTTTCCACTGCCCGGGCTCCGCCCACACCGCCGCCACCGTGCGGTCCGCGTCCGTCCACACCCGGCCCGCCGGGACCTGCTGGGCGAGGTGTGCGGTGAACAGGAGCCGTAGCCTCCGGTCCCGGTCGTGCGGCATCAGCCAGGACCAGACGGGGTCCTCGGCGTACGCACTGGCGAGGACGCCGGCGAGCGCCGGGACGTCGGAGGTGGTCGCGCGGACTATGTCGGTCATGGCCGGGGAGCGTAGCGGTCATCGGTGATCACCGACTACCGGCGCGGCATGGCGGATCAACAAGCCAACGGGGCACGAGTTTCGGCTATCACCGTGCAGCGTCTCGACCGGCGCCGAGGGCCGTGGAAATCTGCCGGTGCCTCAGGAATACGTCCACGGTTCGCCCGCCGTTCTCTCCGGCGGCCTAGTTTTCGCAGGCACGCGCCGACGTCCCCCCCGAATCACTCTCCCCCAGAGGTGCCCCCTGATGATCCTCCACACCGCCGACGCCCCGAGCCCCGACACCGAGAACAGCGCCACCGGCGAGAACACAGGCGAATTCCGCATCACCCGGCGCCGGATGCTCCGGACCGCCGCCGTCGGCCTCGGTGCGCTCGCGGCCGGCCCGGTCGCCGAGGCGGTCGGCGGGGCGCAGGCCAGTGCGGCCGAGTACATCCTGCCCAAGGGCTACAACGGCGACATATCCGATCTGAAGCACGTGGTGATCCTCATGCAGGAGAACCGGTCCTTCGACCACTACCTCGGTCAGCTTCGCGGAGCACGCGGGCACGACGACAAGCAGGTCCTGAAGTTCCAGGACGGCACCACCGTCTTCCAGCAACGCGACGCCACCGGCGCCATCGTGACGCCCGCCGTGTCGACCGCCACCTGGAGCGACAAGCACAACTTCTACGGTGCCAACGGCGGCCGGTGGGACACCTGGGTGAAGGACAAGGGCGATCACTGCATGTGGTACTACACGCCCGACTACATGCCCTGGATGTACTCGCTGGCCTCCCACTACACCGTCTGCGACATGAACTTCTGCTCGATGCACGGGCCGACCATCCCCAACCGCTACTACCTGATGACCGGTTCGGGCGGCGGCGAGACCACCAACGCCAAGCAGAACAACTACAGCCGCACCTGGACCACGGTCCCCGAGCAGCTCCAGCAGGCCGGCATCGACTGGCGGGTCTACTCCGACAACAGCGGCAACGGCGTCGGCGGCAGCCTCCAGAGCGGCTTCGTGGGCGAGTACGGCTGCAACGTCACCAACAGCTTCGCCGCGTTCGACCCCCGCACGGCGGACGAGGCCGACCTCGAACCCGGCACCGGCAAGATCTGGAAGGCCAACTCCTTCGTCTACGAGGGCGCCACCACGCCCAACGACGACTCCGAGGCGAACCTCGACGCGGTCCTCCGCGACCTGATCGCCGCCTGCGAGCCCGGGGCGGAGCACCCGCTTCCCGAGGTCTCCTGGGTGGTGATGCCCGCCGCGTGGAGCGAACACCCGGGCTTCGACACGGTGCACGGCGAGCGCTACATGAACAAGATCCTCAAGACGCTCCAGAGCAACGAGGACATCTGGAACCACACCCTGGTGATCATCACCTACGACGAGAACGACGGAAAGTTCGACCACGTCCTGCCCCCGCGCCCCGAGGAGGGCACGCCCGGCGAGTTCTCCGGCACCACGCCGTACGGGTTCGGTCCCCGCGTACCGATGCTGCTGGTCTCGCCGTGGACACGCGGTGGCTATGTCGCGTCGGAGGTGTTCGACCACACCTCGACGGTGAAGTTCCTGGAGACCTGGGCCGCCCATCTGGGCAAGCCGTTCACCTGCCCGAACATCACCGAGTGGCGCCGCTCGATCGCCGGCGACCTGACCAGCGCGATCGACTTCGCGCACCCGCGCCCGGGCCCGGTCGTCATCGCCGACCCGGTCACCGGCACCCCGCCGAAGCCGCCACGCGACCGGATGGAACCCCGCGGCCTCTCCTTCCACCCGCACGCCACCTTCACCGAGGACCGGACCGCCGGCACGGTGACCGCGTCCATGACGCTGTCCGGCGGCCCGGAGGGCAAGGCGGTGAGCCTCCAGGTCTTCCCCGACCAGTACCTCCCGTTCGCCAACACGCCGTACACGGTGAGCGCGGCGGCCCCTCGCTCGTACACCTGGGACGCGACGCAGACGGACGGCAAGTACGCCTTCTCGGTCTACGGCCCCGACGGCTTCCTGCGTTCCTTCGCCGGCCAGGTGATTCCGGAGAGCGGGAGCAAGCGGCGCGACGGCCTTCCGCGCGTCGAGGCGGAGCTGGTCAGGGGCAGGCGCGCTGTGGTCCGGCTGAGGCTGCACAACGACGGCCGTCATCCCGTCCGTTACACCCTCAAGGCCAACGACTACGCCGGCGGCACCCGGAAGGTCACCGTGCCCGGCGGCCACTCCACCGTCGTGAACTGGCCCACCGAGCGCGGCTACTACGACGTGGTGCTCACCGCGGACACCGGCACCGGCTGGACCCAGCGGTACGCGGGACGCGTGGCGACGCTCTGAGGCGGAGGGCGGTGACGGATGTGCGGGATCCCGGCAGGACCGGGATCCCGCACATCGGGCCCGCCTCGGGGCGGGCCCGCGACGGCCCCGGGCCCGCCGCTAGCCGGCGAACTGCGGGTCCTTCGCCTGGTTGTAGATCTCCTTGCCTGATGCGTCGAAGGCGTGGACGTAGGGGTTCGGGCCCGCCGCATCCCGCCGGTCGATGTGGGACGAGTCGGTGGAGAGAGCCGCCGCGTAGACGAACGCGCCGCCTGCCATGACCGCCGGGTACTGCTTCGGGTCGTCGCCGTAGCTGATGGTCACCTTGGCAACGTTGGGCGCGTGGTGCCCGGCGCCCAGCATGACGAGCTGCTTCTTGCCGACGGGCGCGCCGATGGAGTCGAAGTACGCGATCGTGTGTCCGGTGCCCCACAGGCGGTTGTTGATGAACGTGGGCGGGGAGTCCGGGCTGTTGCCCTTGTCGCCCTTCGACTCGCACTGCACGTACTGGCCGGCGGAGTCGACGGCGACGACCACGCCGTCCCAGTCCTTCGAGGCGAGGGGAGTGCGTACCCCGATCACCGCCTCGTACCGGGAGGCGTCCGAACCGAGGCAGGACGACAGGATCTTGCTGACGGTCCCCGAGTCGATCGGGGTGGTCTTCCCACTGGTGACGGTGAAGGTGTCCGGTGCGGACGTCGGCGCCTTGCCGACTCCGCCCGACGTGGAGTCGTGCGTGGCGCCCGCGCTCGGTGACGCGGCGGCGCCCGACGGGTTTCCGGCGGGGGAGGCGAGAACCGGTTGGGCTTCCCCCGCCCCGCTGAAGAGGGCCACGGCCCCGACGCTCAGCGCCGCGACGCCGGCGGCGACCCCCAGCGGCACTCCCCACCTGCTGCGCAGCGAAGCCTGGTTGCCCTCAGAGTCGATCTTCATCAATAGCTCCTCTCGGGTCCGCCGATGATTCGGCAGATCGCGATCGGAAGGAGCCGCAGGAATGCCCTGCGTGTCATTCATCGTGCGACCTCTTCCGCGTTGACGGGGTTCTTCGAACTGAACGACGCCGCGACCATGGCTCCGCCGACGAGGTCGGCCCCCAGCCTTCGCCGGGCCCTGTGCAGTCGGGACTTCACGGTTCCGACTGCCACCTTCAGCGTTGCGGCGGCTGCTTGCTGGTCCAGGCCCGACCACACGCAGAGCTCGACGACCTCGCGTTCGTGGCGGGGCAGCCGGGCCAGCGCCCGGTGGATCTCCGACATGCGACGCTCGTCGTCGACCCGGACGGCGACGCGGTCCGCGTGGTCGCCCACCGGCTCGTCGTGCGAGACGAGCCGGTGCAGCAGCGCCTCGGCCCGCCTCAGCCGCCGTCTGGTGTTCGACACCAGGCGGTCGGCGATGCCGAGCAGCCACGGCAGGGCCGAATCGCGGTCGAGTACGGTCTCCGACCGCCGGCGCCAGGCGTGCAGGAACACGGTCGACGTGAGGTCTTCGGCCTCGGACCAGTCGGCCGTCCGCCGGAACAGATAGTTGTAGACGGTCTTCCCGTGACGGTCGAAGATCCGGCCGAACGCCTCCCGGTCCCCATCGACGGCCCTCGCCCACAGCACCCGGTCGGACATCCCTCCGACCGGGACGGCGGGATCAGCGTCGTTCAGTTCCATGCCCTGTACGTGTCCGGCAACGGGCCGAAGGTTCCCGCCGGGCCGGATCTCCGTGTCGTCGGACGGATTCGGCCCTGCCACGAAGGCGATCTTGCCGTCGATGTGTCGTGGTTTGATCATCGCGTCCACGCAGGAGTCCACGTCGTCGACCGCGCAGCATGGCACCCCGGCCGGGAGTTCGGCGGTGAGGTGGACGGGCGCGGTCAGCCCGCGGCGGTCAGCTCACGGGCGAAGCGGCGGACGGCGTCGGTGAAGGCCTCCGGATCATCGAAGTTCGAAAGATGCCTCGCCCGCGGGATCAACTCGACACGCGCCTGAGGATGGGCCCGGGCGAAGGCGGCTTCACCTGACCGGAAGACGGTGTCCTTCTCGCCGTTCAGGATGAGCACGGGAGCCGCCACATGACGCATCGCATTCGCGTCGAACCGCCCCAGCACCTCGCCCCAGGCGGCCGGCAGCGTATGGAAGGCGTAGCCGGAACGAATGGTCGCCTCCACCACATCAGCCGGGTAGAGCCGCCGCAGCAACCGGTCGTTCATCCGCGTCAGCCGGTCCGCCGGTACGCGGGGCACCAGCCCGGCGGCCCACCGGTACGGCGTCGCCCACGCCCCACGCGTCGAGGCACTGGCCCCCGCGAGAACCAGCCCCCGCAGCCGCCCGGGGCAGCGCCGCGCGAACTCCAGCGAGGCGTACCCGCCGAGCGAGTGCCCGACGACGAGGGCCGGTCCGCTGTCCAGCGAGTCCACGGCGGACGCGATGATCTCCGTGGCCGACGTCAGGCTCCAGGGCTGACCGGAACGTGCGCCGTGCCCCGGCAGGTCAACGGCGGCGACCGGGAAGTCAGTACGGAGCGCGGCGAGTTGTGCACTCCACTGCCCCGCGCTGAACCGCGTTCCGTGGACGAAAACGATGGGTGGTGCAACCGCTGCCGTCATGAGCCCCCCAGAGCACGCCTGTACGGGCCGAGCTTACCGATGAGCCGAGCTCGCACTCACCGAGCTGATCGTCAACGTGGTCCGGCACGTGCCGGGGCGAAGGTGTCAGACCTTCATCTTCCGACTGCCCGGCGGTGAGGGCGTACGCGTCGAAGTCGTCGCTGACTGTCCTCAGTTGCCCCGCATCGCCGCGACGACTGCCCTCCACGATCGCGGGAGGGGGCTGCTGCTCGTCGACGCCGTCACCGGCAAGTGGGGCGTCGAGGCGCGCCGGGACGGCGGCGGGAAGGCCGTGTGGTTCGCGTGCCTGGCCGCCGTCGGCCCGGTTACGCCGACAGCTCCGCCAGCACCGCGTCCGTGAACGGGGGCCACACCTCCGCTGCCCACGGGCCGAACGCGCGGTCGGTGAGCGCCACGCACGCCGCGCCCGCGACCGGGTCGATCCACAGGAACGTGCCCGACTGGCCGAAGTGGCCGAACGTCGCGGGGGAGGAGTGGGTGCCCGTCCAGTGCGGGGCCTTGTGGTCGCGGATCTCGAAGCCCAGGCCCCAGTCGTTCGGGTTCTGGTGGCCGTAGCCGGGCAGTACGCCCTTCAGGCCGGGGTGGACGACGGTCTGCGCCTCCAGCACCGTGCGCGGGTCCAGGAGTCGGGGCGCCTGGACCTCCCCCGCGAACCGGGCCAGGTCCTCGACCGTCGAGACACCGTCGCGGGCCGGGGAGCCGTCCAGCGAGGTCGCGCTCATGCCCAGGGGTTCCAGGACCGCCTGGCGCAGGTACTCCGCGAACGGGATGTCGGTGGCCTTCGCGATGTGGTCGCCGAGGACCTCGAAGCCCGCGTTGGAGTAGAGGCGCCGGGTACCGGGCGGGGCGGTGACCCGGTGCTCGTCGAACGCGAGGCCGCTGGTGTGGGCGAGCAGGTGGCGGACCGTGGAGCCCTCCGGGCCAGCTGGTTCGTCGAGCTCGACCGCGCCCTCCTCGTACGCCACCAGAGCCGCATAGGCCGCGAGCGGCTTGGTGACGGAGGCGAGCGGGAAGCGGTGCGCGGTGGGGCCGTGCGTACCGAGGACGGTGCCGTCCGCTCGTACGACGGCCGCCGCGGCGGTGGGGACGGGCCAGTTCTCGATCATCGCCAGGCTCTGCATACGTACGAGATTAGGTCGTCCGCGGTTGTGGCCGAAACTGGCGTCCGGCAACGCTTGCTTAGAGTGCACTCCAGGGTTCTAGCGTGGAGGCATGACGGTGACGGAGACGATGACGGTGACGGAGACGCAGACCACCTCGGCAGGCGTGGACACCTGTGCGTCTGCCCCCCGGCCCCACCCACGTCCCGAGGGCCAGGACCGCTACACCATCAGCGAGGTGGCCGCCTTCACCGGGCTGAGCGCTCACACGCTGCGCTGGTACGAGCGGATCGGGCTGATGTCGCACGTCGACCGCTCGCACACGGGACAGCGCCGCTTCACCAACGCCGACTTGGACTGGCTCGGCTTCGTGGGCAAGCTGCGGCTGACCGGGATGCCGGTCGCCGACATGGTCCGGTACGCGGAGCTGCTGCGCGAGGGCGACCACACCTTCGACGAGCGCAAGGAACTGCTGGAGGCGACCCGCCGCGACGTGAGGACGCGGATCGCGGAGCTCCAGGACACCCTTGCCGTCCTCGACTACAAGATCGAGTTCTACGCAGGCGCCCAGCGGGCGCCGGAAAGGCCCAGTGCCTGATGAGTGACAAGAAGATCGAGACCGCGGAGCTCGGCAAGAACGGCCCGCGGGTCGGTGTCCAGGGGCTCGGCTGCATGGGCATGAGCGAGTTCTACGGAGACACCGACGAGGCCGCCGCCCGCGAGACCCTGGAGACGGCTCTCGCCGCCGGCGTCACGCTCTTCGACACCGCCGACATCTACGGCAGCGGCGCCAACGAGACGTTCATCGCCCCCTTCGTCGGCGCGCACCGGGACGAGATCACCCTCGCCACCAAGTTCGCCATCGAGCGGCGCGACGACGACCCGCACTACCGGGGTGTGCGCAACGACCCCGCCTACATCCGCCGGGCCGTCGAGGACAGCCTGCGGCGGCTGAACACCGACGTCATCGACCTCTACTACATGCACCGTCGCGACCCGGAGATCCCGCTGGCGGAGTCCGTCGGCGCGATGGCGGAGCTGGTGCGGGCGGGCAAGGTCAAGCAGCTCGGGCTCAGTGAGGTGACGGGCGCGGAACTGCGCGAGGCACACGCCGTGCACCCCATCGCCGCCCTCCAGTCCGAGTGGTCGCTCTTCAGCCGGGACGTCGAGCGCAGCGCCGTGCCCGCCGCCGTCGAGCTGGGCGTGACGTTCGTGCCGTACTCGCCGCTCGGCCGGGGGTTCCTGACCGGGGCGTTCGCGGACGCGGGCAAGGACCTGTCGAAGAACGACTTCCGGCAGTTCCAGCCGCGCTTCACCGGCGACAACGCGAAGACCAACGCCGCACTGCTGGAGCCCGTCCACAAGATCGCCGCCGCTCACGGGGCGACCGCCGCCCAGGTGGCGCTGGCCTGGGTGCAGCAGCGGGCGCAGGTGCACGGGCTGGCCGTCGTGCCGATCCCCGGCACCCGCAAGAGCAGCCGGCTGCTGGAGAACGTCGGCGCGACCCGGCTGACGCTGACCGCCGAGGAGCTGGCCCTGCTGGAGCCGATCGCCGGCCAGGTCGCGGGCGACCGCTACCCGGACATGAGCAACACGGCCACCGCGCGCGAGTAGGACGCCGGGGCCGGCCTCCGTCATCCCGCGCGAGCAGACGCCGGGTCCCGCCTCACGCCAGCCCCAGCGCGAACACCGCGAACCCCGCCGCGAGCACCCCCGCCATCGCGCGGCGGGCGTTCGCGGCGCGGGTCCCCGCCTTCCACGGCGCCTCGAACCGGCGCGCGTACCGTGCGATCAGCACCAGCAGTCCCGCGAACACCGGCATCCAGGCCACCCGGGCCAGGATCCAGCCGAGCGTGTCCGGCCCGGTCGTCAGTCCGGGTACCGCCCCCGCGAAGGACGCCGGGACCGCCGCGGCGAGCATCGCCGTCTGGTGCCAGCACAGGATCGTCATCGCCGACAGGTTGACGACGAGGACCGGCGCCCACACCAGCGGCCTGCGCAGCAGCCGGCCGATCCGGTCGCGCAGCAGGATCGCCGCACCGCTCTGCGCGGCTCCCAGCGCGAGGACCAGCAGCGACGGGGGATGCGAGTTGGTACGCGCCTCGCCCGGCACCCCGACCATCGACGCCGGGTAGTGGAAGAACAGCAGCAGAGCGGCGAACAGCACGCCCCCGCCGACGAGCAGCAGCCGGGCGCCCCGCTTCCCGATCCGGCCCTCGGCCCATGAGACGCCGAGCTGGTACGCGAAGAGCCAGCCGGGAACGATGTTGAGCATGCTCAGCCAGGAGGGCATGGAGTCACCGAGCGGCCCGTAACGCAGCAGGTCGACGACGGCGACCGCGCCGAGCAACGGGGCCGCGGCCCAGCCGCCGAGCCGTTTCGCCAGGCGGATGCAGTACGGCGTCAGCGCGGTGACCACCGCGTACACGCCGACGAACCAGAGCGGCTGGATCACCAGCGTCGACCCGGTCCGCAGGGTGTCGCCCGGCACCCCGAGCGTGTGCAGCACCGGGATCAGCACCGCCCAGACGGCCGTCACCCCGAGCACCGGCCGGCCGAGACGGGCCATCCGCCCGCGCAGCCAGGCGCCCGTCGTCGACTTCCGCCTGCGGTAGGAGAGCACCGAGGCGTACCCGCCGACGAGGAAGAAGACGCCCAGCATCTGCAGCACCCAGCTGAACGGGGCGAGCGCGCCGAAGGCCGAGAGCGGACTGGCGTTGTGCAGCGCCCCGCCGCCGTCGAGCCGGAATCCGCCGAGCAGCCAGTGCCCGGTGGGGACGGCGAGCAGGGCCAGGGCGCGCAGACCGTCGAGGGCGCGGTCGCGGTGGGCCGGGGTACGGGCCTCGATACGGGAGGCGAGGGCGTGCGGGCTCATCGGGCGCCCCTGTCCGCGTAGGTGCCTTCCGCGATCGCGGCGAAGGCGTGGAGGGACTCGGTGCCGGGGGCGAAGTAGCCCGTGTGGCCATGGGCGTCACCGGCGGGCACCCGGCGGGCGCCGAACTCCGGGGAGGTCGGGTCGGCGCCGTGGCCGAGCCCCGCGAACTCGACGTTCGGGACGTTGTCGATCCAGTCGTCGGGGTCCTTCGCGGCCCACACCCGGGCTCCGGTGTGCAGATCGCCGACGTCGTCCGCGCGCATCCCGGGCGAGCCGAGGACGACCAGGTCGCCCGCGCGCAGCCGGGGCGCGGCGAGGCCGCAGACGACGGAGCCGTAGCTGTGGCAGAACACCGTGGGCTCGGGCACGCCCGTGGCGGCGAGCCCGTCCGTGAACCGAGTCAGGCGGTCCGCCCCGGCCTCGGCGAGCGAGCCGGTCGCGGCGTCCACTCCGACGCCTACGGGCGTGGTGTACCCGGCCCAGGCGATCACCGCGCTGCCGGGACCGGTCTCCGCGTACAGCGACCTGGCCATGCCGGCCGGCGTTCCGTACACATCGTTCGTACGGTCGAAGGTCCCGGCGTCGATGTCGGAGCCCGGCACCACGACCGACACCCGGCCCGCCGTGGCCAGGTCCCCGAAGACCTCGGCGACCTGGCCGCGGCCACGCGGATCGAACGCGAGGATCCGGCGGTGCGGGTCCGCGGCCAGACTCGCGTACCGGGGGTCGGGATCGGCCTTCAGGGCCAGGGCGTTGGCCCGGTAGCGGAGTTCGACGGGTGCGCCGTCGAGGTTTCCGACGACGAGCGGATGCCGTGCGACCAGGGACTGCCGGTCCCGCTCGCCCAACCCCGCGAAGAACCGGGCCACTTCGGCGGGAGTGTCCCGCGCCGGATCGGGCAGCTCCCGCCCCAGTACGTGATCCGACCGCCAGGCGGCGGTGCCGGGAGGCGGCCCCGTCAGTGCCTGCTGGGCGT
>NZ_JAELVH010000186.1 GCF_019399235.1 Streptomyces poriferorum | reverse complement strand
CTCCGCCCGCCCCCGCTACCAGCACCGCGACCGGCACCCCGATCCAGTCCCGGCTCAACAGCGCGAGCAAGGAATTCGCAACTCGTCCGTCCCGCCGGCCCTGTCGCATCGGCCCCTCCGTAAAGGTATTCGAAAACCGATCACCGTCAGTATCCGCCCTTCGTGCACGCGGAGCGCGACAAAGGATTCCCGGTTATGCGAAGTCAAGCAGTCGAATCTTTTCTCACTCTCATTGATTAAAAGGTGAACTTCAGATCAGATTTCCGTGAGATGATGCGGCGGCGTTGAAATGTGAACGGGCCTGTAAGTGCTGGGCATTCGTGAATCGATAAGGAAAGGAATGGAATATGGGAATTCTTCGAGGAACACCGAACGCGTCCGAACGGAGGGCCGCCCGGTGACCGTCGCCCTGGACCAGGCCGTGTTCCACCAGACCGGTGCCGGCCTGTCCGTGCCCTTCGCCATCGCCGGAACCGGGATGCACCTGCCACCGACGGTCGTCAGCAACCAGGAGCTCACCCTCACCCTGGACACCAGCGACGAATGGATCACCAGCCGTACCGGTATCCGCGAACGCCGCCGTCTGGACCCGCTTCTGGCGACCTCCGACATGTGCGTCGCCGCCGCCCGCCCGGCTTTGGACGCCGCCGGCCTGGAGCCCGCACAGCTGGACGCGGTCATCGTCGCCACCTACACCGGGGACCAGCCGCTCCTGTCGACCGCGCTGATCGTCAAAGACGCCCTCGGCGCCCACCGCGCTCTGTCCCTGGACGTCACCCAAGCCGCCTGCGCCTCCGGAATCCAGGCCATGCTGATCGCCGCCCACCTCCTGATGAACCCCTCCATCACCACCATCCTGGTCCTCGCGGCCGACTGCGCCTCCAGGATCACCGATCCCACCGACCGCACCACCGGTGTCTTCTTCGGGGACGCCGCGGCAGCAGTGGTCCTCACCCGTGCCGACACCCCCGGCGCGGGCCTGCTCTCCTACGACCTGGGCTCGCGCCTCTCCTACGATGTGCAGATCCCGGCCGGCGGCTCCCGGCTGCCCGCCAGCACCGCCACCGTCGCCGCCGGCGAGCACTACCTGTCCATGGACGGCCGCGCCGTCTGGAACGCCGCGACCACACGCCTGCCCGAGAGCATCACCAGCGCCGCCCAGCGGGCCGGCGTGCCGATCGACCAGGTCCGGCACTTCTTCCTGCACCAGGCCAACCTGAACATCCTCACGGAGGCCATGGCCGCCCTGGGCGTTCCCCGCGAGCGGGCACCCATCACCATCGACCGGCTGGGCAACACCGGATCAGCCGGCCTGTTCACCGCTCTGCACACCACTGTCACCGAGGGCTCCCTCCTCCCGGGAGACATCTACGTGCTGTCCGGGATCGGCGCAGGCTTCCAGTGGGGAACCCTCTGCCTCCGGCACGCCTGACCGGCTGACAGAACCGCGATGACTCGGGGGGTTACCGAGCCCGTCGAACCCGTCGAACTCGTCCGACCCGGACGACACGAGCGGCAGTAATGCGAACACCCGGGAACAGGCAAGGCGTCGTGTTCCACGGTTACTGCCCGTCCTGTCCCGCATCTATGCTCCGTCCCTTCACGGACGAGTGAACTCCCAGCAATCGCTGGTGCACCCGCTGCCGCGAGCACCAGCATGGACGGCATGACCACCACACGCTCCCGGGCTGAACGGGCCGCCCAGGCCCGGGCAGCCGAAGCCCAGCTCACCGCCGACGGAATCGACGGCGTGGTGTTCGGCTGGGTCGACAACGCCGGTCTTACCCGGGTGAAATCCGTCCCGCTCGCCCAACTCGAACACGCCGCCCAATACGGTGTCGGCGCCTTGCCCTGCTTCGACGTCTCCCTGGTGGACGACTCCTTCACCACCACGCCTTCGAGTACCGGCCCGATGGGTGACCTGCGGCTCGTCCCCGACCTCGACCGGCTCACCCCGCTCGCCGCACAGCCCGGCTGGGCCTGGGCCCCGGCCGACCGCTACACCCAGGACGGCACCCCGCACCCCGGCTGCCAGCGCGACTTCGCCCGCCGGGTCACCGAGGCCGTCGAGCGGCGCGGGCTTTCGGTGCGAGCCGGGATCGAGATCGAGTGGGTGGTGGCCGACGCCGCCGGAGACCCCGCAACGGCCGGGCCCGGATACGGGATGACCCGCTTCATCGAGCACTCCGACTACCTGCGGGAGGTGCTGCGCGCCCTCACGGGGCAAGGACTGGACGTGCTGCAACTCCATCCCGAGTACGCCGCCGGACAGTTCGAGGTCTCGGTCGCCGCCGAGGGGCCCGTGGAGGCGGCCGACACCACGATGTTGGTGCGCCACACCATCCGGGCCGTATCCGTCCGGCACGGTCTGCGTGTCTCGTACGCGCCGGTATTCACCGAGGGTGAGATCGGCAACGGCGGCCACCTGCACCTCAGTCTCTGGCGACAGGGCCGAAACCTCGGAAACGGCGGTCCCGGCCGTCACGGGCTGCACCCCGACGCCGAGCACTTCTTCGCGGGCGTACTGGCCGAGCTGCCCGCCCTGCTCGCCCTCGGCGCGCCCAGCGTCGCTTCCTACCTGCGCCTGGTCCCCTCCCGCTTTGCCGGGGCCTACCGCTGCTGGGGCCTGGAGAACCGTGAGGCGGCGCTGCGCCTGATCGCCGGCTCCACCGCCGGGCAGGCCAACGCCGAGTTCAAGTGCTTCGACGCCACCGCCAATCCGTACCTGGCGATCGGCGGCGTGCTCGCCGCCGGACTCGCCGGTCTCGACGCCGGCCTGCCCCTGCCTCCCGAGACCCGGAGCGACCCCGCCACCCTCGACAGCGTCGAACGTCTCCCGGCGAGCCTGCCGGAGACGGCCGACGCCTACGAGAAGTCCGCTCTCCTGCGACAGGCACTCGGCGCCGAACTGTACGAAGCCGTACTGGCCGTCCGGCGGGCGGAGTCGGAGCTGTTCGCGACGCATACCGACGCGGACCTCATCGAGGCGGTCCGCTGGCGGTATTGACCCGCGAGTCACGCAACGACCCCGGGCCCGGCGGCCGGATGGTCCGACGGCTCGGCAGAGGATCGCCCGGACGCGCCGGGCCTGCCGCACGCTCCGTTCTGCTTCGGACCGACCGGTGGCCCGGCGCACCCGGTTGCCCGTGGTGCGCGCTGAGCGTTCGATGTGTGCGCGGCTACCCGGAAGCCCCTGTGGCGTACGGGAATCGGAGAAGGAATGACGGCGCGCAGGTGGCCGGTCAGGAAGGGCGGAAGAGGGTGGGGGCGGACACGTTCGCGTCAGCCCGCTCCGGCCCCGGAAGAGGCGCCTGGAGCCGGCTCGGGACAGCGATGTCCAGGGGCTTCGTCATGTAGACCGCCTCGGCGCCGTAGCTCGCGGGCAGCCCGATGTGGGGCCGGGCGCGGTAGCCGAGCGCGGCCCACAGCGCTTGCGAGCCGTGCACGGCGACCAGGGAGAGCGTCCGGTAGGGGGTCGTCCGTCCGGCCTCCTCCAGGTGCTGGTGCATCCGGTGAGCCAGGCCCCGGCCGCGCGCCCGCTCGGCGATCACCAGGTCATGGAGGTGCAGGTTGCTCCCCTGCACCTCGCCTTCCTCGGCCAGGCTCAGGTCCGGGCAGCGGAAGAGCGGGTAGGACAGCGCGAGCAGGTAGCCTCCGAAGCCGCCCGCGTGCTCCAGTACGAAGCAGGTGGAGGGTGAGGCACGGTGACGGGAGCGCAGCGCCGTCTCTCCCTCGGACAGCCCGCTCGCCGCATAGGCGCGTTGCTCCAGAGCTACCAACTCGCCCCAGTCCTCCTCCTGGAGCAGCCGGATCCGCGTGTCGCTCATGCGCCTTCACCGTCCGGAGCCCGGCCGCCGATGCAGGTGTAGGGCAGTGGCGAGAAGCCGTTGAACCCCTGGGTGGCGTAGGCGGCGGCGTACGCACCGCAGGAGTGGACCCAGACCGGGTCGCCGGAGGTGATCGTGCGGGGGACCCGCACCATGCCGTCCTGAGCGTAGGCGTCGTCACTGTCACAGGTCGGACCGGCCACCACGGCGTTGACGAACTGCCCCTCGGGGTGCGTCGGGAACTCCAGGCGGTACTGCAACTGATCCATCTCATAAAGGCCGTTGAACTTGCCGCAGCTGAGGTAGAGCCAGTCCTCACGGGTGCCGTCGAGTCGATGGCGGGAGGTGAGCCGGACGGTGTGAGCGCGGATCGCGCCGTGGTCGGCGACCAGGTGGCGGCCGGGCTCCAGCAGGAAGTCCAGCGGGCCGGCGTTGACGGCGCGCAGCCGTTCCATGCCTTCGCGGATCACCGTGAACATCTTGTCCAGCGGCGGTTCCAGTGGCCTGCCGTGCCGGTCGAGGACACCGAGGGCGGGCAGCCCACCCCCGAGGTTGATCCGGTCCGGAACGATGCCGTGCCGGTTGAGTGTCTCCACCAAGGCTGCCAGTGTCTCGATCGCCTCGAACCAGGCCTCGGATGTCATCTGCTGGGAGCCGACGTGCACTGACAGACCGGAGGGCACCAGCCCTGTGGCCCGGGCGGCACCCAGCACGCGCACAGCGTCATCGGGCGAGCAGCCGAACTTATGGCTCAGGCCCCATAAGGCACCGTCGCCGGTTGTCGCGATACGGCAGAACACCCTTGATCCGGGGGCATGTTCGGCGATCGCGGCGACGTCCTCAATGCTGTCGGTGGCGAAGTCGCGCACGCCCAGCCGGTAGGCCTCGGCGATGTTGCGGTCGGACTTGACGGTGTTGCCGTAGTGGATCGATTCGGGGGCCGCCCCGGTGCGGAGCGCCTCGACGACCTCCTGCGGGCCGGCCGCGTCGAAGCCTGAACCGAGGTGGGCGAGGTGGGCGAGCACCTCGCCCACGGGGCAGGCCTTCATCGCGAACCGGATGGCGACACCGGGCAGTTCGGCGCACAGGGCGCTGTACTGACGGCCGATTCCGTCCAGGTCGTAGATGATGGCGTCCTCGGCTGCGGCGGCGAGGGCGGCGCGCAGGGCAGGACGGTCGTGCGGCCCGAGACGGTCGTACTGGCCGGGGTGGCAGGCGATGGGCGCGTGCACGGCGGCCGACGCTGTCAGGGTGCGGTGGCCGGTGCTGCTACGGTCGGCCGTCCGGCGCTGTTCGGAGATTTGACGCGTGTCGGTGGCCTGAGGCCTCACGTGTGAACTTCCCATTCAACTGGATGATCGATGCCGAAGACTTGCCGGCATCCACAGGTGGAACGAGAAGGACCCCAGGTCGGTTATGACGCCCGACCCGGCTTTTCCTCCGCCGCGCTCCCTGCGACACACCTGGTCCGCGCCCCGAGCACGCCGCAAGGCTGAACGGGTCGAAAGCCCGTTCTCCGGCCGGGCCGCGCCCACGTTCTGTCAGGCGGCACGTCCCACCGAGGTCCGGGCGGCATCACGGAGTGGGGCGGTGCGGGCGTCGGCGCCGGCCTTGAGTGTCTCGATGCAGCGGATGCTGAAGATCGCTGTTGTCTTTTGATGTCCGTGTTCGGTGAAAGGTGCCGAACAGAGGGGAGTGGGACGCGGGTGCGCCCCGGACCGCGCCGGGTGCGCCGGCCGCGGCGGACGGCAGCGCCTTGTCGGGAGCGGCTACGGGCGGGGCGATGTGCTGGAGCGAACCAGGACTCGCGCCAAGGCGGCGCTCTCCGGGAGGCAGTCGAGCGAGAGGGGCTGTGTGGCGACAGCGCCCTCGTGCAGAACGAGGAGTTGGGTGGCGAGGGCGGCCGGGTGCGAGCAGCCCGCGGTGACGGCGAGTTCCTGGAACAGGTTCAGCAGCCAGAGCTTCTGGTTCGCGGCGATGCGGTGGGCGGGATGTGAGGGGTCAGGGAGTTCGGCCAGTGCGTTGATGAAGGCGCATCCGCGGCTGTTGGTCTCCGTCCAGGTCCGCAGGGCCTCGAAAGGCGCGGTGACGGCCTCGGCGGGAGTGCCGGCGGCTTCTACGGAAGCCTGGACGAGCGACCGCCATCGGTGGTCGCGTTCCGCGAGATAGGTCGCCACGAGGTGGTCCTTCGAACCGAACTGGTTGTACAGGGTCCGCTTGGTTACGCCTGAGTGCTCAGCGATCAGATCCACGCCGACGGCCGTGATTCCGCGGCTGTAGAACAACTCGTCGGCGGCGGCCACGATGCGGCGGCCGGCCGGCGTCAGGGGCCGCGCTTCCTGCACAACGGATTCCTTCACTGATCGGTGTACGGTGGAAGAGGTTCACAGATCAGTATACCTGCGAGGAGGTTCAAGCGATGAGTGTGTCCGATTCCATGCGAGCGGTGCGCATCACGAGGCACGGAGGGCCGGAGGTCCTTGAGCCGACGACGGTCGCCGTCCCCACGCTTCAGGCAGGGGAGGTGCTGGTCAAGGTCGGTGCGGTCGCGCTGAACAACACCGACCTGTGGACGCGGGAGGGCGCCTATGGCCGTCCGGACGACCCGAAGGCGCTGTCGGGCTGGCGGGGCCCGATCGACTTCCCGCGCATCCAGGGCGCCGACGTGGCCGGGCGGGTGGTGGCCGTCGGGGCCGGAGTGCGGGGGAGCCTCGTCGGACGCCGCGTGGTCGTCGACCCCGCGATCTACGACACCGAGGGGCCGGACGCCAACCCGGTGGGTCTGATGGGGAGCGAGCGCGACGGCGGATACGCCGAGTACGTGACAGCGCCGGCGAATCGTGTGCACGACGTGACGGAGTCCCCGCTCACGGACGACCAGCTCGCGGCATTGCCGACCGCCTACGGCACGGCGCTGGGCATGATCGAGCGAGGCCGGCTGCGGCGGGGAGAGACCGCCCTGGTCTCGGGAGCGTCCGGCGGCGTCGGCCTCGCGCTGGTGCAGATCACCCGCGCGCGCGGCACGAGGGTGATCGCCATCAGCAGCGGGCCCAAGATCGACGCGGTGCGCGAGGCGGGCGCGCACGAAGTCGTCGACCGTGCGGGAGACATCGCCGAGCAGATCCGCGCCTTCGCCCCGGAGGGAATCGACGTCGCACTCGACGTCGTGGCCGGTGATCTGGTGGGTGAGGGGCTTCCGCTGCTGCGCGAAGGCGGCCGGTGGGTCATCGCCGGTGCACTCGGTGGATACGGCGTGACGTTCGACGTGCGTCGGCTCTACCTGCACAACGCCCAGGTCATCGGATCCGCGATGCACACGCCGGCACACTTCGAACTCCTCATGGACCTGGCTCGGCGGGCAGAGGTTCAGCCCGTCATCGCCGCTGCCTTCCCGCTGGACCAGGCTGCTCAGGCGCAGGAGGAACTGTCCCGCAGGGGGCATGTGGGAAAGATCGTCATGCATCCCTGAGGTTCCGTCCGACGGACCTCGGGTGGAACCGGTGGGCGTGCCGAAGCGCAGCAGCGGTTCGTCCGCGGAAACCGGCGGCACCGGCCCGTAACCGGGCACACGCGTGCCTGCGGGGCAGCGCCTGCCGGGACGAGGCCGGTGCGGGCCGGTGGTCCCGCTCGAAGCGAGTGTGCGCCGGTCAGCGGCGGCCGGTGGCCAGGATGACGAGGAACTGCCCGCCGCCCGGCTCGATGTCGGCCGTCACCGGCAGCCCCGGAACCAGCCGGGAGAACCGGTCCACCAGCCAGTCCGCCGCCTCCTGGGCGTCCCGCCTGGTCGGACAGCGGCCCACCATCTCGCGGCCCCCCTTGCGCTCCAGCCTCGTGGCCACCGTGATCAGCGGCGCGGGTTCGACCACGTACACGTCGTCCGGCCAGGCGATGGTCACCTTGACGGCGCCCTTGCGGGTGTTGCATCCGCGGTGCGCGAGCCGCTCGGCGACCTTGGCCTTCCGGTCGGCGGTCCGGCTGTCGACGCTGGGTCCCCGCGGGTCGTTCACCGACTCGTCGGGGTCGACCGCTTCGTCACATACCCAGCATCGCCAGCCGTCGCGCTCGGCCACATCATCAAGGAGACTCATCCGAGCAAACTAGCCTGCCCGGCCGCCACCCCGCGCATCCGGGCCCCGCAGCCGCAGCCGCAGCCGCAGCCGCAGCCGCAGCCGCAGCCGCAATGAGGGGCGCGGCCGCGGTGCCCCGGATCGCCAGTGGTTCCGTGTACGGCCCTGACCCCGTTCACCGTTGAGCCGTGCGACTCAGGCCAGGACCTCGAAGGCGTAGAGGGAGTAGCCGTAGCCGGTGGCGCGGGTGATGCCCTGCATACGGACATGGCGCGCCGTGGTGGCGGGGAACGTGAGCGTGTCGACGCCGGCCGTGGCCAGGCCGCGGCGCTGAGCCACGGTCCGCCACGTCGTACCGTCGTCGGACACCTGGATGTCGTAGTCCCTGCCGTAGGCCGACTCCCAGTCGAGGCCGACCTTCGAGAACGGCTGAAGGCTGCCGAGGTCGACGCTCAGCCACTGACCGTCGGTGTACTGGCTCGCCCAGCGCGTGCTGGGCGTGCCGTCCACCGCGTTCGACGGCACCAGGCTCGCCGTCTCCGACGAGGAGGCCGTTGCCGCCCGGTTGAAGGCGAGGTCTCCGGGTGTCGGCTCGGGCTTGACGACCGTGTCGGGGAGGTACGTGGTTCCCGGACCTTGGCCGACGGTGCCCACCCGGTTCAGGAACGCGGCGTAGTTGGTGCCTGCGCGGGTGCCGGACCACATCTTCTGGGCAAGTGCGGCAAAGCTCTTCTCGACCAGGCCGTGGACCTGGAGTTCGGTGTACGTGGCGCGGACGAGGTCGTTCCACACGGCCGGCATGGCGCCGAGGAGCATCGGATCCTGGAAGGTGAGATCACTGGTTCCGCCGAAGACGTGCGGTTCCCAGCTGTCGAAGATGTACTGTCCGTCCAGCCCTTGGCCGTGGTAGTAGTTCGCGAACGGGACCACGTAGAGCAGGCCGTCGTTGGAGTTGATGACCTTGTAGCCGTCCGCGACAGCCGCCTTGGGCGAGTACCAGCCGTTGTTCCAGCTGTTGATCACCATGTTCTTGTCGTAGCCGGCTCCGCTGCCCGACATGGCGCTGAAGCTTCCCCAGGCGTTGACCTTCTTGCCCAGCGACCGCACATACGGTGCGATGGCGTTGACGTACGTCCTGTACTGCGAGACCAGCGACGCCGGGTACTCGTCGATGCCGATGTGCACCGTCGGGCCGCGGAACCACGGCGCGAACTCGGCATAGACACTCTTCATGAACTCGGTGGCGGCCGGATTGCTCAGGTCCAGGTGGTCGGAATTGCCACCGTCGAGCCCGATCTCGGGCTTGAACCTGACGAAGGCGCGCGCATGCGCGGGGGCGTCGATCTCGGGGATGATGGTGACGCCATGGGCGGCGGCGGTCTTCTCGAAGGAATCCCAGTCCTGCCGGGTGTACCCCTGGTCGGCGCCGAGTCCGGCGAAGGCGGGATTGCTGCTCTTCAGCCGGAACGCGGAGACGGCCTGCGACCAGTCCCCGTCGGGTGCCTGGATCTCGTTGTCGTTGAGGTGCAGTTGGAAGGTGTTGAGCTTCAGCCAGCCCATCCAGTGCAGATAGGACTTGATGAACTCGGGCGTGAAGTACCGTCGCCCGACATCGAGCATGAAACCGCGTACGGCGTAGTTGGGATAGTCCACGGCGGTGCCGACCGGGAGGCTGTTGCGGTCGGCGGACCCGAGGACCGACTGCAGGAGAGTACGGGTGCCGTAGTAGGCGCCCTTCTGCCCTCCGCCGACGATCTCGGCAGAGCGGCCGGTCACGATGAGGCGGTACGCCTCGGGGCGCAGTTCGGTCTTCGCGGAGCCGAAGTCGGCGGCGCTATCGATGCGCAGGAGGATGTCGCCCGCGCGAGGGGTTCCCGTGGTCGTGGTGAGCTGCAAAGAGGTCAGTTCGGCGGCCTCGGCGGCAACCTGGGCCGCCAGCGCCTTCAGCGCCGCCGACGCGCCACGGGGGACGACGATGCGGCTCGACGAGGTCAGGGTGAGCCGGCCGGTGCCACCGGTCCACTGCTGCAGCGCGGGCACCACGCCGGGAGGTGCCGTGTTGACCTCCGCGGCGGCGGGGGAGGTACCGATGAGGGACACGACAGGCATGAGCAGGAAGCTGCCCAGAATGGTTCTACGCGCCGGTTTCCGTTGATTCACAGATCTCTCCGGGGATGGGCGTGAAAAGGGGCGTGAGTTGCCTTCGCCGACAGGCGGAGGCAGCCTTCGAGAACGTGCCAGGAGCGGTGCCCACAGGGTTGCGGCGCGCCCTCGCACGGTCAAGAGGTGTAGACCTCTCGATCGGTGCTGCCGCCGCCCGGCCATGGGCGAACGGCAGAAGGCGCAGGTGGGGACTTCGGGCGCCGCAGTGCCGGCGTCGAAAAGTCCAAGCACTCCGGCCCGGGAGTCCATGCTCGCGCGGTGGGTGACTTCCCGGAACGGCCGGCGTCGGGCTCCCGCTGCTCCTTGAGTGCTGCGACTCCAGCCCTTTCATCGTGCAGTCGTGCGGGCCCCTATAGTTGGCCCCATGAGCCGTTGGTCGGATTTGGCCGGGAAAGCGTCCGGAGAGGACTACGACGCACGCTTCGCGGCCCTGGCCCGTAGCGGTAAGAACGTGCACGGCGAGGCGCGGTTCTGCGCGGCTCTCGTGCCCGTCGGGGCGCGGGTTCTGGACGCCGGGTGCGGTACCGGACGCGTCATGATCCGGCTCGCGGAACTCGGGTACGACTGTGTCGGGGTGGACCTTGACGCGTCGATGCTGGCCGTGGCGCGGAAGCAGGCGCCCGGACTGCCCTGGTTCCAGGTCGATCTGGCCGGGTTCGAGCCGGACTCGCTGGGCATCGCGGGGGGCTTCGACCTCGTCGTCGCCGCGGGCAACATCTTCCCGCTGCTCGCCCCCGGCACCGAGGGCGCGGTGGTTGAGCGCCTGTCCGCTGCACTGCGTCCGGGCGGCCTGCTGGTCGCGGGCTTCGGTCTGGACGAAGCCCACCTGCCGGTGCCGCCCGGCCTCACACTGTCCGACTACGACGACTGGTGCGCCGCGGCCGGCCTCAACCTCGTCGACCGGTTCGCCACCTGGGATGCCGACCCCTATGCCGGCGGCGGTTATGCCGTCAGCGTCCACCGCCGGTGAGGGTGTACGCGACGTCTTGACGGCCGCGTCCGCCGGGCGGGCAGGGACCACGGGCCGGTGAGGGACCACGGACCGGGCAGGGACCACGGGCCGGGGAGGAATCACGGGCCAGGGATAGAATCGGCCGCATGGTCCGATCGTCCTGTGGTGAAGCGATGCCCGGGATGTGGCGGCGCGAGGCTGGCACCGTGGTGCGCACGGCCCGGGCCCCGGAGCCTTCGGAACAGGGAGCGGGCCGCTTCGCCATCAGCGCCGGGTTCCGGATTCCGCGTGTTCCCACGGAGTGGGAGCCGCACTCGCATCCACTGCACGAGCTCGTCTGGGTGCGCGGAGGAACGCTGACGTCCCACGTGGGGGACCGCATCTTCACCGTGTTCGAGGGCAACGGGCTGTGGATGCCCGCGGGAGTGGTCCACGGTGGCCGGGCGACTGCGGGTGCGGAGTTCCACGACGCCCTCTTCGCCCCCGACCGCACGCCGTTCGCGTTCGAGGAGCCGAAGGCGATCGAGATGACGCCGTTGCTCGAGTCGCTGCTTGCCCACCTGTCCCGCACGGACCTCGAAGCAGCGGCCAGGGCGCGGGCCGAGTCGGTGGTGTTCGACGTGATCCAGCCGTCGGCGCGCCAGTTCGCCCTGCAGCTGCCGGGTGATCCCCGGATCGACGCGATAGCCGAAGCCCTGCTGGACGACCCTGCCGACGGCCGCTCACTGGAGGAGTGGGCCCGGCTGCTGGGGGCCAGCGAACGCACGGTCACCCGCGCGTTCCGCCAGGCGACAGGTCTCTCCTTCGCCCAGTGGCGGCAGATGCTGCGGGTCCATCGGGCCCTGATGCTCCTCTCCGAGGGTTTCGATGTGACGACGGTTTCCGAGACGCTGGGCTACGCGCAGCCCAGCTCCTTCATCGCCGCTTTCCGCCGGGTCATGGGTACGACGCCGGGCGCCTTCTTCGAGGCGGCGGCCGGCATCTCCTCGTGAAATGTCCGGAATCCCGTATCGCGTGTCCAGAACACCTGGTTGTCGACACGGCAAGCGGAATATAACCTTCTCGGAGTTAGGTAACCCTTAGTTGTTGCTTGCCGTGAACGGTGCTGCCCGTACGCGGGAGAGTTCGCTGTCCGGCTCGTGAAGACCGGACGGAGGGTGCCGCAGTCCTCGCCCCTTCGAAACTCCGGACGCATCGATGTTCACAAGCCCCTTCCGGCAAGCCGCCGCCCCCGTGGCCGGTCCCGACACCCCGGTGGCCGCGCTCAACGGGCACGACCTGGTACTGAGCTACGGCGGCAAACCGGTCGTCCACGGCGTCTCGATCGCCCTGGAACCCGGCCGTGCGACCGCCCTGGTGGGGCCCAACGGCAGCGGGAAGTCCACGGTGCTGCGCGCACTCTCACGACTGCACCGGGTGGACGGCGGCCGGATGACGCTCGGCGCCCCCGGCGGAGCGGACGAGCGCGACGCCGCACTGCTCAGCGCCCGCCGGTTCGCCCGCGAGGTCACGTTGTTCTCCCAGTCGAGGCCCGCGCCCCAAGGGCTGACGGTCACGGAGGTCGTGGCCTTCGGCCGGCACCCGTACCGGCGTGGCTTCGCCGGACCGACGGCCGAGGACCGGAGCGCCGTCGACCGCGCGATGGGCGTCACCGGCGTACGGGACATGGCCGACCGGCCGGTCGGGGAACTCTCCGGCGGTGAGATGCAGCGCGTCTGGCTCGCGGCCTGTCTGGCCCAGGACACCGGCGTCGTGCTGCTCGACGAACCGACCAACCACCTGGACCTGCGCTACCAGATCGAGACCCTCGACCTGGTGCGCGATCTCGTCGAGAAGCACGGCATCGCCGTCGGCATCGTGCTGCACGACCTCGACCACGCGTCACGCGTCGCGGACACGTTGGTCCTGATGCGCTCCGGCCATGTGCACGCGGTGGGAGCACCCGCCGACGTCCTCACCGCGCAGAATATCGGCGAGGTCTACGACATCCGTGTCGAGGTCGGCATCGACCCCCGCACGGGCCGTCTCCGTATCGACCCGATCGGACGCCATCCCGCCTGAAACCACCGGGCCCGTCCCTGCCTGAAACCACCGGGCCCGTCCC
>NZ_JAELVH010000185.1 GCF_019399235.1 Streptomyces poriferorum | reverse complement strand
CCCGGGAAGCGCTGTCCCCGCTCCCCCTCCGGCGCCCGCCACACCGCCGCCCACGGCGCCGGACAGCGACCGGTCCGTGTTCCCGCCGCCGATCACGGCGTCGTCGGATCCGGGGGTGTCGCCGCCCTCGACGGTGCAACCCGGTACCGCGGCGCTCGCCTCGGCCGCGCCCGTCCCGGACACGAGCTCCTCCCACCAGCCTGCGGCTGCGCCTGTGCCTGCGAAGAAGAAGCGCGGGCTGCTGCGGATCGCTCTCCCCGTGGCGGCCGTGGTGGTGTTCGCCGCACTGGGTGCGTGGGGTGTGCAGGCACTGAACGGCAGCGGCGACAAGGACGACGAGGGTGCGGGCGCCGGAGCGGCGACCACGCAGTCGTCTCCCGTNCCGACACCGGGACGGACACCCCCGCCGCGGAGCCGGGCGCCGAGGGCGACGACATGTCCTCCGCGTCGGCGGAGCCGACGGACCCCGGCTCCCTGGAGGACGCGTCGCAGACCTCACTGACGACGCTGAACACCGTGGCCGAGCCCGAGTTGTTCGTCGTGGGTTCCACGAAGCTCGACACCCGGCTGCACAACGACGCCTATGTGGCCACACCGGACTGCACCACCGCGCCGTACATGGAGTTCAACCTCGGCCGGGCATGGACGACGTTCGATGTGACCGCGGGTATCGATGACGACTCGAACTACGAGGCGGGACGGCTGACCGTCAAGGTCGACGACAAGACGCTCTGGGTCGGCACGCTGGAACTGGGCAAACCCCAGAAGCTGTCGTTGAAGGTGGAGAACGGGCTGCGGCTGCGGATCCGCATCGACGAGAACTGCGACGGCGCGACCATGGCCCTGGGAACCCCGCTGCTGAAGCGCTGAGACGGAAGGGCGGTGCACCCGGCCGGAACCGGAGCGCCGCCGGAACCGGAGCCGGGGTGACACCCAGCTCGTCGAGGGCGCGGCCGGTCTCGTTGGCGTTACGGGCGAGCTCGCCCATCCACCACTTGCGTGCCTGGTCCGCCGGGGCGCCCACCTCGGTCGTGGCGACGATCAGATCGACCGCGCCCGCGTTGAGGATGGACTGCATGTCGTGCTCGGAGACACCCCATTCCTCCTTGAGCCGGGCGCGGCGCAGCCGCGGCAGCTCGGGAAGCCCCTTGCGGAGCTCCTCGACCCAGTCCCGGGCCGGGGCGACCGGCACCAGGTCGGGCTCGGGGAAGTAGCGGTAGTCCTCGGCGTTGTCCTTGATTCGGCCGGCCGTGGTGGAGCCGTCCTCCTCGTGGAAGTGCCGGGTCTCCTGCACGATCGTGCCGCCCGTTTCGAGATCCAGCGCCACGCCGCGGTGCTGAATCTCGAAACGGGCGGCGCGCTCGACGGAACGCAGCGAGTTCACGTTCTTCGTCTCGGAGCGGGTACCGAACGCCTCGCGGCCGTGCGGGCGCAGCGACAGGTTCACGTCGCAGCGCATCTGGCCCATCTCCATGCGGGCCTCCGAGACGCCGAGCGCCTTGATGAGCTCGCGGAGCTCGGCGACGTACGCCTTGGCGACCTCGGGGGCCCGGGCGCCCGCTCCCTCGATCGGCTTGGTGACGATCTCGATGAGCGGAATGCCCGCGCGGTTGTAGTCGAGCAGGGAGTGGGACGCACCGTGGATGCGGCCGGTGGCACCGCCGACGTGCGTCGACTTGCCGGTGTCCTCCTCCATGTGGGCGCGCTCGATCTGCACCCGGAAGATCTCCCCGTCCTCCAGCTGGACGTCCAGATAGCCGTCGAAGGCGATCGGCTCGTCGTACTGCGAGGTCTGGAAGTTCTTCGGCATGTCCGGATAGAAGTAGTTCTTCCGGGCGAAGCGGCACCACTCGGCGATCTCGCAGTTCAGCGCGAGACCGATCTTGATGGCGGACTCGACGCCGATCTCGTTCACGACCGGCAGCGCGCCGGGCAGACCGAGGCAGACCGGGCAGGTCTGCGAGTTGGCGTCCTGCTTGAGCTCGGTGGAGCAGCCGCAGAACATCTTGGTCTTGGTGCCGAGCTCGACATGGACTTCGAGGCCCATGACGGGGTCGTACGTCGCGAGGGCGTCCTCGTACGACTCCAGGTCAATGACAGTCACTGAAACTTTCCCTCTCAGCCCAGCAGGACGTCGTCGTCACCGAGACGCTTGAGCTCGCGGTAGAGGATCGCGAGTCCGGTCACGATCGCGGCGGCGGATACGGCGGCGTCGATCAGCCGCAGTGTGTCGTTGTCCTGGCGGGCCATCTTCACCTGCTTGAACACGCTGAGCGCGCCGAAGGCGGTAGTACCCATGGATACGTACGCGCCGGTCTTGGACTTCTTGAAGTTCTTGGCCTTCTTAGCCATTGCGCTCATAGCGACGGAGCCTCCTCAAGCAGCGGGTGCCCCCACTTTTCCACGAATGCGGCCTCGACGGCGGCTCCGACCTTGTACAACCGGTCGTCCTTCATGGCGGGGGCGATGATCTGCAGCCCGACCGGGAGGCCGTCCTCCGGCGCCAGGCCGCAGGGCAGCGACATGGCGGCGTTGCCGGCCAGGTTGGTCGGAATGGTGCACAGATCCGCGAGGTACATCGCCATCGGGTCGTCGGCGCGCTCGCCGATCGGGAAGGCGGTGGTGGGCGTCGTCGGCGAGACGATGACGTCCACCTGCTCGAAGGCCTTCTCGAAGTCCCGCGTGATCAGCGTGCGGACCTTCTGCGCCGAGCCGTAGTACGCGTCGTAGTAGCCGGAGCTCAGCGCGTACGTACCGAGGATGATGCGGCGCTTGACCTCGTCGCCGAAGCCGGCCTCGCGGGTGAGCGCGGTGACGTCCTCGGCGGACCTCGTGCCGTCGTCGCCGACCCGCAGGCCGTAGCGCATGGCGTCGAAGCGGGCGAGGTTCGAGGAACACTCGGACGGCGCGATGAGGTAGTACGCCGAAAGGCCGAGGTCGAAGGACGGGCAGTCCAGCTCGACGATCGTGGCGCCGAGCGACTTCAGCAGCTCGACCGACTCGTTGAAGCGCTGGACGACACCGGCCTGGTAGCCCTCGCCGGAGAACTGCTTCACGACACCGACGCGCATGCCCTGTACGGAGCCGTTGCGCGCGGCCTCGACGACCGGCGGGACCGGGGCGTCGATGGACGTCGAGTCGAGCGGGTCGTGTCCGGCGATGGCCTCGTGCAGCAGGGCCGCGTCCAGGACCGTGCGGGCGCAGGGCCCGCCCTGGTCGAGGGAGGACGAGAAGGCCACCATGCCGTAGCGGGAGACGCCGCCGTAGGTGGGCTTGACGCCGACGGTGCCGGTGACGGCCGCGGGCTGGCGGATGGAACCGCCGGTGTCCGTGCCGATGGCGAGCGGGGCTTCGAACGACGCGAGGGCCGCCGAGGAGCCGCCTCCGGAGCCGCCCGGGATGCGGGTGAGGTCCCACGGGTTGCCGGTCGGGCCGTAGGCGCTGTTCTCGGTGGAGGACCCCATGGCGAACTCGTCCATGTTGGTCTTGCCGAGGATGACGACGTCGGCGGCCTTCAGCCGCTTGGTGACGGTCGCGTCGTACGGTGGTACCCAGCCTTCGAGGATCTTCGAACCGACGGTGGTCGGCATGTCCTCGGTGGTGAAGATGTCCTTCAGCGCGAGCGGGACGCCGGCCAGCGGGCCCAGCTTCTCACCGGCCGCCTTCTTGGCGTCGACGGCGCGGGCCTGCGCGAGCGCGCCCTCGCGGTCGATGTGCAGGAAGGCGTGGACCTTCTCGTCGACGGCTTCGATCCGGGCCAGGTGGGCCTCGGTGACCTCGACGGCCGTGAGTTCGCCCGAGGCGATCTTCGCGGCGATCTCGGCGGCGGTGAGCTTGATGATGGTGCTGATGTCCGTCATGATCTTTAGTCCTCCCCCAGGATCTGCGGCACCTTGAAACGCTGCTGCTCCTGGGCCGGGGCGCCGGAGAGCGCCTGCGCGGGGGTGAGCGACGGACGGACCTCGTCCGCCCGCATGACGTTGGTCAGCGGCAGCGGGTGGGAGGTCGGCGGTACGTCTTGGTCGGCGACCTCGGAGACGCGGGCGACCGCGCCGATGATGTCGTCGAGCTGACCGGCGAAGTGATCGAGCTCTTCGCCCTTCAGCTCCAGACGCGCCAGCCGGGCGAGGTGGGCGACCTCCTCGCGCGTGATGCCAGGCATGCAGCGATCCTCAGGGGTTGGTGTGTGGTTTTGGCCGGGGGCCGGCGGTACGTTCCCGCCGTCCGTCCGAAGCGCGGCAGGTGGAAATGTGCCGCCGGCCCCCAATCCTATGGGGTCGCCCGGACCGGGTACGGCCACAGGGGGAGACCCGCCCGGCGCCCGAGGACAAAGCCGCAGCCGGCACCGTCGAGCCCGTCCGGCGATTGAGGACAAAACGAACACCGGGCGCTCCCGGTCACCTCACCCCGTCACCCCGGCCCTCGCCCCGGCGCCCCGCCCTACGTCGTCGCCGGCCGCGACTCGACCGCCCGCCCGGAAGGGCGCTGCTCCAGCTCGGGCGTCGCCGCGACGGCCGTCCCCGTACCCGCACCCGTACCCGCCCCCGCTGCGGCGGCCGCCGCGGCCGCTGCCGCCAGTTCGGCCGGCCGCCGCCATCCGTGCTCGCCGCGCGCCCGCAGCCACGCGGTCGTCTCCTGGGGCGGCATCGCGGCCGCCACCAGCCAGCCCTGGACCGCGTCGCAGCCCAGGTCCCGCAGCCGCTCCCACGTCTCGTCGTCCTCGACACCCTCGGCGACGACCACCAGACCGAGCGAGTGGGCCAGGTCGATCGTGCAGCGGACGATCTCCGCGTCCTCGTGGTCGATGGCGAGCCGGGCCACGAACGACCGGTCGATCTTGAGCTCGCTGACCGGCAGCCTGCGCAGGTGGACCAGCGAGGAGTACCCCGTGCCGAAGTCGTCCAGGGACATCTTGACGCCGTGCCCGGTCAGCCCCGCGAGGGTGTCCGCGGCCCGCTGCGGGTCCTCCAGCAGCACGTGTTCCGTTATCTCCAGCTGCAGGGCACCGGCCGGAACGCCGTGCCGGGCCAGCCGGGCCGCGACACTGCCCGCGAACCCCGGGGTGTGCACATCGCGCGGGGACACGTTGACCGCGACCGGGACGAACAGGCCCTGCGCCCGCCACCGGGCGACCTGCGCCAGCGCCGTCTCCAGGACGTACTCCGTGAGGTGCGGCATCAGCCCGGACGACTCCGCTATGGCGATGAACTCGTCCGGGGGCACTCTCCCCCGCTCCGGATGCACCCAGCGGACCAGGGCCTCCAGACCGGCCACCTGACCGTCGAAGCGGACCTTCGGCTGGTAGTGCAGCTCCACCTCGCCCGCGTCCAGCGCGCGCCGCAGGTCGCCGAGGAGGCCGAGCCGGTCCGGGGTGTTGCTGTCGCGCTTCGACTCGTACACCTCCACGCCCGTCCGGTCGCGCTTGGCCTGGTACATCGCCACGTCCGCCCGCCGGAGCAGACCCTCCGCGTCCAGTGCGTGGTCGGGGTAGACGGCGACTCCGGCGCTGGCCTCCAGCACCAGCGTGAGTCCGTCGAGGTCCAGCGGCGAGGAGAGCTCGGCGACCAGATGACGGGCGACGCGCTGGGTGCTGGTGGTGGAGTCCGCGGTCGGCAGGAGCACGGCGAACTCGTCGCCGCCGAGCCTGGCCGCCTCCGCGCCCTTCGGCAGGGCGAGGCGCAGCCGGTCCGCTATCTGCAGCAGCAGCCGGTCCCCGGCGAGGTGGCCGAGGGTGTCGTTGACCGCCCGGAAGCGGTCGAGGTCGATCAGGACGAGGCCGACCCGGCTGCCGAGGCTCTCGGCCTCCTCCAGCGCCGTCCAGGTGCGCTCCAGCAGCCACTGCCGGTTCGGCAGCCCGGTCAGCGGGTCCCGCAACTGCTCCTCCGCCCTGGCGCGGGCGATCCACAGTGTGGAGTCCAGGGCGATCAGTGGGACCGCGAAGAGGGGCAGCAGGACGGGCATCGCCATCGCGACGACGCAGATCAGCGGCGCGATGCCGAGGAGCGCGACGGCGACGAGACCTTGCCGCAGCAGTGCGGTGCGGTCCACCGTCGGCAGTCCGCCGCCCTGCGGGGACCGGGCGTACCACAGCAGGACCCGGGTGACGAGCAGATACGTGGAGGCCGCCAGCAGGACCTCCGGGACGGCGTCGATACCCCAGTCGAGTGGCTGCCAGGGCGACTCGACGGTCTGCACCTCGCCGAACGCCGCCAGGACCAGGGCCGCGGCGCCCACGCCCAGGATGTCCACCGCCCCGTGCAGCAGCCCCTGCCACCAGCGGTGCCTGCGGGCCACGCCGACGAGCACGACCACGACCAGGCTGACCAGGCCCGCGGGCACCCAGCCGTAGAGGAGCAGCACGGCGAGGGTGAGGGCGGCTCCGGAGCCCGTGCCGCCCCACCAGCGGTCGCGGCCGAGCGCGACCAGATGACCGACGACGATCCCGGTGAGGACGGCGAGCGACCAGCCGGCCCTCCCGTCCGGGAAGAGGGCGTGCCCGCTGCTCACGGTCCGGTAGAAACCGGTCGCCAGCTGAACCGTGGCGAGGGCCACGACGACGGCACCCACTTTGGGCGTGAGGCCGGTGAAACCTTGCAGCCGCGACACCGGTGCGGCGTTCTCGGTCGGTTTCATTCCGTCCCTCTCACAGCCGGCGGTGCCGATGTCACCCGATGGTTCCGTCCCGTGCCACCGCGCCCCGTCCCACGCGGTGACCGGGTACCGCAGGCGCGTCTCCCAACAGTAGGCCGCCGAGGGGGTCCACGGGCAGCGGTCTGCCGCTCTTGCCCGAATGCGAACCGACCACCCGTCAGCATCTGCTATGCGCCGATCGGGTGAATCCGACGGTGTGTCACTCCCTCCTCACCCTCCGGCGCCTACCCTTCCGCTCCCCTACTGTTCCTCGGCCGGAACCGCGGCCTCGCGCGCCGCCTCGGGCCCCTGTTCGAGCAGCACGGCGAAGCCGTCCTCGTCGAGCACGGGGACCTTCAGCTGCATCGCCTTGTCGTACTTCGTCCCGGGGTTGTCGCCGACGACGACGAAGGAGGTCTTCTTCGAGACGGAGCCGGTGACCTTCGCCCCGCGGCTCTGCAGGGCGTCCTTCGCACCGTCCCGGGTGTGCCCGGTCAGCGTGCCGGTCACGACGACGGTGAGTCCTTCGAGCGGCCTCGGCCCCTCCTCCTCACCGGCGCCCTCGTCCTCCATCCGGACCCCCGCCTCACGCCACTTGCGCAGGATCTCGCGGTGCCACTCCTCGGCGAACCACTGCTTGACCGAGGCGGCGATGATCTCCCCGACCCCGTCCGCGTCGGCCAGCTCCTGCTCGGTGGCCTCTTCGATCCGGTCGATCGACCGGAACTGGCGGGCCAGCTCCTGGGCGGCGACCGGCCCGACATGGCGGATGGAGAGCCCGGTGAGGATCCGGGCCAGCGGGGCCTCCTTCGCCGCGGCGATGGCGTCCAGCATCGCGACGGCGTTCTTCTTCGGCTCGCCCTGCTGGTTGGCGAAGACCGTCGCGATCTTCTCCTCGCCGGTCTTCGGGTCCCGCTTGGGCAGCCCGCTGTCCATGTCGAGGACGTAGGCACGGATGGGCAGCAGCTGCTCCACCGTCAGCCCGAAGAGATCGCCCTCGTCCCGAAGCGGCGGGTCGGCGGGCTCCAGCGGGCGGGTCAGGGCCGCGGCGGCGACGTATCCGAAGTGGTCGATGTCCAGGCACTTGCGGCCCGCCAGATAGGCGACCCGCTCCCGCAGCTGCGCCGGACAGGAGCGGGCGTTGGGGCAGCGGACGTCGATGTCGGCCTCCTTCATCGGCCGTAGCTCCGTCCCGCACTCGGGGCAGTGCGTGGGCATGACGAAGGCCCGCTCGGTGCCGTCCCGGAGGTCGGCGACGGGGCCGAGGATCTCCGGGATCACGTCGCCGGCCTTGCGCAGCACGACCGTGTCGCCGATCAGGACGCCCTTCGCGCGCACCACGTTCTGGTTGTGCAGGGTCGCGAACTCGACCTCGGAGCCCGCCACCTCGACCGGTTCGACCTGCGCGTACGGGGTGACGCGGCCGGTGCGGCCGACGCCGACGCGGATGTTGACGAGCTTGGTGTTGACCTCCTCCGGCGCGTACTTCCAGGCGATCGCCCAGCGCGGTGCGCGGGAGGTGGAGCCGAGGCGGCCCTGGAGCGGGATCTCGTCGAGCTTGACGACGACTCCGTCGATCTCGTGCTCCACGGAGTGCCGGTGCTCGCCGAAGTACGCGATGAACTCCCGCACCCCGGCGAGGGAGTCCACCACCTTGTTGTACTTGGCGGTGGGCAGCCCCCACTCGTGGAGCAGCTCGTAGGCGTGCGAGAGGCGGTCGATGTCGAAGCCCTCGCGGGCGCCGATGCCGTGGACCACCATGTGCAGCGGCCGGGTGGCGGTGACCTTGGGGTCCTTCTGGCGCAGCGAACCGGCCGCCGCGTTGCGCGGGTTGGCGAAGGGCTTGTCGTCGGCCTCGACCAGCCGGGCGTTCAGCTCCTCGAAGGCGTCCATCGGGAAGAACACCTCGCCGCGGATCTCGACGAGCGCCGGGATCCGGTCGCCCTTAAGCCGGTGCGGGATCTCCGCGATCGTACGGACGTTGGGCGTGATGTCCTCGCCCGTGCGGCCGTCGCCGCGGGTCGCGGCCCGGGTCAGCAGCCCGTGCTCGTAGGTGAGGTTGACCGCGAGGCCGTCGATCTTGAGCTCGCACAGGAAGTGGTAGCCGGTGGCGCCCACGTCCCGCGCGATCCGCTCGCCCCAGGCGGCCAGCTCCAGGTCGTCGAAGGCGTTGTCCAGGGACAGCATCCGTTCGCGGTGCGCGACGGAGGTGAACTCCGTCCGGTACGGCCCCGCGACCTTCTGGGTCGGCGAGTCGGGTGTACGCAGCTGCGGGTGCTCGTCCTCCAGTGCCTCCAGCTCACGCATCAGCCGGTCGAACTCCGCGTCGCTGACGACCGGCTGGTCTTTCACGTAGTAGCGGAAGCGGTGCTCCTCGAGCTGCTCGGCGAGGAGCGCGTGCCGCTCCCGTGCCTGGGCCGGCACCGCCGTCTCCTGTTCGCCCGGCAGTGACGTCTGCTGTTCGCCGGCCATCGTCCCGTCCTCCCGTTACCCAGTGCCCCGTTACTCAGGGTTGTCTGCGAGCGATTTCGCGGCCCGGGCGCAGTGGGCGAGCGCGGCACGGGCGTACGCGGGCGAGGCACCCGCGAGACCGCACGACGGGGTGATCGCCACGGACTCGGTCAGAGTCCCCGGATTCAGCCCCAGCCTGCGCCACAGCGTCCTGACACCCATGACGCTACCGCCCGGGTCCGACAATCCGCCCGAGGCCGGGTCGGTGCCCGGCACCACCCCGAGGAACAGCTGGGTCCCGCCCTCGACCGCTTCCCCGATCGCCTCCTCCTCACGCTCGGTGAGCAGAGAGAAGTCGAACGAGATTCCATCGGTCCCGGCCCGGCGCAGCAGGGCGAACGGCACGTCGGGCGCGCAGGTGTGCACGACCGTGGCGGCGTCGCCGGCCACCGCGAGCACGTCGCGCAGGGTGTCCTCCACGACCTGGCGGTCCACGGCCCGGTAGGTGCGGTAGCCACTGGCCGTCCGGATCCGCCCGAGCAGGACCCCGGTCAGCGACGGTTCGTCGAGCTGGAGGATCACGCGCGCACCGGGCATCCGGCGCCGCACCTCGGCGAGGTGGTTGCGCAGCCCCTCCGCGAGCGAGCCCGCCAGGTCGCGGCAGGCGCCGGGGTCACCGAGGACGGCTTCGCCGCCGCGGCGTTCCAGCGCGGCGGCCAGCGTCCACGGACCGACGGCCTGCACCTTGAGCGGGCCCTCGTACCCCTGGGTGAACTCCTCCAGGGCGTCGAGGTCCTCGCCGAGCCAGGACCGGGCGCGGCGGGTGTCGCGCCCCGGCCGGTCGCTGATGCGCCAGCCGCTGGGCTCGACGTGTCCGTACATCTCGACGAGCAGGCCGATGGACCGCCCGATCATGTCCGCGCCGGGACCACGCGCGGGCAGTTCCGCCAGATAGGGCACGCCCTGGCCGTCCCCGAAGGAGCCGGTGACGGTCTTCGCCGCCTCCCGTGCGTCGCCTCCGGGCATCGAACCGATTCCGGTGGCCGGGCACCCGCTGAACTTGCTCTTCTCGCTCACGCGGGAAGCCTACGGCGGTTCGCGGCCCGGACAGTCGGCGGCCGGTCCCCGCACGAACCGGCAGCACCGGCCGGGCCGCGCGGTGAGCCCCCGGGCCGTCAGCGGCCGGGGCGCACCGTGAGGTCGTTGACCTCGGCGTCGCGGGGCAGGTCGAGCGCCATCAGGATCGTGGTGGCGACGGACTCGGGGTCGATCCAGCGCGAGGCGTCGTACTCCTTGCCCTCCTGCTGGTGGACCTTGGCCTGCATGGGGCTGGCCGTACGGCCCGGGTACACGGACGTCACGCGCACCCCGTTCTCGTGCTCCTCGTGGCGCAGCGAGTCGGCGAGCGCCTTCAGTCCGTGCTTGCTGGCGGCGTACGCGCTCCACTCGGGGCTCGCGGAGAGCCCGGCGCCGGAGTTCACGAAGAGGACATGGCCCTGGGCGACCCGCAGCTGGGGCAGCATCAGACGGGTCAGCTCGGCCGGGGCGATCAGGTTGGCGTTGAGCTGGAAGTGCCAGGCCTTGGGCGTGAGCTCGCCGACGCGGCCGAGTTCGACGACGCCCGCGATGTGCAGCAGCGAGTCGAGCCGCTCCGGCATCGGCTGCTGGCCGAAGGCCCAGGAGAGCCGGTCGGGGTTGGACAGATCGCCGACGAGCGTGCGGGCGCCGGGGTGGAGCGCGGCCAGTTCCTTGGCGCGGCCCGCGTCACGGGCCAGCAGGACGAGCTCGTCGCCGCGCTCCGTGAGACGGCGGGCGACGGCTGCGCCGATGCCGGAACCGGCACCGGTGATGAGGTGAGTGGACATACGCCCATCGTCGCACCCGGCGTCTCACCGCCCGCACGTCACTGCAGGCCGGCCCACTCCTCCAGGTAGGCGAGGGCGCCGACGCCGTCCTTCGCGAAGAACACCAGGTCGGTCAGCGGGACCGGCAGGAAGCCCTCGTCCTCCATGCGCTGGAACTGCTGGCGGAGCCCGTCGTAGAACCCCGCCGTGTTGAGCAGCACGACCGGCTTGGTGGTCCTGCCGTGCTTCTTGAGCTCCAGGATCTCGGTGGCCTCGTCGAGCGTGCCGGTGCCGCCCACCATGATCACGACCGCGTCGGACTTCTCCAGGAGCAACGCCTTGCGCTCGGCGAGGTCCCGGGCGATCACCATCTCGTCCGCGTTGGTCCGTGCCTTCGCGGCCAGGAAGTCCACCGACACGCCGACGAGCTTCCCGCCCGACTCCTGCACGCCGTCCGCGACGACCTTCATCAGCCCGCTCTCCGAGCCGCCCCAGACCAGGGTGTGCCCGCCGCGGCCGATCAGCTCGGCGAACTCGCGGGCGGGCACGGTGTAGCGGTCGTCGAGGTCGGCGGCGGAGAGGAAAACGCAGATCTTCATGACTGCCACGTTAGATCCCGGCACCGACAGCGCCGAATCCGGGGAAGAATCCGGCGGACGGCGGGGCTGAACAGAGCATGACTGCCACCCGAGGACACCGCATCACCGTCGAGCCGGGCACCGAGCATGTGCGCGTGGTCCGGGACGGAGTGCTGCTGGCCGAGAGCCGGCGCCCGCTCGTGCTGCGCGAGACCGGCTGCCCGGTCCGGTACTACCTGCCGCCCGAGGACGTCCGTACCGGACTGCTGACGGCCTCGGACACCCGGACCCACTGTCCGTTCAAGGGGGACGCCTCCTACTGGTCGCTGCCAGGAGCGGCCGATCTGGTCTGGGCGTACCCGGAGCCGAAGTCCGAAGTGGCCGCGATCAAGGACCACTTCTGTTTCTACGACACCGAGACCCTGGCCGACTGACGGCTCGACTCACCGTCAACAACTCCTCTGAGCTGCGGAGAAGAGAAAGTTCAGAAAGTTTTCGCGGAGAACGATGAGTTTCCGCACGCCCCGCAGTCCACCTCCACATGGACAAGACTCTCTCCCGCGACGGCACCCTGATCGCGTACCGGCGCCGGGGCGAAGGACCGCCGTTGATCCTGGTGGGCGGGGCGCTGGGCACCGCGGCAACCGAGGCTCCGCTGGCCCGCCTCCTCGCGCCGCGCTTCGAGGTCGTCACGTACGACCGGCGTGGCCGGGGCGCCAGTGGCGACCGGTCGCCGTATGCGGTGGAGCGCGAGATCGAGGACCTCATGGCGCTCGCGGAGGCGGTGGGCGGACGGCCCTCGGTGTTCGGGGTCGGGGCCGGCGGCGCGCTGGCCCTGGAGGCGCTGGCGGCCGGGCTCCCTGCCGCCCGGCTCGCGGTGTACGAGCCGCCGTACACCCCGGGCGCCGCAGGCCTCCTCTTCAAGGCCGGCTGCACGGCCCGGCTGCACCGGCTGCTGTCCGCCGGCGACCGGGCCGGGGCGGTGGAGCTGTTCCTGACCGTGACGGGTGTCGCGGCCGACACGATCGCCAGGATGCGACGGGCGCCGCTGTGGCGGACCCTGGAGTCCGTGGCACACACACTCGCCTACGACGACGCGGTGCTGGGCGACGGCGCGGTCCCGGCCGAGCGGTTCGCCTCGGTGACGGCGCGGACCCTGGTGGTCTGCGGCGGCTTCAGCACGGCCACCGCGAGGACGTCGAGCCGGCTGCTGGCGGACGCCCTGCCCCGGGGCCGGCACCGCACCCTGACGGGGCAGATGCGCGAACTGGCACCGCAGGCGGTCGCCCCGGTGCTGGCGGAGTTCTTCACGCGGGACGTGTACGTGCGCCAGGCGTCCTGAGTAAACACGGGCGGGCCGGGGGGCCAAGCACCCCGCGCGGCCACGCCCGTACAGGGGTCGGGCGTTGCCGCGCGGGGCCCGGGGGTGCCTCCGGCGCAGGCGGTCCGAGATCATGAGGCATGCTCCCGGACGGCTGGCACCTCACCCAAGACGTTGACGACTTCCTCGCCGGGGCCGGAGACTTCCTGCGCTCGCGCCCCGCCCTGCACAACACACCCCTGACGGACATCGAGAGACTGCGGACGCGCAGGGCCACCGGCCACGACGCCGAAGCCGCCGTGTTCGGCCGGCTGGCGTCAGGGGGCCAGGTCCGCGCGATCCTCTACCTCACCCCGCACGGCCGCCTGGGTCTCACTCCCCTGTCCCCCGAGCAGACCGACGCCCTCGCAGCTCACCTGGGCGGCCTCGGCCTCTCCCCCGCCCATGTCATCGCGGACCACGACACCGCCGGCGCCTTCGCCGAGTCGTGGCAGCGGCACACGGGGGCAGCGTCCCTGCCCTTCTGGCGCACGCATCTCTACCGTCTCGGCACACTCACTCCCCCGCTGCCGCGGCCGGAGGGCCGGGGGCGGGTCGTGGGTGTCAGGGACCGCGATCAGGTCGTGCGCTGGTGCCGTGAGTTCTGCGTCGATGTCGGGGAGCAGCCCTCCATCGACCTGATCGACACCGGGAACTGGGACGACTCGCGGTTCGGCGACCGGCACTTCACGTTCTGGGAGACCCCGGACGGCACCCCCGTCTCGATGGCGGCCGCGACCTCGCTCGTCGGCGGCATGGTCCGCGTGGACCCCGTCTACACCCCGGCCCGCCTCCGCGGCCACGGCTACGCGGGAGCCGTGACGGCCGAGGCGAGCAGGGCGGCCCTGGCCGCGGGCGCGACGGACGTCGTCTTGTTCACGGACCCGGGCAACCCCACCAGCAACGCCCTCTACCGGCGCATCGGGTACGTCCATGTCGCCGACTTCGCCGGACACAGGTTCTCCTACGACGCGCCGCAAGCCGGGTAGGGGCAGTCAGTCGGAAGCGACCGCCGCCGTTTCCCGCCGCACCGTCGTGGCGATCGTCGCCGACCCGACCACGCGCGTCCCGTCGTACAGCACGACCGCCTGGCCGGGGGCCACGCCCCGTACCGGCTCGGTGAAGGTGACGTGGAGCGTGCCGTCGAGCAGCTCGGCGCTCACCTCGGTCTCGCCGCCGTGGGCGCGGAGCTGGGCGGTGTACGTGCCGGGGCCGGACGGCGGGGTGCCGCACCAGCGGGGCCTGATCGCGGTGAGGGCGGTCACGTCGAGGGCCTCGACGGGGCCGACGGTCACCGTGTTGTTCACCGGGGAGATGTCCAGGACGTAGCGCGGCTTGCCGTCGGCGGCCGGGTGGCCGATGCGCAGGCCCTTGCGCTGGCCGATGGTGAAGCCGAACGCGCCCTCGTGGGTGCCGAGCTTCGTACCGGACTCGTCGAGGATGTCGCCCTCCGCCTTGCCGCCGAGGCGGTCCGCCAGGAAGCCCTGGGTGTCGCCGTCGGCGATGAAGCAGATGTCGTGGCTGTCGGGCTTCTTGGCGACCGCGAGGCCCCGGCGCTCGGCC